>JAPLMK010000055.1 GCA_026387085.1 Candidatus Omnitrophota bacterium
ATACTTTTGCGCCGATTACGGAAGACGGCCATACGATTGCGGCCTTTTTTGAAGCCAACCCGGCTTCAGGTGGTGGCGGCGGCGGCGGCGGACCAGTCGGTCCCCTGGCCGTTGCTGTATCCGCCCTGCTCTCCCGGTGGAAACGCCGGGAAAAAATATGAAAACGCAAATCCGCAGGCAATTTTATCTGTTTTGTTTTGTCTTCCTGTTCTTTTCGCTGGCCGGGTCGGTTCTCGGACAGGAGATTCCGCTGTCCCGCACATTCAACAGCGCCTGGCAGCACGCCGGATACCCCGGAGACATTATTATTCCGGACACAATGGTGAACGTGCGCGATTCCGGCGCCCTCGGCAACGGAACTACCAACGACCAGCCCGCAGTTGCCGTTGCCATCGCTTCGCTCGGCGGAACCCCTGGTGTCATCTACTTTCCCTCCGGCACCTACCTTATCCAATCGCCTATTATCGTCCCTTCCGGCGTGGTGCTGTGCGGGCAAAACCCAAAAGACACCACGCTGCTTTTTGATTTTACTGACCATGCCATCAAAATATACGGCAGCGAGACCGGACTCTGGATACCCCTGACCGAACCCGTTATTATGCATGAAAACACGATTATTATTTCCGACAGCAGCAGCTTTTCCGTTGGTGACTACGCCCTAATCCGACAGGAAAATGATTCCTCCTGGAATATCACCGACGCGTGGGCGGATTATTCCGCGGGGCAAGTCGTGCGGACAATTACGATAGCGGGAAACACCTTAACGCTGGAAAGCCCTTTGCGCCACTCGTATCCGCTTATCCGCAATCCTGAAATTAGGCGCATCAACGCCAACAAGAATAGCGGGGTGGATAACCTTAAACTCCAACGCTTATTGGCGGGAGACGCCACAGCCCGGGACAATTCGTATACCATCCACTTCTCTTACGCGGCGCAGGGCTGGGTGCGCGGAGTGCACAGTTATCAGGCTTTCGGCAGTCACATCGCCCTTGATAACAGCACCCAGATTGAGGTCACCGGCTGCTACCTTGAAAATGCCCACGAATATGATGACGGCGGCTCAGGGTACGGGGTGAAGGTACAGTCCCGAAGCGGCGAATGTCTAATTGAAAACAATATCTTCCGGGTTTTGCGCCATTCCATCCTTTTGCAGGCAGGCGCCAACGGAAATGTCTTCGGCTACAACTACTCGCGCGACACCAAAAGCGACAGCCATCCCTCCTGGGCCGGAGACATAGCGCTCCACGGTAATTATCCCTATGCCAATCTTTTTGAGGGCAACATCGTGGAGCATCTCTGGATTGATAACTCTCACAACGGCATCCACGGACCGCTTAACACTTTCTTCCGGAACCGGGCGGAGAACTGCGGCTTCAACATGACCGACCTGAACGCAAAGAGCCAGAATGTAGTCGGCAACGAACTTTTCCGGGGAGATTTCCTGGCCCAAATCGCGGTCGGCAACGGATATCATTTTGAAGGCGGAGACCATTTCACCTACGGTAACAACACCGAATCCAGTGGTCTGCAACCGCCGGGCACCAACGCCCTGGCTGATTATTCCTATTATTGGAACGCCGACCCGCTTGCCCTGCCGATAATCCCCGGGTGGTGGACAATTTCAGATGCGCTTCCGATTATCGGTCCGCCACGCGATTTTGCCCCGGAGAAAAATAATCCGGCCCGAGCCCGCTGGTTTTCGGGCGGAACATTAACGGTCGGTCCAGTCACACCTGGCAGCACTTACACGTTAACCGCTGCGGTTACCCCGCCCGGTGGCGGCACAATAACTATCAATCCGGATAAGGTCGAATACACAGTGGGAGAGACGGTAATATTAACCGCCACCCCGGCCGCCGGATATCACTTTACCGGGTGGAGCGGCAACGCAACCGGTTCCACCAATCCGATAACAATCACGATGAATAATAATAAGAATATTACCGCCGCAATGGCGGAAACAAGTACGGCCTCAGGTGGCGGCGGTGGCGGCGGCGCGGCCGGTCCCCTGGCCATTGCCGTATCCGTCCTGCTCTCCCGTTGGAAACGCCGGAAAAAAGATTGACACCGGTCCTAATGCCTCACGTAAGAATCTATACGAAGGATAGATTCCGCCGCCGCACTTAAATTATACACGAAGTCCTCCTGTTTCTGCACTCCCTTTTGTTCTCTCCGCAGTCTCTTTTTTGCCACCGAAAGGTTAATTAATTTATTCTGGAGTTTTTCCATCTCCCGCTTTAATTGGGCCGGATTAATCTGGTCATAAAGCCGGGTTAATGTTTCTTTTGTTTTGTCCGGTATTTCGGGTATTTCCATTACGCGGCGGTAGGGCGTTCTAGGAGCATCATATGTCTTTTTGACCTTCGTGCCCACCCGTTCTTTCTTAACCAGTTTTCTTAAAGGTTGAAAGTAATTGGTGTAGAAGGAAAGAAACCGATAGAGCCGGTTGAGTATTTCCTGTTCTTCTTCGGTGTCATACCGGCGGTAACCCACCATCTTCCGGACCACGGAAAAATTCTTCTGCTCCACGTAGCAGTTATCATTCTTGCGGTAAGAGCGGCTTCTGGTGAAGGTAATATTTTCAGTCAGACAGTATTCGTGGAGAGGGTGGTTGATGAATTCACCGCCATTATCAGAATCTATGCCCAGGATGGGGAAAGGAAACCGGCTTCGGTGATTCTTTAAGCCCTGAAAGACCCAGATTCGGGCTTTGTTCTTAACCGCTTCCGTCTCGGTCCAGCCGGTGAAGATATCGGTGGCCGTCAGCGTCTGAATGTAGAAGCCATCGATGTATCCGCCGTCATGTCCGACCAGGTCCACTTCAATGAAGCCGGGCTTATTTTCATTCCATTCGGAGAAGGTCCTGATTTTTATCTGGCTCTTTAAGAGCATCCCGGGTTTCGTAGTGTATTTTCCTCTGACCTGCCACTTCTCTCTTTCGGCTTTTAAGAGCCGGTCAATGGTGGACGCGCTCATTTCAAGGATCTTTTCCCTGATGGTAGGGTCTATGATAATCTCCCGGTACTTTTCCAAGACCGGCACGATCTCTTTCAAGAAAGGCTTTAGCCTCTTGCCGCAAGGGTAGTTAAGGATTCCCCAAACCTTTTTCAAAGGCGGCAAAACAGCCCCGTCATAAATCCTTGGCCTGATTCGCTTCTTCTTGAGTTTCGGGTCTTTTACTAAAACAAGCTTATCCCAGTTCTTAAGGCGCCGGCTGATTTCCCGGCCCCAGTTCCGCAGCACATAAGAAGCGTAGCACCGGGTGTAACCAAGCGTTTCCGCAAATTCGTCCAGCATCTGCCCTTTTTCTTTCTTCGGCGCTTTCTGATACCTCTTTGCCACTTCCCTGGTTATAGCTCTTCTTTCGTTCATCGTTAACCCCATTCACCGCCTCCTTTGTAGCATTTATCTTACCAGAGGCAGTACGCTTTCATATAGATTTCTTAGGTGAGGCATCGATTCAGTTTCGTATAGATTTTAGATGAGGCACTTCGCCGGTTAAGCATTAATGGTAATATTTTTTAATATAGCATCTTCACATCAGTAATTGTCACTCAATCCCTCTCCCCAACGGGGAGAGGACCGGTCAGGCTTCGCCGCCCAGGCGAGTGAAGGTGAGGGGGAATCTCGCAAACTAACACCCCTCAACCTACACCTTCTCCCCTTAGGGGAGAAGGGAAAAACTTTACGGAAATAATAAATTTATCTTTTTCTAACTAATTTAAGATACTACTTTTAGAACTTCAACCCAGGGAGGGTATTATGATCTTAAAAAACAGGCTTGTCGGAATATTATCTGTCCTTTTAATTGTAGGTTTCGGGCTTGCCTGCAGCGGCGGCGGCGGAAGCAACGGCTCTGTCCTGCCCACCCTGCCGGACGGAAAACTCTACTTCTCCCAAAACGGCTGGGTGCAAATTATACCATCCTTTCCTTACCAGGCCCTGGCCGAATATCTCCCGGCTGATACGGCGCAACTTGATGCATCTACCGCCCTTACAATTCCCAACGACTACGGAGCCCCATTCTGGGTAGAGGGCTACGAATTTTGGGGCGGCGCCTACGGCGAAGACGGCTTTATCATGGCGGTTGAACCGGACAACCCTTCCGAAAGTATCCCCCGCCTCTCGGTCGCGCTCCACAACTACGGCATAAATTTGCTTCCGGAAGCCACGGCTTTCATCCAGGCCGACCCGGCCCACAACCTCTTCCCGGTCATCGAGATTATGAGTGCGCTCAGCGGGTCAGGCGGCGGCATCAGCACCAACGGCCGGTATGTTAATTTTACG
>JAPLMK010000104.1 GCA_026387085.1 Candidatus Omnitrophota bacterium
ACTTTCGAGGTCCATGTTTATACCACCTCCAAGGAAAAGACCGGCCTGCTCACCGTAAATGAAATCTGCAAAAAGATAGAGGCCGTAAACCAGGACAGAAAGAAACCGGGCAACCTCGCCTTCCAGATGTTTGAAGGCGACGGCGTAACGCTGGACGCTTCCAGCAATGCCGCTCAATATGTGCGGAAAGATAACGGCTTGTGGCACGTGGTAGACGGAATAGTGGATAAGGTTGACCATTACAAGTGTCTGGCCTGGAACGACAAGACGCCGGATGAGTTCCCCGACTGGATTGAGGTAAAACTACCCGCAACACACTCCATTGGCAAAGTGGTGGTCTATCCGTTTGAAAAGAGTTTGAAGGACTACAGCGTTCAGGCCTTTGTCTCCGGGGCCTGGAAAGAGGTGGCTCAGGCCTCCGGGAAGAATGAAGATATGATTACCCATACCTTCTCGCCGATAACTACCGACCGCATCCGAATCTGGGTTACCGGGACAAACGGGCCCAACTCCAAGATAACAGAGATAGAGATATACGAAAAATAAGATATTGCCAACAACAGAACAAGATGCTAATATATCACGGAAGCGCGGAGTAAAAAACTTAAGTATCTTATTAGCCTGAAAATAGCAACCTAACGCAACATGAGCATCAGAAAGGTTTAATTTCCTTCTCCCCGTGGGGGAGAAGGTGTAGGTTGAGGGGGTTTTTTAGTTGGTGAATATTCCCCCTCACCCTTGCCCTCTCCCCTATGGGAGAGGGGTTTATTAAGAACTTAACTATTTTTGGTTAAATAAGACAGAAAAAAGTAAAACAAGGAGGATAAGATGAATAAAAAATGGCTGGTTATGGCAACAATATTCCTGGGTCTTTTAATCAGCATCCCTTCTTTTGCCGGAGAGGGAAAAGGGCCGGTCTGCTCCCTGAATTTTGACCAGGGGGAAGGGCTGGTTGTTAAGGACGCCAGCGGTAACAATAACAACGGCGCGATTCTGAACGAGGGCAAATATACGAAGTGGGGGGAAGGCAAAGTCGGCAAGGCCCTGGAGTTTACTGCCGGAGACCAGGCCGCCCGAAGCAACAACGGATGCGTGGCAGTGGCCGGAACAGACAAATACGACTTCACCAAAGGGCTGACCGTGGAAGCATGGGTCAAGTTCAATGATAAGTGGCAGGCAAGGAGCGATAGTTGCGAGATTATATCAAATACTTTTAGCGATTACGGAAAGGGTTTCCGGTTCCGGATCGCTTGGAATTCTTTGCAACTGCTATCGGGGGATGGGGATGCTTCCCTGAAATTATGGAGCGCCGCTTCAAACTCCGCCCAAAACCCGATTGTCAGCAACACCTGGTACCACATCGCCGGCACCTATGACGGCTCTCTCTTTAAGGTCTACCTGAACGGGGAAGAGGTCGGGGTCAGCGAAAAGGGCTTAGCCCTGACCGAAGGCCAGAAGACCATCTATATCGGCGCGTACAACGGCGGGTATGCCTACGGCTTTAACGGCACAATCGATGAAGTAACGATATACGACTATGCCCGGAGCGCGCTCGATATCCTGAAGGACGCAAAACTTAGCTTGTTCTGAATATAAATACGGGGGGAAAATGTTTATCGATATTCACGTTCACGTGATGAGAAGTTTTGGTCCGCCGCGAAACAGCAAGGACATCTCTTTTTCTACTCCGGAACTTTTAATCAAACAGTACGATAAACTCGGGATTGAAAAGGCGGTTCTCCTGCCCGTGGTAAATCCGGAATGCTCTTTTGCGTTGCAGGGGAACGAAGAGATATTGGAAATCTGCGCGCAATACCCGGACCGGTTCATCCCTTTCTGCAACATTGACCCGCGGGCGATGACCAATTCGGTTGATGCCCCGCTGGGTGACCTCCTTGGTTACTACCGGAAAAAGGGTTGCAAGGGAATCGGCGAAGTTTGTCCCAACCTCCCCTTCCTCCACCCGCTGGTGCAAAACCTTTTCAAACACGTTGAAAACGCCGGATTGCCGCTTACTTTTCATATCGCGGCAGACATCGCCGGCGGTTTGTATGGCCTTCAGGACGATCCAGGGCTCCCGCAGTTGGAATGGTGTTTGAGAAAGTTTCCGAAACTGCTCTTTCTTGCCCACTCGCAGACGTTCTGGGCGGAGATGGCGCCCCTGGAAACACCGGGAGACCGGTATGTTTACCCATATTACCCGGTTAAAGAAGAGGGTGCTGTGCCGAAACTGTTCCGGAGGTATCAGAACCTGTTGGGTGATTTGTCGGCGGGCAGCGGGTGTAACGCGCTGGCCCGTGACCCGGAATACGCCGTTAAATTCCTGAATGAATTTCAGGACCGGTTATTTTTCGGCACCGATATCTGCACGCCGGACGGGGGGACACCCCTGGTTGATTTCCTGCTGAAACTCAAAAATGAGAAAAAAATCACGGAACAGGTCTTCGGGAAGGTTGCGCGCGGAAACGCGATTAAATTACTCGCGCTGTCGGAAAGATAGTTAAAACCATTATTTTTTCTCTTTTTTTGTTTTTTGCTCCGCGGACGATTCTGCGTAGTCGTTACCCAAAAACCCTTCTCCGTATTCTGTTAAGTTTCTGCCGATAAGATTCTACTGCCTTTTTTTATAGAGTAAAGCGTTTTATGCTAAAATACAATACTTTTGGTTATCGGCGCAATCAATCACGTAAAACAGGCGGGAGGAGTTCATGTTAAAGGTAGGCGTGTTTTTGGGTTCGTTCCGGTTGGGCGTTAAGAGCGGCCTGGATAAGTGCCGGGAATTGAAACTGGATGGTATCGAATTGACCGATATTCCGGATGAGGTAGTTATTGAGCGCTTAACCGGAACGGAAATAAGGGGATTGAAGGACTTAATCGGTTCTTACGGTCTGGCGCTGAGTTCCACCTGCGGGGATTTGGGCGGGCATCAATTTACCGATGAGAGCGACGTGGAAGAGCGCATTGTCCGGACTAAAAAGATTATGGATAACACCCGGGCGCTGGGCTGCGGCATCGTCCAGACCCACATCGGCTCTATTCCGGAAGACCGCGGTTCCAAATCCTGGAAGGTGATGCAGTACGCGATGGATATTCTGGGCGCGCACGGGGATAAGATCGGCTGCTGCCTTGCCACCGAGACCGGTCCGGAAGAGCCGGCCTTGATGAAGGAGTTCCTGGACCAGGTAAAACACGATTCCATCAAAGTTAATTATGACCCGGCCAACCTGGCAATGAAAGGGTTTGACCAAATCGGCGGTGTTTCCGTCCTGCAAAAGTACATCGTCCAGACCCATGCGAAAGACGGCAGAAAAAATAACGGTGAAGTTCCGCTGGGTGATGGGGATGTAAACTTTCCGGAGTACTTGAAAGCGCTGGTCGGGATAGGTTTTAAAGGATTTTACATCATTGAACGGGAAGTAGGCGCGGACCCAGTAGTTGATATCGCCAAAGCCGTAGAATTTTTACGGAAATTTTGATATGGGATATTTCCTGAAACACAAGATTGACTTCCCGAAACACAACGCAGAAGTGATTAAAGTTTGGGAAGCATACCATAAACGCAGACCTTACCGCGTGCCGGTCACTGTTGCCGGGAGCATCCGTAACCTCTTCGGCAACCCGGAAATAAATAACACCGGGCATACCTTTGAGGATTTTTTTAAAAACCCCCAGGCCCAGGTTGAGTGCCAGCTGGCATACCAGAAATGGGTGCGTTACAACCTCATCTGCGACAGCGAAATGGGTCCGCCTAAAAACGGCTGGCAAATAGCGGTTGATTTCCAGAATTCATACGAAGCCGGCTGGTTTGGCTGTCCGTTGCGCTATTTTGGAAACGGGATTCCGGATACAACAGCAATACTGAAAGAGAATAAGCATAAACTTTACGATTTAGAACCGCCCGACCCCTTGCGCGGCAATCTTATGGGCCGGGCGATGGATTTCTTTGAGTATCTGCAGGATAAATGCCCGAAGCTGGAATTTGAAGGTCTTCCGGTCAAACCGCCGACGACCATCCCGGGTGAAGGCACCGACGGACCATTTGACGCAGCGTACAAACTTCGCGGTTCTGCCGAGGTCTGCCTGGATATGTACGAAGACCCGAACTATTACCATGACCTGATGCGTTTCGTTACGGAAAACATAATCCGCCGGATGAAAGCCCTCCGGCAGTGGCGCTGGTCAATATTTCCGGACTCTCCGGATAAAGGCAGTTTCAAAATAACTAATTACGGTTTTGCCGACGATGCCATTGCCCTGATTTCCACCAAAACATATCAGGAGTTTGTCTTGCCCTACCACCAGATGCTGGTATCGGAATTCAGCGACGGAGGACCGGTTCGAGTTCACCTTTGCGGAGATTCCACCCGCCATTTCAAGTTCCTCAAGGAAAATCTGCGGGTAGATTCTTTTGATACCGGTTTCCCGGTTAATTTCGGCAAATTACGAACGGAACTGGGTCCGGAGGTTGAAATATTGGGCGGTCCCACCGTGATGCTCCTGAAAGACGGTTCGCCGGGAGAAATTAAGGCGGAAGTTAAGCGAATTTGTGCTTCCGGAATCATGGAAGGCGGCCGGTTCGTCCTGCGCGAAGGCAACAACCTGGCGCCCTGCACCCCGGTGGAAAATATTGAGGCAATGTACGAGGCGGGTAAGTTGTCCGGCGTTTACAAGGCATAATTTGGTTACCTGATAATTGACCGTTAGGTATAATATTAATGTTTTCAGAAGGTATTTATGGGTAAAAAATTAACTTCTTTGACGGTAAGGCCGTACCAATTAATGTGTCTTGCCTGCCGGATTGGCGCCGGGTGCACGAATGACATGAAGAACGACAGGTTGAACGAGATTTTGAAAAAGATAAGGGCGAATCCGGCTCTGCCGGTAACGTTGCGGTGTAATGTTGATTCCGTCTATCAATACCAGAATCCGGGCCGGGAAGATGATACGCCGGGAGGAGAACTCTTTAATGACAAGCGGGATTTGGATATTCTGCAAAAGTTAGGGCTTGTTCCGGGAGCGACACGTCCGGCCCTAGACATTTTGGATCGTTTGTTTGAGGTTGTTACCGTAACCGAAGGAATTTGCGGAGATCCGGCAAGTGCTTCGGCCGCGTGGAAGGGATGTCCGGAAACAAAGAGCGGCAATTATGAAAAGGGGCGCGCTCAAGGCGTAGCGGCAATTATTGCTCCCCGAAGTGAAAAGGTGAAAGCGCGGGCCAAACAAAAAAGCGTGGAAGCGATGTACCGGGCCGATAAACTTTTTATTCGGCCCCACCACCTGATGTGCATGGCCTGTTTTCACGGGGGCAGGAAAAAACTGGCGCCGATAGTCGAAGACAATCTTTTTGAAGCGATAGATATTATTCAGAAAAATCCGGAGATACCGGTGGAGTTGGTGGCGGGCTGCTGTATGATCTGCACGCCGTGCTTCCTTTATCATCCGGCGTCCAACCGGTGTATCGGCGGCCGGAGCATGGGTTTGCGGGACCAGAAGAAGGACCTGGATGTTTTGCGGAAAACGGGTTTGCGATACGGTGACGTAATGCCGGCGCGTAAACTCTATTCAATTCTGTTTGACCGGATTAAAGTAACGACGGAAATTTGCGGATGCGGCGACGGCATTGAACGCAGTCCGGAATGGAGAATTTGCGGAGGAAAAGAGGGTCATCCGGGCTACGTAAAAGCAAGAAAAAAAGGATTGGGCATAAAGAGGCGCGACGCACATTAAAGACAGGTTCTCAAAGCGGATGAGTTTTAAAGGTAAAATACTCCGGAGGAAGTTTCCGGAGTATTTTTTTGGTTAACCGGCCTCAGAATTATTATTTCTAAAACAATCCCACCACGTTTCCGTTTTCGTCAATATCTATCTTTGTGCCGGCCGGCACGCTGGGCAGTCCGGGCATCGTGCGCATCTCTCCGCAGAAAGGATAAAGGAAGCCGGCGCCGGCGGCCAGGCGGATGTCCCGGATGGGCAGGGTGAAACCGGTCGGTCTCCCCTTCAGTTTGGGGTCGTGGGAAAGGGAGAGATGGGTCTTGGCCATACAGATGGGCAGGCCGTTGTAGCCAAGGTCGGTATAGTATTTAATTTTTTCTTCGGCCAGCGGAGCAAACTCAACCCGGGCCGCGCCGTATATTTTGGTCGCAATCGTTTCAATCTTCTCCTTGATGGTTGCTTCAAGGGGATAGAGGAATTGGAAATTACCCGGCTTGTTGGCGGCTGCGACCACCGCCTCCGCCAGCTCTTTTCCGCCTTCACCGCCCTTTGCCCAGACGTTGCTTTCGCAGGCGTCATCGGCGCCGGCCTGGAGCGCAATCTTTTTCACCGCGGCAATTTCCGAGTCAAAATCAGTCGGGAACCGGTTAATCGCAATTACAATCGGCACGCCGTAAAGCCGGACGTTTTCAATGTGTTTGACCAGGTTAGCCGCGCCTTCCGCCACGATGGATGGGTCTTCTTTCAGAAGTTTCTCGGGTAAGGGTTTGCCCGGTACGACCGAGAATTTTCCGCTGTGCATCTTTAAGGCCCGGACCGAACAGACGATAACCACCGCATCCGGTTTGAGTCCGCTGACCCGGCACTTAATGTCAAAGAACTTTTCCGCTCCGCAGTCCGCGCCGAAACCGCTTTCAGTTACCACGTATTCCGCCAGGTGTATTCCCATTTGGTCGGCGATGACGGAACTGTTGCCGTGGGCGATGTTGGCGAACGGGCCGGCGTGGACCAGACAGGGCGTATGTTCCAGGGTCTGCATCAGCGTGGGCTTGATGGCATCCTTCAGGAGAACCGCCATGGCGCCGGCGCACTTAAGGTCTTCCGCGGTTACGGGCTTGCCTTCTTTGCTTAAACCGATGACAATCTTGCCCAGCCGTTTCCGGAGGTCAAAGAGGTCGGTGGCCAGGGCCAGGATGGCCATTACTTCGGAGGCAACGGTGATGTCAAAAGATGATTCCCGGGGCACGCCGTCTTCTTTGCCGCCCAGCCCGGTTACGATTTTGCGCAGGGACCGGTCGCTGACGTCAACCACCCGGGGCCAGGTGATGGAGTGGGGATTAATGTTGAAAGGGTTCTTGTGGTAGAGGGAGTTGTCGATGAAAGCCGAGAGGAGGTTGTGCGCCAGACCTACTGCGTGGACATCGCCGGTCAGGTGCAGGTTGAAGTCCTCCATCGGGATAACCTGGGAATAACCGCCGCCGGCGGCGCCTCCCTTAATTCCGAATACCGGGCCCAGAGAGGGCTGGCGGATGCAGGTCAGGACGTTCTTCCCGATTTTAGCCAGCGCCTGGGAAAGGCCGATGGTGGTGACGGTCTTGCCTTCGCCCAGCGGTGTCGGCGTAATGGCGGTGACGTCGATATATTTTCCTTTGGGCTTATTTTTGACGCGGCCGGTTGCTTTCAGGTCAATTTTTGCTTTGTACTTTCCGTAAAGTTCCAGTTCGCCATCAAGGATGCCTAATTTTTCCGCGATTTCGGTAATTGGTTTTATTTTCGCTTTCTGGGCAATTTCTAAATCGGATAGCATAGTGCCTCCGTAGAAAATTGTCCCCTCCCCTTTGTGGGAGGGGTGTAGGGAAGGGGGATTTTACCCCCCCACCTTACCTCCCCCGCGCAGGGGGGAGGAATAAGGATTTTACAGCGGAATACCGGCGTAATCAATAAATTTCGGTTTCCCGTCCAGTTTTAATTTAATAACCGTATTATTTCTATCCGGCGGTTCTTGAGGCAGGCCTGTCAGGAAGAGACGTCCGTCTTTATCCTGTTCTATTTTTACCTTTTGGCCGGTAGCCAGAATTACGGCCGAAAGGACTTTATTCTTTATTCCCGGCATGGAGGCGGTCTCTCCGGGCCAGCGCAAGATGTGCCAGTAAAGGTTATTTCCTTTTGTGGTGATTGTTCCGAGCATGCCGCCAGACCATCCGGGAGCCGGGACGCCCGGGGCTTTTTCGGAATCGTAGATTGATTCACCGTTGACCTTCATCCATTTTCCTATTTCTTTCAATCTTGATCTTTCCTCTTCTCTGATTGTTCCGTCCGGTTTCGGACCGATGTTGAGAAGGTAATTTCCGGCGCCGCCGGCTGCAGTTACCAGGTATTGAATTAGTTGGGTGGTTGTTTTGAAGTTGGGATTGTTTTTAATATAACCCCAGCCGCAGAAATCACCCATGGTCATGCAGGATTCCCAAGCCCGTCCGGCTTTGGAGGCGGTTACCGTTTGTTCCGGTGTGTCCATGTCCTCATCCAGGCCGGACCGGTTGTTGATGATTATCCCCGGCTGGAGGGACCGCACCATCCGGTTAAGTTCTTTGGAACGCCAGAGTTTAGAGCTTTCCGAGGCCATTACTTTGCCGTCTTCCATCGTCCGGGCCGTGGGAACGCCGGGTATCCATTCCCCGTCGTAAAAGAGGTAGTCAATTTTGCCGTAGTTGGTCATCAGTTCCCTGACCTGTCCGTGCAGTTGTTTGACCATCGCCTTAAAACTATCCGGGTATTTTTTCAGATTGAAGTATCCGGGAAAACGCCAGTCAGCCAGGGAGTAGTATAAACCTACTTTCATCCCGGCTTTCCGGCAGGACTTGACGTATTCAGCCACAAAATCCCTTTGGGCCGCGGTCTTAACCGACGTAAAATCACTTATCTTGCTGTCATAGAGGCAGAAGCCGTCGTGGTGCCGGGTGGTAAGGACCATGTATTTCATCCCGGATTGGTCGGCCAGTTTGGCATACTCATCCGGCGGGATGCGTTCCATCAGCATCGTCCATTCGCCCCGGCCCAGGAGGGAATAGAGGCCCCAGTGGATGAACATCCCAAACCGCGCTTGGTTAAACCAGACCATTCGTTTTTGGTAGGTAAACATTTATTCTCCTTGGTTGTCATTCCCGAATGTTTAGATCGGGAATCCAGTACTTGAAGTGCGTGGATTCCCGCTTACCATCCGCGGGAATGACAGCGTTTTTTGTATGCGGGAACACGGGTCCCCTATTCAATGTTCTGGATAGGGCGCATTATTTATAATCCCGCGGCATCCAAAACTTTACCGCAGTGCTTCTCCCAGCCGATAGGCATGATGTGTACGCCTCGGCACATGCCCTTTAATTTACCGATTAGTTCGGAAGCGATTGCAATGCTTTCCGCTACCCGCCCTTCTTTCGGGGCGTCGGCCATGCGCTTGATGTAATTATCGGGCACGTGAACTCCGGCGACGTGCTCGTTCATATATTTTGCCATGCCGGCGCTTTTCAAGAGTACGATGCCGACCATTATCGGCACCTTAAACTGTTCTGCCTGCCGGATAAATTTTTCAAAAGTATCTGCTTCATAGACGGCCTGGGTCTGGAAAAACTCCGCGCCGGCTGCCACCTTTTTTTCCATCTTCATTAATTGGGGTTCCAGCGGGTCAGCGCCCGGATTAACTACCGCGCCCAGGCAGAAACGCGGGAACGGTTCCGCCAGTTTATTGCCGGCTGCGTCCTGGCCCGTTTCCATTTTTCGGGCCGCGCCCAACAGTTGCACCGTGTCGTAGTCAAAGACCGGTTTGGCGGCGTGGTCGTCACCCAGCATCGGGTGGTCGCCGGTGAGCGCCAGCATGTTTTCGATACCAAAGGCGGCGGCGGAAAGGAGGTCGGATTGAAGCGCCAGGCGGTTGCGGTCGCGGCAGGTCATCTGGAGAATTGGTTCCAGGCCGGCTTCTTTCAGCTTGATACAGAGCGCCAGCGAGCCCAGCCGCATTACCGCGCTCTGTAAATCGGTAACGTTGAAACCATCCACCCGGTCCGCGATGCTCTTGCCGATATCGATAAACGGCTGGGTTTCCGTTCCTTTTTCCGGTCCGAATTCTACGGTGATTAAAAACTTGCCTGCTTTAATCTTTTCTTTGAAGGTCATAACATCTCCCATAATTTAAGAATGTCATTCCCGCGGATAGTAAGCGGGAATCCAAACCCTGTATTATATGGATCCCCGCTTAAAACATGCGGGGATGACACAAGGCGTTACACCGCCGCTTTACTGTGCAGCGGTTTTATCTTTTTTGACCAGTCCTTGGCCGGTTGGTTTGCCTTCATCAGGTCAAGCCGCCCGAGTTCCTTCAGGCGGTTATAAATCAGCATCCAACCGCAGGGCCGGTCACTATCCACCTCGCACTTGCTGTCTTTCGTGGTGCCCCCGCAGGGTCCGTTAAGCAATCCCTTGGCGCAGAGGGTATGCGGGCAGAGCCCACCCATCAAGTCCAGGATGCAGTCGCCGCAGAGACTGCACTTTTCTTCAAAAGTATTAATCAGGCCCGCCGGTGATAGTTCTGTCTTCCATTCCGGCCCCAGGAAGAGGGTGTCACAGCCGGGTATCACGATTTTTTTAGTGATTTCGGTCAGGACCTGGTTGCCCAGCCCGCAGCAGAGGAGCAAAACCACCTCGGCGTCATCCATCGCTTTCTGGAGTGACCGTAAATCTTTTTTGACCGGGGGCAACAGGCAGCCCTTTTCCGGCAGGAGGTAACCGGTTACCTCTTTGCCGCTTTCCGTTAGGAATTTGGTCATCTCTTTCAATTCCCGTTCTCCGCCGGTCCGGCAGGTAGTGGCGCACGATTTACAACCGGAAAGAAATACTTTTTGAAATGGTTCCAGTTTCTTCAGGATATCTTCCCGTGATTTCTGAACGGTAACAACCATAAGTTCACCTCGTTAATGTAAAATGTAAAGTGAAAATTGCAAAATTCAAATCTTCAAGGGTGCGTTTACATTTTGCATTTTGAAATTTGCATTTTTCGATAAAGTTATTGCTTCTCTGCTGCCGCAACCGTGTTTCTTACCAGCATCGCCACGGTCAGCGGTCCGACTCCGCCCGGGACCGGCGTAATCCAGGCGGCCCTTTTTTCGGCTTCGTCAAACTCTACGTCTCCGACCAGTTTGTCGGCCACCCGGTTGATGCCGACATCAACTACGATGGCGCCTTCCTTGACCCACTCGCCCTTGACCAGTCCGGCTTTGCCGACGGCGACTATCAGGATTTCCGCGCGCTTGACGTGTTCCGGCAGGTTTCCGCGCTGGCCGGTAGCGATATGGCAGACGGTGACCGTGGCGAATTCCGCCAGCAGGAGCAACGCCAGCGGTTTGCCTACGATTTCAGAATGTCCGACCACCACCACTTCCTTGCCGTAAAGTTTTTCGCCGGTGGCTTTCAGGAGTTCCATTACTCCGGCGGCGGTGCAGGGCGTAAAAAGCGGTTTTGCCAGTACCAAAAGACCTAAACTGGCCGGGTTAATTCCTTCCACGTCCTTCCCCGTCGCAATCAGGGCCTGGATAGCCCGTCCGTCAAGTCCCGACGGCACAGGCATCTGGAGGATGATGCCGCTGACCGAGGAATCGGAATTCAACCGGATAATCTCGGCGGCTAAATCGGCCTGGGAGATATTTTCGGGCAGGGTCAGCAACTGGTAGTCAACGCCGGTATTAACGCAGACTCTCTGCTGGCTCTTTAAATAGACCGCGCTGGCCTGGTTTTCGCCGACCTGGACCGCTACCAGTTTCGGCGTGATTCCCCTGGCTTTTAATTCTGTTACTTTTACTTGAACCTCTTCTTTAATCTTTTCCGCAATCGGTTTGCCTTCCAGTAATTTTGCCATAATTTACTCCGTTTTAATTTATTGTGTCATTCTGAGTTGCTTTTGCGAAGAATCTCGCTGTTAAAATATAGATTCTTCACTTCGTTCAGAATGACAGGAACGACTCAGGATGACAATTTACGTTTAACTTCAATTAAAATTTCTTCGCTTTCGGAGATAACGGCTCTGCGTAAAGCACGCAAACTTTCATTTATTTTTGATGCCTCCGGCAGGTTCAGGCCGCCGGAGAGATTGATCAGGATATTAATTTCCGCCATTTCAAAAGCGGACCGGGCTAAACTTACCGCGCAGGCGACATCGCTGAGCAGGTACGGGTTTCCTTTTTCCAGAAGCGGTTTAGCCAGATTTAAGACCTGCCGGGATAACTCTGCCGTACGCAGAAGGATTTTATTGCCGGCTCCGGTTGCCGCAATCAGCGCTTCCTGACGGCCCGGCGCCTCTTTATCCATTTCGGCGGCCCGGCGGTATTGCAGGTAAGCAACGCTGTCTTCCTCTGCTAATTGGGCTGCTTCCTGCCGGATAGCTTCGGTTCTCTTTAAAATTTCTTTTGCTTCGGCTTCAAATTCAAGATAACGCTTTTTACCGATGGTAAAATTTGCCACCATCGAGAGCAGGGCGGCGGACAGGGAAAGAGATAAAGCGCCGGCGCTGCCGCCGCCGGGCACCGGGTCTTTGGATGCGAGCCGCTCCAGGTAGGTTGTTAACGGATTCTGCAGGTAATCTGTTTTTATTTCAGCCATCTTACCGTATTGTGAAAAAAAGCACGAAGCAGAAATAATTGTAACTTTTTTCGCGCTATCTGTCAATCAAGATTCAGCACCATGCCGTCGGTTGCCGCCGTTATCTCCAGGCCGAATTTTTGGCTTAACCGGTCGGCGATTTCTTGGGGGCCGGCCAGCAATATTTTCCTTCCGAAATGGGTCAGGATAACCTTCTGCGGTTTGAGGGCGGCGAGAATGTCTTCTATCTCCGGGACGGAAAGGTTAAAAACTTCCGGTTTTCGTTCCGTCAAGACGACGTTGATTATCATTATTTCTCCGCGGAAATATTCCGCAATCTCCGGGAAATATCCGGTATCGGTGACGAAAGAGACGGTCCGGCGGTTTATGGTGAAATTAAAACCGTAGGTCTCCACCGGGTGCAGCATCTTTTTGGCGGCGGTAAAATAAATTTCACCTACCCGGCATTCTTTTCCTTCCTCCAGAATTTCTAATTGTTCCGGAAAATTACGGAGATATTTCTGGATGACCGGTTCCGGGTCAAAGGCATCCCGGGGCGCAAAGACCGCGCCCCTTTTTTTGTGGCCGCCGGCGGTCATGGCTTCAATCATGACGTTGACATCCGCGGAATGGTCCAGGTGTTTATGGGAAAGGATGACGCCGGTCAGTTTGGTCGGGTCCAGCTTGGGGTGGCTTGAGAGCGCCCGCACCAGAGAACCGGGTCCCGGGTCCAGAATCAGGTTATCCGAACCGCTGGAAATCCAAATTCCGCCTGAGGCGCGCAGTTGTTCCATCATCACAAAGCGCGCGCCGGCCGTCCCTAAAAACTTAATAAATGCCATCGGAAGAGGTTTTAATGAGTCCTTTGCCGGCGCTCCGGGTAGCAAGCGCCGGACGTTCTTTTACGCAAATTGTTCGGTAACGTCGCGGGCCATATCCGCCCATTCCCAAAGCCGTCTGGGTTCGCATCTTATCGTGGAAATATCTTTGAGGATGATTTCCGCCGTACATCCGTTGCGCCGGGTTTTTTCAAGCACTTCGGAGAGTATCTGCCGCGCCTGTTCGATGTTCCACTGGTCGGACGCCAGGACGGCGGGATTGGGTTTATAGGAAAAGACATAGCGGTTGCCGATATTGCGGGCGGCCTGGTCAACATCGATGCGCATGCTCATGGAAATTTTGCGCAGGTTCGGGATACTGCGCAAAATATCTATCTTGTGATGAAGCGGTTCACAGCATCCGTAATAGGTGAGGCCGAACTGTTCCAGCCAGGGTTTTTCATAACGCAAAGCAAATTCTTCGTGCATTTTGGGAGAAACTTCCGAGAATATCTGCGCGGTGGCGCAGCCCCACTGGTCTTGGGTCCGGACGCGGGCCGGAATAAAATCCGGCCCCGGAAGTTCGTCGGTATAGCCCAGGCCGCCGGAACCGATTTTGAAATTTCCGTTATCGAGTTTCAGGAGGTTCAATTCTTTGTATTGTTTCATCCGGTGGAAGTATGTGGATATCAACCGTTCCATCGCGGCATGGACAAGTTCCGGCCGGAGCGCCAGGTCTGTCAGGGCCTCCTGAACGCCGTACCAAGTAACAAGCGCATCCCACGGCGCAAACCACTGTTGTCCGATTCCGTATTTTTCAACCGGCAGAATATCGCCGAAAAGGTCGCAGAGGGTTTGGTATCTTTGTCCGGTGGCTTCGCGGTCAAGGGATATTTCCGGCATCTTTATCTTCAGGACGTCTTTTTCATTCTGGATCTGGGGATGGAAATGGCGCGAGGGAATGTAATTTTGCGCTCCCTTGATAATGTCTGACTCTTCCTGGATGCCGAAACCGGTGTCGTGAATCACGGGGTAAAAATAGAACTTTGGCTCCACTACCATATCTCCCCGAAAATGTTCCCATTGGTAAATTGTCATGCGGAAACGCGACTCCACGCCGCGCAGGAATTCATCAGTTGCCTGCAACTGGAGTTCCTTTTCGGTCTTCATAAGTTCCGGCCAGGGCACTTCGGTAATCCAGACCAGCGGCCGGCCCGGTTTCAGTCCGTTGAGCCGCTTCCACCCGGCAATTGTTTCCCGGTGAATCGGAAGCGCGGCGATTTTTGCCTGCTGTTCCGCCAGTTTTCTTAAGATGTCGCGGTCTTTCAACATCGTCAAATCGGTTTTCATTTCACAGCCATTTCCTGGGCGGCTTGCGCCCAGGTAGTGAGTAATTCCGGATTTTTGTTGACGGAATGAATATCGCTTAGGTTGATATCCAGCGAAACGCCGCTTGCCTGGGCAATAAGCGCGGCTACCTCTTTTTTCATTTCGGCCCGATTGTAGCCAAATAGCACCTTGCCGGGATGGGCGTGGACTTCCAGGATAATTTTACCGCCTAATTTAGCGCGGGCGATAGCAACGGAAGACCAGGGCGACACGTGAAAACGCCTCAGGTTAGGCAGGGTGGCGATAATATCTATTTTGTGGTCCAGGCACTCGCACCCGTGATAATAGACCGTCTGGCGGCTGAAATATTTTGCTAAACGCGCATTATAAGGATGAACAAATTCCCGGTACATTTCCGGGCTGAACCCGCAGGAGGTTTGCGCCGAAACATAGGCCCACTCGTCGGCCAGTTGCGGTCGGCTCCGGGTTGGATGCGGCGAGGAATAAGCGCAGTGAACGCGAAAACCGACGATAGCGTAAGGGGTGCCCGGCGCCGGCGCGTAATTAATCCAGCCCCGTTTTTCCCGGTTTTGATGGTGCTGTTCGTAAACCGCGGTAATGAAATCCATCAGGCGGTGGACTTCTTCCGGCGCATCGATAGCATCCGTAAGCAAATTTTGCATTCCGCGCATTTGGACGGCGACATCAAAGGGCGAAAAACTTAAATCGGGATAAGTAATGTTAACCGGTAAACGGCCGCCGGTAAGAGAAGAGGCCTGTTCCGCGCGCGCGGCAGTTTCCGCTTCGTTGATTGCGATATCGCTGAAATGAAGCCGGCTGATATCAATCTGTTCTTCAAATACGGGTTCAACCGCTTTGGCTTGAAGGTAATCGGTGGCATCGTCCGCGCTTTTCCAGCGGAGAGGAACTCCCCAATCATGGGAACGGGAGAGAGCGGCCGGAATGGCAATCTGCGGCCAAAGGATGTGGTCGTCGTTAACGTGGCGCGCCATCCAGATGCGCCGCCGGAAATCAAACTCCATTAATCGGGCTAACTCGGACCGGGTTTGCAAAAAATTATTTCCCAGCATTAGCACCCACTCCTCGGGCGGTATTCCCTCGTAATAAACGCAGACCGGAATCTTGCTTGTTTTCCGGAGGGCCTGGTGTTCCGCCCACATTTGCTTTTTGTGTTCCTGTTCCGGCAGGGCTGCCAGCTCCAGCATTTCTTCTACCAGCGGGCGCAATATTTCTTTTTCGCTCATTATTTTATGACTCCTTCATTCCGGTTTTTTGCGGTCGGAGCTAAAACGTCGACCTGGAACTTTGCGTCAGAGGGCAGCGTGTTCGTCCAGGCCGTCCATAATTGCCCGGCAGTTTTCCTGCCATCGTTCCGGAGGCATGTCTTCGGTAATACCCATAATCAACCCGTCAATCGCGGGCGCCTGGTTTAGCAGGGCAACGGTGGTTTTCCTGATTTCCGCAATTGTTTTCAGGTGAACGGATGACGGGAAGTTGAGCCAGATGACTTTATCCGGCCAGGCATTTCTTGCTTCGCCCAGCGTCATGTCCGTATCCGGTGCCGGTGTGAATGCTTCGATATAATCGAGCGCGGTGCCGGCGATTGCTTCAGCCAGCACGCGGCAGTTGGCGTCGAAGTGGCAACCGACTAATTTTCCGTGGCGGTGCATAACTTCCGCCGCTTCGTTGTAGTGCGGAACGTAATACTTTTCAAAAGTTTTCAGCCCGATGATTTCCGGCGCAACGTTTCCGCCGTAGTTGGCGTGCGACGCCGGTGAGTTTGCCACCAGAGGGTAAATCCGTCGTCGGTTGGCGACGAGGGCATCGTATATCTTTAATATCTCGTCCCGGTTGTCCATCCATTCCAGGCAGAAGGTCTGGGTATCCATAACCCCGCCCGAAATCAAGGTTTGCAGTGGCTCCAGGCCGAAACCCGCCCGGAAGATGGCGTCCGGGCCGAAACTCTTTTCCGCCGCCGCAAAGGATTCATAAGTTGCTTGATATTGTTCGTCCCGGAAGAAGGAAAGGATGGCTTTATAATCTTCCGGTCTCTTGAACATTTTTTCATGTTGCCAGGCAGTGAATCCGACCGGCTCGGACAGGGTGGTCAGGGTGCCGGCCGGGGTTTCGTAATAAGTCCTGACAAATTGCCGTTCTCCTTCCCGGTAAATATTTTGGGTTATCTTGACATTCGGCTGGATGGTTTTGAAGACCGGCACATCCCGCTTGACGATACATAATCCCCGGTTGCGTAGTTCCCGTTCGGCGGCGCACTGGGGCACCATGCATTCGTAAACGGTAAAAGGGACGCGGTCTCCGCGGCCGCCGGCCAGGACTTTTTCCACTCTTTGTCTGGGCGTCATAACTTTATAATTTTATATCATTTCCGGTGGCTTGACAAGTTTGTTCGCGCATTGCCGGTTAAGGTAAAAACTTGCGTTTGGTTTTCTCTTCTGATAAAATTACTAAACACGGAGAATAGTTAATTTTGTTCTTTGGTAACCCTAAAACTATGGCAAACAATAATTTTAACCGGTTGAAACTTAAAGCGGAAGAAGTAAGAGCCGCCTGCCCGGAAAAATCCTGCCCTTACGAAAACACGTTAAAAATTCCTCCCCTGGAAGGTATTGTCGGACAGAACCGGGCTGCCCGGTCGCTGGAGTTCGGACTTAAAATTAAAAAAACCGGCTTTAATATTTATGTTTCCGGAATTCCGGGCACCGGGCGCACGACGTCGGTGGTCGCCGCGGTGGCGGAGTTGGCCGGAAGCCAGCCGGTGCCGGATGATTGGTGTTATGTCTATAACTTTGAAGACCCGGACCGGCCCCGGTCATTGCGCTTTTCTCCGGGGCTGGGCCGGATGTTTCAGAAGGATATTGATAATTTAATTGAAGAATTGAAGATAGAAGTGCCGCGCGCTTTTGAAGGCAAGGAGTATGAAGAAGAGCGCAACCGGATTATGCAGGCGTTTCAGGCGGAACGCCAGAAAGTATATGCCGGCCTGGAAAAGA
Source organism: Candidatus Omnitrophota bacterium (assembly GCA_026387085.1). Lineage (GTDB taxonomy): Bacteria > Ratteibacteria > UBA8468 > MWAK01 > MWAK01 > JAHJUB01. The sequence continues at coordinate 17,513 of JAPLMK010000104.1, forward strand.
AAGCGGAACAGGCGGGTTTTAATCTTAAGCAGACCGCAACCGGTTTATTGTTTTTACCGATTGTGGACGGTAAAACGCTGACTGAGCCCGAGTATGAAAAATTGGGGGGAACCGAAAAGGAGTTTTACCGCAAAAAACAGGAGAAATTAGACGGTAAAATTTCCGAGATGATGCGGCAGGTCCGGCAGCGGGAAAAAGAAGACCGGACCCGGATTCAAGATTTGGACCGGGAGACCGGGAATTTTATAACCAAAAATCATTTGGAAGAATTGCGTCAGAAGTACCGGGACCTTCCGGAGGTGACCGGACACCTGGAGCGGGTCGGGCGGGAATTAGTGGAGCATATCCATGATTTTCTGGAGAAGGATGAGGCGGAAATACTGCCCGGGCTGAAGATGGCGTCCCAGAAAAACCAGTTCCAGCGGTACCGGGTGAACCTTCTGGTTGACAACAGCCAGACCAAAGGCGCGCCGGTTATTAAAGAAGGAAACCCCACCTACTTTAACCTTATCGGGCGGCAGGAGTCCCGGTCCCAATTCGGCTCTTTTGTGACCGATTTTACGATGATTAAAGCCGGCGCTTTGCACCGGGCAAACGGCGGCTATCTTATCCTTCAGGCAAACGACCTTTTTAACCAATATTTTTCCTGGCAGGCGCTTAAGCGCTGTTTGAAGAACAATACCATCCAGATTGAAGACCTGGCGGAAGAGTTTCACCTGATTAGCACGCCGTCCATGCGCCCGGAGCCGATTCCGATTTCAATTAAGATAATCATTGTCGGCAATGCGCACGTCTACCAGTTGCTTTTTGCCTACGACGAAGATTTCCCGAAATTTTTTAAGGTTAAGGCCGATTTTGATTATCGTCTCAACCGGGACCAGGAAGGTGTCAGGCAGTACGCCGCTTTTATCAGCCGGCACTGCCGGGAAAATAATCTTTTGCCTTTTCATCGTTCGGCCATCGCCCGGGTGGTGGAGTACGGCAGCCGGCTGGCGGAAGACCAGCAGAAACTGACCAGCCGTTTCCGGGAAGTGGCTGATATGCTGCAAGAAGCGGACTACTGGGCCCGGCAGGAAAATAAAGAGGTGGTTACGGCGGCGGATGTGCTGCGCGCGACGGAAGAGAAGGTTTACCGAAGCAGCCGGATTGAAGAGCGCATCCGCGAGATGATTAAAGACGGCCAGATTCTTTTGGATGACCGCGGCGCAGTAGTCGGCCAGGTAAACGGGTTGGCTGTTATCTTTTTGGGCGATTATCTGTTCGGCCGGCCCAGCCGGATTACGGCGCGCACCTTTGTGGGTAAAGAAGGGATACTGGATATTGAAAGGGAGACCAAGTTAGGGGGGCAAATTCACACCAAGGGTATTTTAATTTTGAGCGGATTTTTGGGCCAGCGGTATGCTCACACCGAGCCGCTCACCCTTTCCGCTTCAATCTGTTTTGAGCAGTCATACGATGAGGTAGAGGGCGACAGCGCCAGCAGCGCGGAACTTTACGCGCTCCTCTCCAGTTTAGCGGAACGGCCGATTAAACAGGGTATCGCGGTAACCGGTTCTGTTAATCAGAAAGGCGAGGTTCAGCCCATCGGCGGGGTTAATGAAAAGGTGGAAGGGTTTTTTGAAGTGTGTAAGATAAAGGGGTTTACCGGCGAGCAGGGCGTTCTTATTCCCCGGAGCAATGTTAAAAACCTGATGCTTAAGGAAGAGGCGGTTAAGGCGATTGCTGCCGGAAAATTTCATATTTGGGCCGTAACCAGCATTGACGAAGGCATTGAAATTCTTACCGGCGTGCCGGCCGGAGAACAGCGTCCGAACGGGACATTTCCGGCAAACAGCATCAATGGGCTGGTGGTGAAGCGTTTGGTAAAATTGAACGCATATTATACCGAGAGCCAGAAGCCGGCCCGCCGCAAAAAGAGAAAAAAGTGACAAAACAAAAAGGGATGTCTCTTTTTGTTTTGTCATCCCCGCATGTCTTAGGCGGGGAACCAAAATGTTGTCATTCCCGAATGCTTAGATCGGGAATCTAATTCTATAAGATTTATGGATTCCCGCCAACTATCCGCGGGAATGACAGAACAGGAAAAAAATTATGCGAAAAATAGCCGTTATCGGTGCCGGGCACGTTGGCTTGATAACCGCCGCCGGGTTTGCGAAATTAGGTCATCCGGTCATGGCGGTTGACCAGGATAAAGCGAAGATAGAGACACTCCGTTCCGGCCGGATTCCTTTTTTTGAGCCGGGTTTACCGGAGTTATTGTCCGAGGTGATAGCATCGGGCCGGTTGTCGTTTTCCACCCGGATAAAGGATGCGGCGGAGTTTGCGGAAGTCATCTTCATCTGCGTTGGTACCCCAAGCCGTGGGGACAGCGGAGAATCAGACCTTTCCGCGCTGGAAAAGGTAACCGCTGAAATAGCCCGGAACCTTTCCGCGTATTGCCTGATTGTAGAGAAGAGCACGGTTCCGGCGCTGACCGGCGAATGGGTTAAACATACGCTGAAAACGCTTGGGCCGGAAGGGGCGTCTTTTGACCTGGCGGCTAATCCGGAATTTCTGCGGGAGGGAAGCGCGGTTTCCGATTTTTTCAAACCGGACCGCATTGTGGTCGGCGTGGAATCGGACCGGGCCCGCGGTATTATGGAAGAGATTTACGGTTCATTTTCCGCGCCGTTGCTTTTTACCGATATCAAGAGCGCGGAACTGATTAAGCACGCCAGCAACTCGTTTCTGGCGCTTAAAATTTCTTACATCAACGCAGTCAGCCATATCTGTGAAAAGGTGGGCGCAGACGTTAACCTCGTTTCCAAAGGGATGGGTTTGGACCGGCGGATCGGTCCCGGGCACCTTTCGGCCGGCATCGGTTACGGTGGCGGTTGTTTTCCGAAAGATGTTGCTTCCTTCATGCATCTTGCCCGGAGCATCGGCTATGATTTCAAGATTCTCAGCGCGGCTTTTCAGGCAAACCAGGAGCAGAAACAGCGGGCGCTGGAGAAGATTAAGAAAGGCATTTGGAATCTGAACGGGAAGATAATCGGCGTCCTGGGCCTGGCCTTTAAGGATGAGACCGATGACATCCGGGAAAGCCCGGCGTTGGATATTGTCCGGTTATTATTGAATGAAGGGAGCCGGATTAAGGCCTATGACCCGGCGGCCGGAGCAAATGCCGTTGCTGATTGCCCGGAGATAATGCTCTGCCAAAACCCTTACGAAGTTGCCGAAGGCGCCGACGCGCTTTTAGTTTTAACCGAATGGCCCGGTTTTGCGGAACTGGATTTTGCCCGTATCAAATCTCTTCTGACGGCGCCGGTTATCTTTGACGGGCGCAACTTCTTGCCCCGCGAAAAACTTCAATCCCTCGGTTTTACCTATCTGGCCCTCGGACGGCCCTAATACAAACGCAAGGAATATTGGGTGTTGTTAAATGTAGGGGAGGGGCTGTGTCCCCTCCCGCCATATGCGGACTTGATGAAACTCAGCCCGTGGGCTGAAAGCCTCGGCCTTAGCCGGGCGGGGATGGAACCCCGCCCCTACACAAGACACCAAAAATCGAACAATAAACGGTGGCTAAAAAATGGTGAGGGTGATACCGTAGCGGCGGCTGAGGCGGAAGACCTCTTCTTTTTCCAGAACAAAGGTGCCGGAGGCGATTGACAATACCCGGCCGGAAATACGGGCCATAACTTTCAGGGTGCGCGGGCCGATTACCGGCAGGTCAAAACGTAAATCCTGTCTGGGCCGGCTTACCTTGACGACCACCAGCCCCTTGGTAAATCGCCCGGCGCGGCGGATGGTGGCGTCGGTTCCGGATATTCCTTCTAAGGCCAGCACAATTCCGTTTTTGACCGCTACCGTGAGGCCCACGTCAAGTTCCGCTAAAGTTTCCGCGACCTTCCGGCCTAATTCAACATCGGCTTTTTCCTGCTGGGATAAAACCGGCCCGGCTGTTGTTCCGGAGGGCAGAAAAAGTTCCTCCAGCAGAAAACCGGAAGAGAGGAAGGAGACGCCTTTTTTCTGAAAGTGGTTGATGATGGCGCTCAGGACGGTATTGGTCCTCCGGTCCGGTATTTGTTCCAGGAGTTGCGCCATCTGCGGGTCAAGATATTTCGGTTCCAGGAGCTTAAAATGGCGCACTTGGCCCAGCATTACGGCTTCTTTTACGTTATTTTCCGTAAAGAACTTTATGCCTTCATCCAGCCGTCCCACTGGTAACGGAAAAACAGATTCCGAAAGGCGGGCGACTTTCCGGTGCGCTTCATTTTTAATGGCCAGAGTATAGACCGCAAAACCTTTTTCCCGGGCTTTTTTTAAAAAGTGGAGAGGCAGGGCGCCATTACCGGCGATTAAACCAATCTTAGTCATCTTCGGTCATTTTCCGGCTGATGGCGAGGCCCCGTTTGGATTCGGCGATGAACTTCAGGAGAAGGGTTATTTCCGGCGTGACCGGGATTTCCGTCTTTATTTTTTCAACCGCGTGGAGAACGTTCAGGCGGCTGCGTATCAGGAAACGGAAGGCCTTTTCCAATCCGGCGATCGTTTCCGGGTTGAAATTATTACGTTTTAATCCGATGCTGTTCAGCCAGCGGGTGCGGGCCGGGTGTCCGTCAGCCAGGCTGTAGGGCATAATATCCTGGCAGACCTTGGAACAGCCGCCGATGATGGCAAAAGAACCGACCCGGCAGAACTGGTGAA
>JAPLMK010000095.1:0-2005 GCA_026387085.1 Candidatus Omnitrophota bacterium
TTATTCTAATACTTCCGTTACCGCGCCCGCTCCGACGGTTTTTCCGCCTTCCCGGATTGCGAAGCGCTGGCCCTTCTCCATGGCGATGGGGGCGATTAGTTTTACTTCAATCTTGGCATTATCTCCGGGAATAATCATCTCCACTCCTTCCGCAAGGGTGATCGAGCCGGTGACATCGGTGGTCCGGAAGAAGAATTGGGGTCGGTAATTGGTAAAGAACGGGGTATGGCGCCCGCCCTCGTCTTTGGAAAGCACATATACCTGGGCGTTAAAGCGGGTGTGGGGGGTGATGGAGCCGGTTGCGGCCACTACCTGTCCGCGCCGGACTTCGTCCTTCTCCACGCCGCGCAGAAGCGCTCCGGCGTTATCTCCGGCCACGGCTTCATCCAGCGTCTTGCGGAACATCTCCAGGCCGGTAACCACCGTCTTTTTAATCTGAGGGGTAAGGCCGACAATCTCTACCTCATCCCCTACCTTGACTTTGCCCCGCTCCACCCTGCCGGTGGCAACCGTGCCCCGGCCGGTGATGGTAAAAACGTCTTCCACGGAAAGCAGGAAGGGCTTGTCGATATCGCGAACCGGTTCCGGGATATAGGAATCAACCGCATCCATCAGCTGTAATATGGGACCGCACTTGGCGCATTCCTTCTTGGCGCAGCCGCAGGATAGAGCTTCTACGGCGCTACCCTTGACAATCGGGATTACGTCCCCGGGAAATTCGTATTTATTGAGCAGGTCCCGGATTTCCAGTTCTACGATCTCCAGTAGATCCTTATCGGTTACCTGGTCGGTCTTGTTCATAAAGACCACGATGGCCGGAACTCCTACCTGGCGGGCCAGAAGGATATGCTCCCGGGTCTGGGGCATGGCCCCGTCAGCGGCTGAGACTACCAGGATGGCCCCGTCCATCTGGGCGGCTCCGGTAATCATGTTCTTGATGTAATCGGCGTGGCCCGGACAGTCAATATGGGCATAGTGGCGCTTATCCGTCTGGTACTCCACGTGGCAGATATTAATGGTCAGGCCGCGCTCTTTCTCCTCCGGGGCCCGGTCAATGTCTTCATACTTCAAGAAAGTGGCCTTGCCTAATTTGGAAAGACAGAGCGTGATGGCGCTGGTAAGGGTGGTCTTGCCGTGGTCAACGTGGCCGATGGTGCCGATATTTACGTGGGGCTTTCCGCCGCGATCAAACTTTTCTTTGGCCATAAATTACCTCCGGTTTGCCATAGTTAACATTCACTGTTTTTTAGGATCTTCCGGTGCCGGTTCATAATGGCTGGGCTCCATCACGTAACTTGCCCGGCCCTGGGTAACGGAACGCAAAGTCGTTGTATAACCGAAAAGATGCGACAGGGGCGCCACGCCACGGACAAACTTCATCTTGTGGCGGTCGCGAATCTCTTCAATCCGCCCCTTACGGCTGGTTATGTCTCCGAGAACGCCGCCCAAAAACTCCTCCGGCGTATTAACTTCTAATTTCATGATTGGTTCCAGCACAACCGGCGCGGCCCTGCGAACCGCCTCTTTAAAAGCCATGTCCGCGGCAACCTTAAAAGCAATTTCCGAAGAATCAACCGGGTGATAAGAACCATCAAAAAAAGTTACTTTAATGTCAATTACCGGAAAGCCCTTCAAGACACCGGTTTCGGCTGCTTCGCGCACGCCCTTCTCCACCGCCGAAAAATATTCCTTCGGGACATTCTGACCTTTAATCTTCTCTTCAAATATCACGCCACTCCCCCGGGGCAGCGGTTCCACCTTTAGTTCAACGTGGCCATATTGACCCCGGCCGCCTGTCTGGCGGACAAACTTACCTTCCGCCTCGGCAGACTTGGTAATCGTCTCCCGGAAAGCCACCTGGGGTTGGCTCGCTTTTGCCTCCACCTTAAACTCGCGTACCATCCGGTCCTGAATAATCTCCAGGTGAAGTTCGCCCATTCCGGAAATTATCGTTTCGCTTGTCTCCGGATCCACACGCACCCGGAAAGTAGGGTCTTCCTCGGAA
>JAPLMK010000095.1:2049-11457 GCA_026387085.1 Candidatus Omnitrophota bacterium
AAAGCTTGGCCAGCGCCACACCCATCTTCTCGGAATCAGCCCTGGTTCTGGGCTCAATCGCCACCGAAACAACCGGCTCCGGAATATTCATCCGTTCCAGGACAATGGCGTGCTTTTCCGAACAAAGCGTATCGCCGTTCTTCGTACCTTTTAGGCCAACTACAGCCACAATCTCCCCGGCTTCCGCAAACTTAAGGTCTTCGCTGCGGTTAGCATGCATCCGCAGGGTGCGGTTAATCCGCTCCCGGAGCGAACGGTTGGAGTTGTATATGGTGGAACCGGACTTCATTATTCCGGAATAAACCCGCACGTAAGTAAGCCGTCCGACATAAGGGTCGGTGGCAATTTTGAAAGCCAGCGCGGAAAAATGTTCTTTCGGTGAGGAAACCCTTGTCTCCTCCTTGTCGGTATCGGGGTTATATCCCTTAATCGGCGGAAGATCAAGCGGCGAAGGCAGATAATTACAGATAGCGTCAATCAGTAACTGCACGCCCTTATTACGGAAGGAAGAACCGCACAAAACCGGCAGAATCCGGCCCGTCAATGTTTCCCGGCGCAGAGCCTTGATGATTAATGTTTTGGAAATTTTCTTTTCTTCCAGGTAAAGGGACATTATTTCTTCATCACACTCTGCCAGGCGTTCCAGAAGCGCTTTACGGCATTCTTTGGCAGCGGGAAGAAGTTTTTCCGGAATTGGCCCCCGAATAACGTTTTGTCCGTCTTCGTCTTCGTAGGTAAACGCCTCCATCCGAATCAAGTCAATAATACCGGAAAAAGTATCCGACTGGCCAATCGGCAGTTGAATCGGATAAGGATCAGAACCAAGCCGGTCCCGCATCATCCTGACCGCCTCAAAAAAATCAGCGCCGATCCGGTCCATCTTGTTAACATAGGCGATGCGCGGTACCTCGTAACGGTTCGCCTGATGCCAGACGGTTTCCGACTGCGGCTCCACGCCGCCCACCGCGCAAAAAATACCTACCGCGCCATCCAACACCCTTAAAGAACGCTCAACCTCCATCGTAAAATCAACATGGCCGGGCGTATCGATTAAACTGATTTCGTAACCGTGCCACTTAAAAGTAGTAGCCGCGGAGGTAATGGTTATTCCACGCTCGCGCTCCTGAGCCATCCAGTCCATCGCGGTGGTGCCTTCGTCAACCCCGCCGATTCGGTACAGTTTGCCGCTGCAATAAAGCATCCGCTCCGTCGTCGTCGTTTTACCCGCGTCAATATGCGCGATAATCCCGACGTTACGAAGATGAGAAAGTTGCAGGTGCTCTTCTCCGGCAGCCCTGGCGCCCTGTGTTTTATCTATTGATTTATCCATTACCATAGACGTATTTTAGCTGTTACCATAAATAAGAATTATAACTTATTTTTGGGTTTTGGGTCAAATTACTGGCTTTTAACTGCCCTGAGGAGGGCGGGTATGATTTCGTAAAGATCACCGACCAAACTGTAATTGGCAGAACGGAAGATGGGGGCGGCGCTATCTTTATTAATCGCCACAATCACATCCGAGGTGTTCATTCCGGCCAGATGCTGAATCGCGCCTGAAATTCCGCAGGCAATATAAACCTTCGGCTTCACCGTCTTCCCGGTCTGACCCACCTGGTGGGCGTAGGAAATCCAACCGGCATCAACCGCGGCCCGGCTTGAACCTACCACACCGCCCAGAGCATCTGCTAACTCCTTAATCAGCGCGAATCCTTCCGGTTTACCCAGCCCCCGTCCGCCGGAAACGATAATATCCGCATCGGTTAAATCGATTTCCTCGGTGCCGGGAATCATTTCCAGTAAATTGAGGCGATTATTGATCTTTATTTCCGAAAGAGAAATTTCCGTTATCCGGTTTTTATCAACCGCCGATGTTGCCGGCGCTTCATCAAAAATGCGCGGGCGCACCGTTGACATCTGGGGCCGGTGTTTTTCGCAAAGGATGGTCGCCATCAGGTTCCCGCCGAAAGTAGGCCGGGTCTGCCTTAAAAGTTTGGTCTCCGGGTCAATCTCCAGTCCGGTACAGTCAGCGGTCAAACCGGTCCGCAACCGGGCCGCGGTCCGGGGAATGAAAGAACGTCCGATGTAAGTAGCTCCCGCCAGAAGTATGGCGGGTTTATAGCGCCGGATCAGGTGCACAAGAATATCCGTAAAAATATCATCCTGAAAATGGAGGAGGGAATCATCAACGACCGCGTAAACCTTGTCCGCGCCCCGGCGCAAAAGTTCCTCGGTATTGCTGCCCGGCGGGCCAATATAGACCGCGCACAATTTCTGACCCAAACTCGAAACCAGTTTCCTTCCTTCGTGTAGAAGTTCAAAAGAGACATGGGCTAATTTACCGGAGCGTTGTTCGGCAAAAACCCATAAATCCTGATACAAAGAAAGGTCCTTAACGCCTTCCGCCGGAGCATCCCTTTCCACGGCAATCGCTTCCACCGGACACTCTTCCACGCAGGCGCCGCAATAATTACAGAGGTCAAGGTCAACGATCGCTATCTCGTTCTCCACCTTAATGGCATTAAACGGACAGGCCTTAACACAGAGACCGCAACCGGTGCACTTTTCAATATTTATTGTTATTTTCATAAAACATTTTGCTTCTTCAGCTCCTGATAAAGTTTTTGCGCAATCTCAACCGGCTCACCTTCAAGCACCATGCCTTTCTTGTGTACTTCCGGCGTCCAAACCTTGACCACCCAGGTGGGCGACCCGGAAGAACCGAAGCGCAGTTCTTCGCCTTCCAATTCCCCCTTATTTAAAACAATAATTTCCGCCTTCTTCGCCTTCAGTATGCCTTTTAAAGAAGGCAATCGTGGTTCGGCGATTTCCTTAACCACATTCAAAACCGCCGGAATCGGACCCTCAATCTCCTCGTAATGGTCCTCCATCATCCGGCGCGCTTTCAACCGGGAATTAACAATCTCCTTAATTTCGCTGACGCAGGAAAAGAACGGCCAACCCAAACTTTCCGAAAGTTCCGGACCAACCTGGCCGGTAGAACCATCCATCGCTTCCCGCCCGCAAATAACGATATCCACCGGCATCAACTTCCGGACCAAACAGGATAACGTATAAGAAGTAGCCAGCGTATCGCTGCCGGCAAATCCGCGGTCACTCAAAAGAAAGGCCTGATCAAACCCCAAGCTTAACGCTTCACGTAAAGCGCTTTCCGCCTGAGGCGGACCCATCGTGCAAACAATAGCCGTGCCGCCGTATTTTTCTTTCAGGCGCAAACCAGCTTCCATCGCGTAAAAATCGTAAGGATTTACAATGCTGGGCACGCCTTCCCGAATAATACGGTTCGTCTCCGGGTCGATACGCACTTCCATCGTATCCGGCACTTGTTTAATGCAAACCAGGATTTTTTCCATAAGTCATTATGTCATTCCCGCACGTTGTAAGCGGGAATCCAATCTACAAAATGTCATTGCGAAATTTAAAATTATATCATTTATCCTTTAATTACCGCAAACGGAACCATCCGGCTGACCCGTCGTGAAAGTCCGCCGCCTTCAACAATTTCAACTACCTCGTCCACATTTTTATACGCTTCCGGCATCTCCTCCGCTAATCCGGCAGAACTGGGCGCCCGCGCCAGCACGCCGACCGCGGCCAGTTCCGCTGTAGCCGACCGCCCTCTCATCCGGCGCACCGCTTCATGCCGCGAAAGATTACGGCCGGCGCCGTGGCAAGTAGAACCCCAGGTTTCCGAAAGCGCTCGTTCGGTGCCGACTAAAACGTAAGAAGCGGTTCCCATCGTACCGGGCATCAGGACCGGCTGGCCCACTTTTTCATAAACAGCCGGTATGCCCGGAGTATGGGCCGGAAAAGCGCGGGTGGCACCCTTGCGGTGCACCAGCACCTTCACTTTTTTTCCGTTAAACGCGTGTTCCTCAATCTTAGCGATATTATGCGCCACATCATAAACCGTGGCCAGTCCAATTTCGCTTTCGTTCTTTCCCAATACCTTCTTCAGGATTTCCGTGGTCCGGAAAGCGATAACCTGGCGGTTCGCCCAGGCAAAATTGGCCGCCGCCGCCATTGCGCCCAGATAACTCTCACCCTCTTCCGACTCAACCGGCGCGCAAACCAACTGTTGGTCCGGAAGGGAAAAACCGTACTTCCGGGTGGATTTGCCGAATGAAACAAGATAATCTTCGGCCACCTGATGGCCCAGGCCGCGGCTGCCGGTATGAATCATAATCGTAACCTGGCCGGCAAAAAGATGAAATGCTTCCGCAACTTCCCGGTCAAATATCTCTTCAACCTCTTGTATTTCCAAAAAATGGTTACCGCTGCCCAGGGTTCCCAGCTGATTACTCCCGCGCTGACAGGCATCATTGCTAACCTTATCCGGGTTGGCCAATTTGTACCGGCCCGACTCTTCCAGTACCGCCAAATCCGACTCACTTCCGTAGCCATTCCGCACCGCCCAGGCCGCGCCATTCTTTAAAACATCAACCAATTTCGGCCGGGAAAGTTCCAATGGGCCAGAAGCGCCGACTCCGCAGGGAATATTCCGATACAACGCATCCAATAATTCCTTTAATTTTCCAGCCACCTCTTCCTTGCGCAGGTTTGTCCGCAACAACCTGACGCCGCAGTTAATATCGTACCCGACGATGCCGGGCGCCACCACACCCTCTTTCAAGTCAAAAGCGGCTACTCCGCCGATCGGCGCGCCGTATCCCCAGTGAATATCGGGCATCGCCAGGGAATAACGCAAGATTCCCGGCAACTGCGCCACATTCACCACCTGCTCAGGAGAACGGTCCAGCCTGACCTTCGGCAACGTCTTTTCCGAGGCGTAAATCATCCCCGGCACTTGCATCCCATTCTCCTGCGGGATCAAAACCCGATACTCATCAATCCGTTCTAATTTATAGTCCACTTTCGGTAAGTAGAAATATTGTAGCGGTGCGATTCATCGCACGCATCGTCGTAGTTTTGTGGTTGCAGGAACTGACTACGCCAAGGCTTCGTCAGTTAAAATTCTTTTCTTTAATATCGCCCTACCAGAACCGGTCTTAAAATACTTCTCTAATTCCCGCGCTTTGCTTTCATTTTCCACGGCTATATAAGCTAATAGCTTAAAGCCAGATTTGTCTTTCTTGTGTTCCTCCAACCGCCTTTTCAGGTTATTGGTTGACCCAACGTAAAGCCGTCCATGCCACTCCTTGAGAAAGTAAACATAGTCCATGTTAAGTAGGCGGATTCATCCGCCGAAGCTCGCTTTCTGAGCGAAGGCGGAGGGTGAGGGACTCGAACCCCCATGGGTGTGAACCCGGCGGATTTCAAATCCGCTGACTTACCGTTAGCCTAACCCTCCGAAACTTATCTCACGCAAAATTCATTATATTTTAAAACAAATCGCCAAATATTACCATCCCGCCCTACGGCAATAAAATTAGTTTTGGCTTGACCGTATCCGGAAGAGGTGCTAATATTTATCCGAAGATTCAATGGCGCTGTTTCTGATTTCATATTTCATGTTACCAAGAATAGGAGCTCGAATCTCATCCGCCCAATGGAAGGGGTCGTTGAAGGATGGCGCCGGCATTGTGAAGTTAGGCAGCGGCGCTTATGAGGGACCATTTACATTTGCTTCGCGTTTTGAGACAGGGCCGGGGACCAACCCGGAGGAATTGCTCGGCGCGGCGCACGCGGGCTGTTTTTCAATGTTCCTTTCCGCGCTGCTCACCACCGCGGGCTTCACGCCCAGAAGTATTTATACAACCGCCACCGTTCACCTGGATGACGGTCCCGCAATCACCTTAATTGAACTGGATACAAAAGCCGATGTACCCGGTCTTAGCGAAGCGGACTTTATGGAGCATGCGGAAACTGCTAAAAAAAATTGTCCTGTTTCTAAAGCACTTGCCGGTCCGGAGATAAAGTTAAAAGCGAAACTGATAAAATAGGCAACGATTATGATGCCTAATGATTACGGTTTTTAACCTTCCGGCTTAAAACTTTACCGCATTCAGGTTAAAGTACGGCGTGGAGATAAAAATGGCTAAATCAAAAAATTACTCTCAGAAAGAAAACAGATACAGAATAAAGATTACCAAAAACGGCCCCTACCTGGTATCAGGCGGAGCGCCCCTATCAGAACAAAGCATGTGCGTTGATACCGAAGAACAATGTCACGGCTGGAAAGAAGGCAAAAAATATCCGGCGCCAAAAAACTATGCTCTTTGCCGCTGCGGTCATTCTCAGAACAAACCTTTTTGCGATGGAAGCCACCTTAAGGTTAAATTTGACGGAACAGAAAAAGCTGACCGCAGTCCGTATCTGGAACAAGCCGGTGCGATAAACGGCCCCGGCCTCAAACTGACTGACGCCGAAAATTTCTGCGCCGGCGCCCGTTTCTGTCACCGGGCCGGAGGCGTTTGGAAACTCACCGAAGAATCCGGCAACCCAGATGCCCGGCAAAAAGCGATTGAGGAGGCCTGCGATTGCCCTTCCGGAAGGTTGGTAATCTGGGACCAAAACGGGAAGGCGATTGAACCTGATTTAAAACCGTCTATCGGTCTGGTCAAGGACACTCAAACCGGGAAAATGGGCCCTCTTTGGGTCCGGGGTGGTATTCCCGTTGAATCAGCCGACGGCACAACCTATGAAGTTAGAAACCGGATAACCCTTTGCCGCTGCGGCAAAAGCGCCCATAAACCATTCTGCGACGGTAGGCACTCAAAATAATCGTCCGATAAACCAAACCCGCAAAAAATACCGGCATCGCTTTTTATCACCTTTTTCTTTTTCTTGATAATTACGTCATGCTTGTTCAGGTTCCGTAAAACCCATATCAGTTAAAACTTACACTACGGCGGTGCGGTAAAAATAATCAGTGATGATAAATACGATGTGTTCACAAATAACACCTTGACTTTTTCACGCTTTTTTGGTAAAGTAAACAGGTCGTAATGACTTCCTGACGGTCATTAAAATGGAGAGGTCGCATAGCCCGGTTTAGTGCGGCGGATTGCTAATCCGCTGAGGCGGGTTTTCCTGCCTCCGAGGGTTCAAATCCCTCCCTCTCCGCAAAACTTTCTCTTACGGGGATTTGATGGGAGCGAAGTCAGGCGACGCGACTGATTAAAGAGCGTTGCCAGCGGGTGGCCGACCCAAGGCGCAGTGAAAGCCGAGGGCGCCAAATCCCTCCCTCTCCGCCTACGCTCAGAAAGCGAGCTACGGCGGACGCAGTCCGCCAAAAATTTAAGAAAGCAAACATCAACGGGCAAGCTCCGTTCATTACCACGAAAAGAAACCTTCCTCTATATTATGCGAAGCGGAATTATCGCGGGGATAATCGCGGCGGTCAGCTGGGGAACCGTCTTTGTTTTCGGACAGATTGGAGTGCGGGAAGGCGCCTGCCACCCAATCATGATTTCTTTAATTCGCTTTCTTTCCGCCTCTTTTTTTCTACTCGCCGCTTCTCTTCTGTCCGGCATTAAAATCAGAATCAAAAAAAGAGACGTTCCGACCTTCCTGCTACTAGGAATTTCCGGAATTTTCGGGATGAACATTCTGGTCTTTTCTTCTTTAAAATATACCGCCGCCACTTCCACCAGCATCCTGATGAACTCCAATCCGATCATTATCACTCTGCTGGCCGGTTTTATCCTCAAAGAAAAAAGTTCCCGGCGGGAAATCCTGGCGATATTAATTGGTTTTCTGGGTTGTTATTTGACGATAAGCCAGGGTCGTTTTTCCGGCATTTCATACGGCGGAAATTTACTGGCCCTGGGCGCATCTTTCTGCTGGGCTCTTTACACAATCATTGCCAAGAAAACCGGAGTTATCGCCAGGTATGGTGCCGTTATAGCCACTTTCTGGCCCGCTGTCTTCGGAAGTATCCTGCTCTTTTTCACCCTCTTATTATTAAAAATACCTTTCGCAACCACTAAAACCGGCTGGCTGGTCGGGATATACCTGGGGCTAATTCCGGCCGGGCTGGGATTTACGCTCTGGTTCTTTGCCGTGCAGAGATTGAAGGTAGTGGCGGCCGGCGTGCTCCAATTTTTAGCGCCACTTACCACCGGCATTATCGCCGTCTGGTGGCTCAAAGAAAGGATTTCGGGTTATACTATCTTTGGCGGAATTTTGATTTTGGCCGGGGCGATGCTGCCGTTTGTAAAGAATCACGCTATTTCCCGCGACCCTAAAAGGGTCGCACTACGAATTCAAAAATAACACAAAAAATGCAAAATCCGACATTAGGCCTGGCCTTTCTGGCCGGAATGGGCTATTTCTTTTCGCCCTGCACTCTTCCCCTGGTGCCGTCCTATCTTGTTTATTTGAGCGGAATTTCCATTCCGCAAATGGCCGGCCGAAAACGGCTCATAGTCCTGCTTAACGCCGTTTTCTTTCTCGCCGGTCTTCTCTTCTTGTTTGTGGCGGTCGGCGCCTCAGCCACCCTGGTCGGCAACTTCCTGGGAAGATACCTGAAAATACTGCAACGAATCGGCGGAGTCGTTATCATCGTCCTCGGAATTTTACTTATTTGGAAACCAACTTTCCTGTACCGGATACCCCACGGAAAAAACCCGGGCGTCAAGCCGGTTGGATTTCTGGGCTCTTTTCTGGTCGGCCTTTCCCTTTCCGCCGGTTGGACCGGCTGCAGTACGCCGATCCTGGGCGCCATGCTGGTAACTGCGGCGGTCAGCGAAACGGTCCGGCTTGGAATTTACCTGCTCTGCGCATTCAGCCTGGGCCTATCTATCCCTTTTCTCGTTTCCGCGCTTTTGATAGATTTCCTGCTGACTCCGTTGCGGCGAATGCAGCGCCACATGCGCAAAATCGAAATTGGGCTGGGACTCCTTTTTGTCGCATTCGGCTTACACCTGCTCTTTTAATCAATCCCTCTCCTTTTCTTTTCGCTTTTAGTTGTGGTATAATATTTATTTTTATAAATGGATTCCCGCCCGAAACATGCGGGAATGACCTTCGGAGGAATAATGAGTATTACCTATCAACCGCACAATCGAAAAAGAAAACGAACTCACGGGTTTTTAAAGAGAATGCGTCGACCCGGAGGCCAGACCGTCATCAGGCGGCGCCGGGCAAAAGGCAGAAAAAAATTATCCGTTTAATGAAGAGTTTTCTGCTCTTTATTTTGCATTTATATCGTCGTTTAGTTTCACCCCTGTTACCGGCTTCCTGCCGATTTTACCCATCCTGTTCCGAATACGCGGCCGAAGCGATTAACCATTACGGCGCCGGAAAAGGACTTTTTTTTGCTCTGCGGCGCCTGTTGCGCTGTCACCCGTTTTGTACCGGGGGTTTCGACCCAGTCCTCCCCCCCACCTTACCTCCCCCACCAGGGGGGAGGAGATAGGGAAATAGCCCTCTCCACAAGAGGGCGAGGAAATAAAAATTATGGAAAAAAGAGTTCTGTTCGCT
>JAPLMK010000042.1 GCA_026387085.1 Candidatus Omnitrophota bacterium
GTCATTCCCTCGAAAGCATCTACCACGCTCATTATCCGCGCCAGAAGGGGTATTTCCTTCCCGGCAAGATGTTCCGGATAACCTGTCCCGTCATACCGTTCGTGATGATAAAGTATTATCGGCTCTACCTTCTTCAGGAATCCCACCCCGGTTGTGATTTGAATGCCCATGCCGGGGTGTTTCTTTATCTCTTCGTATTCCGCCGGCGATAACGGACCCGGCTTGAAAAGTATCTTTTCGTCCACGCCAATCTTCCCGATATCATGGAGAATTGCGCCGAACTTCAGTATTTCTATCTCCTCCTCAGGAAGATTCATTTCCTCCCCGATTAAAACAGCGTAGCCGATTGATTTTTCCAGGTGCCCTTTAATTTCCGGCTCCTTGGTCTCCACCGCTTGCGCCAGGGCCGTAACCGTTTCCAGGTAATTCTGCTGTAAATTCGCCTTAAGTAAGATAATGCTATTCAACCGCTCCCGGAGAGACCGAATTAATCGTGATGTCGGATAAACCGAAAGCCAGAGAACTCCAGCCAGGGCAAGCAGCAGGAAAAAAGCGCGTTCACCGACGGAACGAGTCATCAAAAAAGACGGATTAAGCCGCCAGTGCGTCTCAAGATAGAGTAAAACGCCGAAACACAAAATAGTCAGCAGAACATAGGAATAATTCCGTACCGTCGGAAATAATACCAGCGTGGCGGAAAGAGCGGGGAAAACCAGCAGAACGAAAAAAGGAGATTCGATTCCTCCGGTAAAATGGAAGAAGAGCAGGTAATAAAATATGTCAAAGTAAATCTGAAAACTTAAAACTTTTTCTAAACGACCTATTTTTTCAGTGGTTCTATTCTTTTTCAGGTCCAGGTGCAGGGCCAGGTTAAAAAGCAGAGTAAGAAAAAAAAGAACGAACAACGGAAAAGGAGACGGACCGGTTCTCTGGGAGAAAAAAGAATAGAGGAAGATAATAAACACCAGAACAACACTGCTCCACCGCAGCCGGATCAGAAGACTGATCTGCTCCAAACGACTTTCCGGCAAGTTCCGTGGAGTAATATCGTCAATTTTCTCCTTCTTCATTTCTTACGAGTA
The DNA here is from genome assembly GCA_026387085.1 of Candidatus Omnitrophota bacterium. GTDB lineage: Bacteria > Ratteibacteria > UBA8468 > MWAK01 > MWAK01 > JAHJUB01. The sequence goes on from JAPLMK010000042.1 coordinate 1,083, forward strand.
GCGAGGGGCGGCACAGAACTCCACGCCTGGTGACCGTCCGCGTAAAGAATATTGTACCCTCCCGAATGAGAAGATATCCGCTCATCCAAGGCGGTAATGTCTGTCATCATCCAGGTTGTAGCCGGATCGCTTACTTGCGCCGGATTTTTACCGCTTAATTCATCGTTCCACAGATAACTTAAACCCTTACCCATAAGCGCCGGAGGCGAAGACCGGCACGTAAATATACTCCCGGGCAATCCATACGGTGCCATGATTTTTACTATGCTGCGCCTGTCTTTAAGGGGCTCTTCCGGATAAAACTTTGCATTCGGATAGGCGTCATTATCGGCCACAAAACATTCAATTGCCGTCCCGATCATTCGTAAATTAGAAAGGCACTCCATCTGCAATGCCTTGTTTTTGACCCCGACATAACCGGAAACCGGGATGCTGGAAAGCAGGCTGGTTACCAAGAGTAATTCCGTAACGGTGAAACCGCGGGTATTTTTTAAAAACCGGGGAATAAACATATTTCTCCTTTTAAGAAAGGCGCAGGGCCAGTTTAATGGCTGCTTCCATGCTGCGGCTGTTCGCAATATTTTTGTAAGCAAGATCAAACGCGGTACCGTGGTCCGGACTGGTGCGGATAACAGGCAGACCGATTGTAACATTAACTCCCTGATTAAAATAAAGCGCTTTAAACAGCGGCAGCATCTGATCATGATAAGCGGAGACCATTAAATGAAATCCTCCCCCGCGGTAAATACGGTAAGCGGAATCCGCCGAAACCGGGCCGGAAACCGCCACGCCCTCTTTTAACAATAATGCGATTGCCGGCTTAAAAATAGCCGCCTCTTCTTTTCCGAGATAACCTCCTTCACCGGCGTGAGGATTCAAACCGCAAACCAGGATTTTGGGATTTCTGAGTCCCAGCCCTGATTTTAAAAAACGGTCCGCAAGACGCACTTTGCGGAAAATCAGGTCCGCGGTTATTTCTTCAGAAACTCCGGACAGAGGCAGATGGGTGGTTAGCAGCAAAAGTCGGAATCTTCCGGCGGAAAAGAGCATTCCGTAATCAACAGCGCCGAATTTTTCTGCCAGAACCTCGGTGTGGCCGCGAAATTTAAAACCGGCCAGATTAATCGCTTCTTTGGAAACCGGAGCGGTAACCAACGCCTTGATTTTACCTTTTTCCAGAAAAGAAATTGCATCCGAAAAATATCGGTAAGCGGCCTTTCCGGTTAACGAACTCACCTTTCCTTTGGTAAATGACTGATTATTAATTATTCCGGAGCTAACAACGGTAACACCCTCCGGCACCGGTAATCCGGTACGCTTCAAAACCGGTTCATCTCCAAAAAGAACGAATTTTATCTCCGGGCCGGTTTTAATCCCGGCCAGCGCCTTCAGGGTAATTTCCGGACCGATTCCGGCTGGGTCACCGATGGTAACACCTAATACCAATTTGCCTTCATTCATATAGCTTCGTTGGCTTCGTCGTCAGCTTCCTCGGCGTACTTCCATGTACGCCTTCTTTGCTGCCTTCTCGCCGCCTTGCTCTATTTTTGAATGCGAATTGGACGAAAAGGTTCTATTTTGCTTCGTCAAGGTAATATTTTATTTCCGTTTTATTCCGTAAACCTTTTATCAGCTCCTGGTAAGCCGCGGTGTATTTTTCGCGAAACAGGCGCTGTTTTGCCTTCAGGACTAAAGAAGACGGGTTAAAATTATCCGGTTGTTTTATTTCCGTAATCTGAAAGATGGAATAAGCATCCTTGAAAAAAATAATCCACGAAAAATCACCAATCTTTAAACCAATTACGGCCGCCTGAATTTGTTCGGAAAGTTCCGGGAAAGAAATAAAACCAAGGTCTTTCATTTTTTCTTCAATATCGGAATGTTTTTCCGGAATCTCTGCCCGGGTAGCAAAAACTGCCTCCGAAAGACGGAAATCGCTTTCGAGCCGCGTTAATTCATCGCGGTATTTCTGCAAATAAGCCTCTAATTCCTGCGGATTAATTTTGATTTTAGCGGAAATTTCGGCTTGAATAAACTGCTGCACCATAATCTGCCGTTCGATACGACGGCGCAGGGCAGTCGGAGTCAGCGATTCATCCTTAAGGCGCTGATAAAAACGGACCGGGTCCGGAAAAAGACGCATAATCCGACCGTACTCACCGTCGATATCACTTTGGGAAACCTTCATTTTTTTTTCCCGGGCTTCCAAAAAAATCAGGCGTTCTTCAACCAATCTTTCCACAACCGCTTTCCCGGATTCGCCGGGCTGAATAACATCCTGAAGGTCGGATGAGGTTATCGCCTCATTGCCCACCCGGGCTAGGAGCGTAATTTCGGACCGGCAAAGAACCGGGAAAAATAAACAAAAAACAAGCAGCGCCGGATATGTTTTAAAACTCCATTTTTTCAAGGTTGGCCCCCATCATCTTAATTTTTGATTTTGCCCTCAAACGGACCAGAGAATCCTTAAAATTATTTTCTCCGGATTTACTCTGCATGATTTTCTTAAGCAGCGGGATAGATTCTTCATAGCTTAACTGGCGGCTGGGAATATTCTGCCCGGCTAACAAAAGATAATATCCGGTTTCGGTCTGGATGGGTGCGCTGATTTGCCCCGGTGACATTCCGAAAGCGATCCGGGCCAATTGTTCCGGTAATTTGCCTTCACGCACGAAACCAAGATTTCCGCCCCGGCCCTTGCTGGGCGCCTCGGAATACTTCCGGGCCAGATCTTCAAAATTTTCTCCTTTACGGTAGCGTTCAATGATGTTTTCGGCAACTTTCCGGTCAGATACTATTATCTCAGACAACTGAACACTGGCCGGCTGAACAAAATCCATCGGTTGCGATTTGTAGTATTGACGCATATCCTTCTCCGGAACATTCGGATTATTCAGTATCTCTTTCTGCACGTATTCCTGAACTAAAAAATCTTTTTTTAATTCTGCCAATCGTGCTTCAATTTCACGGCTCCGGCCGTAACCGCTGCGCCGGGCCTTCTGGTAAACCAGTTCCCGGTCAATCAAATCCTGCAAAAATTGGCTGCGGTTACCGGCGACATACGCCTGATAGAACTCCGGAACCGCGGCCATCTGCTTTTTAAAATCGGAAACCCGAATCCGGTGCCCGTTAACTACCGCTAAAGTCAGGTCCTTGCTGCGCTTTTCCGTTATTATTTTAGCGATTACGCCCAGAAGCGCGAGCGCAACCAGAACTAAAGCCACAATCAAGAGCAACCGTCGTTTCTGACGCCACCATCCCTTTAACTGTTTGAAACTAATTTCAATCTTCATTTTTCTCCTTTAAAAAGCGGTCAAAAAGGATCGTACCACCTCTGTGTGTTTGTAGTATGTACTTGTTTTTCTTCGCCCAGTGAGGATGTCTGCTTCGCAGAACTTAGCGTAGAGACGGAAACAAGACAAGCAATACGGAGGTTTGAGTAGCCGGGGTCCGCCTGTTTTTTAGGCGGAAACACGGAACGGGTGCCCTTTCCAAAGCTCTGGAAAGGGGGCGCTCTCAAGCCGGAGTTGCGTAGTCTTGTCCGGCTCGCAGGTTGTTCAGCGAACCAGGCATCCGAACTATTCTATTTTCCAGGAAAGAAACTTCCGGTGTTTGCGGCCCCGATCATAAATCGCGGTAATCTTCTTTTCCGCCTGGACCTCTTTCTCTTCTATTTTACCATTTCCGTTAAAATCTTCAACTGTCTGACCGGTAACCGTAACGCGAAAAACATTGCTGCGTACCGTAATCAGGTTGCTGATGCGACGGTAAGCCAGCTCCCGTTCATCATCCTCATCAATAAAACCGTCGTTATCGTCATCTTTAAGGTTATAGCCCCATAAAAAATTCAATTTTGGAGCTACCGCGCCGATTTCCGAATAAGGCCGCCCGGCAATAATTTTTCCGGCTTCTGCTATCCCGATAAACGGCAGGGCGGTCAAGACCGGAAGCGGCGCGGTATTAATGTTAATTCGGCCCGGTACCGGTAACTCTGTCGGATCGGAAACCGTAAAAATATCCTGAGTTTTAAGATCAAAATTGCCCTCCCGCCAGAGATTAATTGTTCGCCACTCCCGCATCTGGTGAATGTTTCCTAATTCCCCAACCTGGCTGAACGGCTTATTTTTAATCAGAAAATGGCCGGACCAATTCAGCCGGTTTACCTCCAGGCCTATCTCCGGCAGAAAAAGCGCATTCTGTTTGCCGGGAGAAGCCGGACCCGGAAACCAGTCAAAAAGACCGCCCATCCTGGGGTCATTCTTCTGTTTAGTCGCTTTTCCATAAAAATCCGGACCATAATTTGTCGCCTCAATCGTGTTGCCTTTTTCATCAAATAAAGACAATTCCGAGCCCAGGATGGGAAGACCTATAAATTCTTCGTACTGGTCGCAGCCCTTGGGCGTAGAATCAAGGACCGGAATAATTACTACCTCCGGCGGCCAGGTGGCAAAATTAATCGATATCCAAAAAGCAAGACGGTCGCCGATGGTGTAATAGCCGCCACCGGGAATTTGGGCGTCCTTTTTGAGCGTGACCGAAAAGAAATTACCGATATCAATCTTCCAGCCGCCAATCAAAATGGATTGGGAGTACGGATTGAACAATTCCAGGAACTCACCCTTACTCCACCAAAAAGTGAGCACGGTTGCGTTCCATTTTTCTTCCAGATCCGGAGCCGCTTCCATTTCATTAAAATACGGCGTTTTTTCCAATCCGTAATATATGTTACCCTTTGAATCCACGTCTTTGCTAGGCAGGGAATCACTGTCCTGGTAATCCCTGATATTTACCGCCATCTGGCAGACCTGGGATTCATTAGTAAAACCAGAACGCCGCAAACCTTCTTTAATCCCGATGATTGATGCCTGGTTAAGATTCAGGCGCGGTTCACCGTTGAAATCTAAATTTTTATCGTACGAAAAAATGGCAATCAAATTTTTTACCTTTTCGTATATTTCCGGTCCGACACCGGAAACCTCCTTAAAATCTTCCGGGGACAAAAAGGGGCGGTCATCACCGCGTGGTTTAGCGTCCGTAAATTCATCCGGCTCATTAACCCCTTCACCCGGCTCATCGATAAATCCATCGCCGTCATTATCGATTCCGTCAACCACCAGGGAAAAATTATCCAAGTCATCGTCGCTACCGCCGCCCGGCAAACCATTAGCGCCGTAACGCTCCAAACAGGTTTTTCGGGCTATTTCCGGATTGATGCCCGGTAAAGCAAGCAAACTTATTTCGTTTACTTTCCAACCTTCGCCGATACCCTGATATCCGTTTCGGGAAATGTTTCCGGCCGCGTTAAGGTTAATCTTGGCGGATTCATCTTCAACCAGAACGGCATACCTTCCGATTATCCGGTCTCCTTTTTTAACTAAAAGCCAACGACTATCAGCCAGTCGGTCGGCATCGTTATCAACCTCATCCCCGATAAAATCACCGTGCCATAATTCACCGTAATGGTCAATGCTCTGGTCGTCGCTCTTCAAACGCAAAACCGCTTCGGCCACACCGGTTTCGGCCATCTCCTTTGCTTTCACTTCCTGAAGGTTGAACGTGGCAATTTTGGCTCCGGTTCTTCCCAGCATCAAATAGGTTACGGTAGCAATCAAAAAAAGCGCCAGTAAACCGATTACCAGAATAAGCACATCACCTTTTTTGTTCATAAATCAATCGGACGCAAACAAAAATCAGTTGTTTTTAATTTCAAAAACAGCATGATAATCACGACAAAAAATCCGGCCTTCGTCGGACTTCTGACCGGACAATTGAAAATCAAGAAAAACCGCTTTCGGAAGCGAATCTTCCTCCGGGCCGTCTTTACTGCTGTTCCAGGTTAAGCGACATTCTTTTCCGTCAAAATAAGAGAATTTGAATTTCGTCACCCCGCCGGAAAGCGGTTGACTTCCGGTTTTACCGGAACCGGAAAAAATTCTCCGGCCGTTTCCTGCTCTTTCCTCAAAAACGTATACCGTTCCCTCTTTTTCCTTCCAAAAAATATCAATCCGGGCAAAATCGGTTTTTTTCCGATCTTCCGAAAGCAAGGCGCAAAAAGAGATACGGTCCGGATATCCGGAAAATTCCAATCGTTCCTCATCACCGCTATCTGTCAAAACAGCCCCGGGTATAATCCGGTTTAAGAAAGCGATCAGGTTGCGGGCTTCAGTTTGGATGGCTACTTCCGATTCACCCCGGAACCAACTCCGATTGGCCGTTTGTAAAAGCAGCAGACTTCCGCCTAAAATAACCAAGAGCAGGAAGAGAGCAATAAGCAACTCCAGCAGGCTGAACCCCCGCTTAAAATCCCTGTTTATTACACGCAGGGGCAGGCATGAGGGGGCAGGCCCGGATTTTAATTTAGCCATACAAAAGACATTAAAGGATAAAAAAACCGGCGGCGATTTTCGCATCCAGTCATTTTTTGACAAATCTTGTTTCAAAAACTTCCCGCTCTTCTTTTCCGCTTTCCTGGAAATAAACGCTGAGCGTAACAAGGTAAATATCACCGCTTTTTTCGATTTTCGCCACCCATCGGAATCCGTCCGGCTCTGCTCCGGAAATTTCTTCCGGCGGCAGCGGACTGTCCTGTTCGGAATAGCAGACCCGGATAAAAGCAAGTTCTTTTTCGGCAATCGTGGCGGCCCGATTATAAAAAACCGTCCTGCGAATCGCCTGGTGACCGGAAGGCAAGAGCGCGACCACAGCCAGGATTCCAACGGCAAAAATAACCAGGGCAATCAAAACTACCAGGATGGAATATCCGCTTTTCATTCTTCCTAAACCCTTACAACCCTTCTATTTTAACCTTGCCGGTCAGACTATACAGAATCATCTTGTGCTCCCGGCCGGTACGTTCATCCCGGACAACCATTGAGCCGGACACTCCGGACAGCCCTCCGTCCGGCCGGAAAATAATCGGGGGAAAATTACTGGAAAACGAAACAATGCTTATTCCGTCCGGGAGTTTTTCCTCCCGGCCGACCACTTCTCCGGTTTCAACATTACCGACGCACAGGGCATTCCCTTCGCGGTTAATGATTACTTCAAAATTTTTACGGTCCTTAATTGCCTGGAAGCGCGCCAGGTTAATCGTTTGTTTTACCGTCAAACAAGCCAGTTTAAGTTCCCTTTCCTTCTGGTGGCGTAAAAATTGAGGCAATGTTCCCCAAATAAGACAAACGGTTAAAAATAATACAACCAGCGCTTCTATTAAACTAAACCCGCTTTCCCTCTTCATTCTGTTTTTATTATTTTTCTTAAGCGGATGGTTGTCTGTTTCACGGAACTTAGCGTAGAACCGGCAACAAGACAAGTAAAACGAATAAGTGAGTATCCGGGGTCCGCCTGTTTTCCGGGCGGAAACACGGAGAGGCTCGCTTATGAGTTGCGTAGTCTTGTCCGGTTCGCAGATTGTTCCGTTAAACAGACAACCATCCGCTCACCAATTTCCCGTATCATCCGCTGTTCCCTTTTTCCGGTCCGGTCCGCAAGAAAAAAGGAGGAACGGGGTAGACAAATGCACTTCTTGCGGGTATTGATACCGGTATGGTTCTTTCCACGGGTCCAGCAGTTCTCCGTCTTGAATGTTCTTTTCTTTAAAGCGCAGGTAGGGACCTTTCCAGCGGGGATTTCCGGTTTCTTCCGTCAGGATTTCCAGCACTTCCCGGAAAGTACCGGAATGGGTCGGGTAATCGCCAAAATCGTTTTCGTATAAGGAGAGAGCGGTTTCAACCGCAATTATGGTTGCCTGGGCTTTTGTAACCAGTCCTCTTTCCCGGGCTTTTTGGATGGCCGGCAAAAGAAGACCGGCCAGAATGGTTCCAATCGCTAAAACAATCAGTATCTCTACCAGGGAAAACCCCTGCCTTTTATTATTTAATAACCAGCCAGGTTTTCGGTTAACCACCGGACATGCTCATGGCAAGTTTAATGAGCGGCATAAAGAGAGCGATAACGATAAATCCAACCACGCCACCCATAAATACGATCAGGATTGGTTCAATCATTGAGGAAAGCGCCTCTACGGCCCGGTCTACTTCGTCTTCGTAGGCATCAGCCACTTTATCCAGCATCGCATCCAGGGTACCGGTTTCCTCGCCCACGGCTACCATGTTAATTAACATCGGAGGAAAAACAGCGGTTCTAGCCATCGGATTGCTTACGCCGGCGCCTTCCTTTACCTCATCATGTACTTTTCCAATCGCTTTGCTGACCACCTGATTACCTACTGTTTCCTGCACAATTTCAAAAGCAGTTAAGATGGGAACGCCGCTGGTAATCAAGGTTGCCAGAGTCCGGGAAAACCGGGCAATGATGGTTTTATATATTACCGGTCCGGCCAAGGGAATTTTAAGCTTAACCGCATCAATCATATACTTTGTGGTAGGAATGCGTAAAAGAATTCGGTAAACAATAACCGTCACGACAACTATTAAGATAAAAAGCCAGAGGCGGGTAGTCAGAAATCCGCTCAGGAAGATAAGGAAACGAGTAGGGGGGGGCAACGACCCGGCTTCAAAATCTTTAAATATGGTAACGAATACCGGCACGATCTTCAACATAATAAAAGCGACAATACCGGTAGCCACAATTACAATTACCGTCGGATACGCCATAGCCGCTTTTATCTTTCCCCGCAACCTCGCGTCTTTTTCCGCAAATTCCGCCAGCCGATTTAAGACACTATCCATCGAACCGCTGCTTTCACCGGCCCGAACCATCGCGATGTAAACACGCGGAAAACTCTTGGGATGCTTCGCCATTGCCTGGGAAAGAAGCGCTCCTTGCTCTACCTCAGTCGCCAGGTTTTCGACAACCGTAGCTGCGCCCCCTTTCTGTTGGTCTCGGATGGTACGCAACGCGCGCAGTAAAGCAAGGCCGGAACTTAGAAGGGTTGCCAGTTGCCGGGTGATAATGGATAGGGATTTTCCTTTAATTACAGCGCCGCCGAAAGAAAAAGAAAGAGAGATCCCGCCTTTTTTTACCTTTTTTGCCGCCACGCCGTCCGAAGCTGCTTTTACCGACGCCGGCGCCTGCTTTCTTGCGCTCATTTCCGAAATATCGGAAAGCGTCAGGCCGCGTTCCTTAAGATCGGCAATCGCCGCCTGCAATCCGGCGGATTCAATGGTACCGGAAATATTTTTTCCTCGTGCGTCAAAACCGCTGTATTTAAATGTCCCCATAAAAATTCAGCACATGGTATACAGCAGACGGTAAGCCAGGGAAAAATAAATCATTCTTTAAATGCTTTAAGTTTTTCCCCGTATACTGTTCTACTGTATCTTGTATACTGTCTTTAGGCGTAGCCGTGAATTTCATGACTGACTTCCCCGATCGTGGTTACTCCCGTCAGAACCTTTTCCTGGCCATCCGTAACCATGGTGCGCATTCCTTGCTCCACGGCTTTTTTCCGAATCTCACTCAACGGTCTCCTGGAAACAACCATTGCCCATAATTCCTCATTAGGCACCAAAACCTCAAAAAGAGCGGTTCTACCCCGAAATCCGCCCTTACAACGCCCGCAACCGGTGGGCTGATAAAACTTCCGGCCTTGAACCTGTTCCGGCGTAAGGTTGACCTCCAGTAATTCCAGTTTATCCGGCGTGTATTCTATCTTGCATTCCGAACAAAGCGTCCGCACTAGGCGCTGTCCGATAATACCGATAATCGTAGACGAAAGAAGGTAGGGTTCAATGGTCATATCCATGAGCCGGGTAATGGCGCTGGGAGCATCGTTAGTGTGCAGGGAAGAGACCACCAGATGTCCGGTTAAACTGGCCTGGATGGCTATTTCCGCTGTGTCCAAGTCCCGAATCTCTCCGACAAAGATAATATCCGGGTCCTGACGCAGAATAGAGCGGAGACAAGAGGAAAAGGTAAGCCCGATTTTCTCCCTGATCGGCACCTGGATGGCACCGGGCAGAAGATATTCCACCGGGTCTTCGGTTGTAATTAATTTAACATCCGGCGAGTTAAGTTCTTTAAGAGCGGCATAAAGAGTGGTGGTCTTTCCGCAGCCGGTAGGGCCGGTTGCCAGAATAATTCCCTGCGGTATCTTGATCAGGTTGTGAATCTTTTCCTGGTCGCCGGTATGTAACCCGATATTATCTAGGCGAAAATCAATCCGGGTCCGGTCCAGAACGCGCACCGCCAGGCATTCTCCGAAAACCGTCGGAACCGTAGAAAGGCGCAGGTCAAGGTCCCGGCCTCCCGTGTGAAATTCCAACCGGCCGTCCTGGGGGAGACGCCTTTCCGAAATATCCATTCCGGACATAATCTTAAACCGGCATAAAAGTCCGAACGCCAAATCCTTATACGGGTGGACTAAATCATAGAGTTTTCCGTCTACACGGTAACGCACCCGGAAATCACTTTCAAAAGGTTCCAAGTGTATATCGCTGGCATTGTCCTTGCATACCTGAAGGAGAATTATGTTAAAAAGGCTGGTAACCGGCGGCTGGTTTGACAATTCCTCAAGGGTAGAAACATCGATTGTTTGCTCGGCATCACCTTCTTTTGCTCCGAGATAAACATCCGTTTCCGCGAAATAACCCATGATGTCATCAATAGCCAACATTTCCCGGCCGTAATATTTCTCCAGGGCAGAAGTAAGTTCTTTCGGGTCAGCCAGCACCATTCTTACCGGTCGGCCCACGGCAAAACGAATGTTTTCGTGGATAAACTCATTTAAAACGTCATTCACCGCAACGATAATCGTTTCTCGCCCTTCCTGTCCAACCGGAAGAATCTGGTAGGTCTTGGCAATAACAGCCGGAATTAACGCAATTACGTTCGGCGGGATATCTAATTTGGCAAGGTCAATAATTTCGATGCCGCTCTGCACCGAAAGCACCCGGCGCAAAACATTTTCATCCATCAAGTGGAGGTCGACCAGGGTCCGGCCCAAGAATTTTCCGGTGCGTTTCTGTTCTTCCAACGCAACCAATAACTTCTCTTCGGATATCAAATTCATATCCTTCAGGACCTGGCCGAATAATTTTTTAACCATAATTAAGATGTATTTTAGCCTTTAGGCGCTTGCGCTGTTTCCTGGTCAACCGATGCCATGCGCTTTTCCAGCTGTTCTCCGTCATAAGATGTTTCGATCGCTGCCTGGCGGCTTATGATGCCCCGGTAATAAACTTCCAACAAAGACTGGTCCATGGTTTTCATACCGTATTTCATTCCGGTCTGAATCTCGGAAACGATTCGATAGGTTTTCTTTTCCCGGATTAGATTGCCGATGGCCGCGGTGGCAACCATTATCTCGTAAATCGCAATCCGTCCCTTCTTGTCGGTCCGGGGTAAAAGTTGCTGCGAAACAACCGCCAGGATAGAGGCGGAAAGCATTACCCGGATCTGTTCCTGCTCTTCAACGGGAAACGATTCCGTAATGCGGTCAACGGTGCGGGCCGCACCGGTAGTGTGCAGCGTTGCGAAAACAAGGTGCCCGGTTTCGGCCGCAGTTATCGCCGCCCGAATAGTTTCGGTATCGCGCATTTCACCAACCAGGAATACATCCGGGTCTTGCCGCAAACCTCTTCTCAAGCCCTCGGAAAAATTGGGCAGGTCAACCCCGAGCTCCCGCTGGGAAACAATCGACTTTTTGTGCGAGTGGTAATATTCGATTGGGTCCTCAATGGTAATAATGTGCCGGTCCATCGTTTCGTTGATATAGTTAATCATGGTCGCCAGGGTAGTTGTTTTCCCGCAACCGGTCGGGCCGGTTATCAGGAAAAGCCCCCGGGGCCGGCTCATCAGTTCCACTACCTTAGGGCCCAGGCCCAGATACTCAAAAGAAAAAAACTTATAGGGAATAAGGCGCAGAGCAATCGCAATATCACCTTTCTGGCGATAAACCGCTACCCGGAACCGGGCCAAATCCTTAAACGCAAACCCGAAATCGGTGCTGCCGACCTTAGCCAACTCCTCCTGATTCTGATGAGAAGTAATTGCCTTCATATATCCCACGGTGTCTTCCGGGGTAAGCGACTCCTGATCCAAATTCACCAAACTTCCGTGCAGCCGCATCGTCGGCGGACGATGCGAGTGAATATGCAAATCAGATGCGTCCTCCTTGATAACGCGCATTAACAATTCATCTAGCGGCAATGCCATCTTCCCTCCATTTTCTATATTCGCTTAATCCATACCGGTGGCGGAAATAACTTCTTCGTAAGTGGTTATCCCTCTTTTCACCTTACGCAACCCGTCTTCACCCATCGTGCGCATACCGGAACGGCGGGCAGCAAGCCGAATTTCACTGCTGGGCGCTTTGCGCAAAATTAACTGCCGAATTTCATCATTTACGATAAAGATTTCAAATATGCCTTTTCGGCTGCGAAAACCGGTATTATTGCAATTTTCACAACCGCCGGGCCGGCAAATATCAACTTTTTCATCCGGCTGTATCCGCAAAAGTTCTTTTTCCGCTTCCGTCGGCTGGTCATGAACCTTACAGGAAGAACAGAGCAGCCGAACCAGCCGCTGGGCCATCACGCCCTGAAGCGAAGAAGCCACCAGAAACGGCGCGGTTCCAAGGTCAATCAACCGGGTAGCGGCAGCAGTGGCGTCGTTGGTGTGCAACGTGGAAAAGACCAGGTGACCGGTCAACGCGGCGCGTAACGCGATATCCGCCGTTTCGAAATCACGAATCTCACCAACTAAAATTACATCCGGCGCCTGGCGCAAAAGGCTGCGCAAAATCAAGGAAAAGGTCAGACCTATTTCCGTGCGCACCGGAGTTTGATTGATTCCTTCAATCTGGTATTCAACCGGCTCTTCCACGGTCATAAGTTTGCGGTCGGTGGTATTAAGCGAAGTCAGGGAAGTGTAAAGAGTTGTTGTTTTACCGCTCCCGGTCGGACCGGTTACCAGAACAATGCCTCCGGAATAGCGGAGTAACTCATTCCACTTTGCCTCGTCATCTTCCAGAAATCCCAAATCTTTCATATTGAGTAACATCGAACTTTTATCCAGAATTCTCATGACGATGCTTTCACCGTAAAGCCCCGGCAAAGAACTGACGCGTAAATCAATCTGACGACCGCCGGCCCGGATCATAATCCGGCCATCCTGAGGTAACCGTTTTTCGGCCAGGTCCATTCCCGCCATCAGTTTGAACCGGGCGATTAAAGGACCCTGAAGAGTGCGCGGCGGACTAATGGTTTCGTGAAGCACGCCGTCAATCCGGTAACGAATCCGGAAGAGGTCCTCCAGCGGTTCGACGTGAATATCGCTGGAACGCCGGCTGAGGGCATCGCTGATAATTGCGCTTGCCAACCGGATAACCGGCGCTTCCAGGGCTTCTTCCTGCTCTTTTGGCACGCCCGTATCAACAACAATTTCTCCGGTATAACCTTTGTCTACCTTTTCTAAAATAGAGAAGAGGTCTTCTTTGTCTAAACCGTAAAATTTACCCAGAAAATCATTAATACTCTTGCTATTGGTAATTTCCAACCTTAATTTATGAACATTCAGGAGCATTTTCAGGTTATCAACAACCAGGTAGTTTAACGGTTCGTCAGTTGCCAAAACCAGCATTTCACCGTCAAATTCAATCGGCGCAACACGATGGTCCCGGGCAAAATTGGAGGTCACTTTTTCAACCACAACAGGCGGTATCTGGGAAAGAGTCAACGGCGCCGGGGTTATTCCAATCTGAGATAATAAAAAAACGCTGGAACCCGAGTCGGCAAAATAGCCCAGGTCATTCAGAACTTTCCGGATAGGCCGGGATGTCGACATCTGCTCTTTAACCGCTTCATCTATTTGCTTGCGGCTTAAGAATCCGATATTTTCAATAACCCGGATGATTCCTTTGGCAATCGGCATGGTATTATTTAATGATAATAATTCATTTTTGTCAAGATGAAAATGCGAAAAAAATAAAATTTATTATTTTCGCAACCGCTTACATTCGTTCCGGCGCGTACACGTTAAGCAAGAAAAATCCTTTCTTTAAAACGCTTTCTAAACCCACAATCAGGGCGAGGCGAGCCCGCGTCAGGTTTTCATCCGAACCGACTATCTGGCAACGCTGGTAATACTGATGGAATGTTTTTACCAGCGCCAGAAGGTACACCAGCAGGATTTGCGGCTCGAGATTTTGCGCCGCAATTAGAACCGACGGGCCAAACCGGCTCAGCATTAACATCAGTTCCAATTCCTCCGGTTCCTGAAGTAAGTTCAAATCAACCTGTTCCGGGTCGAAGTTAACATCCGGCATCTTTTCCTGCTGATACCGGAAAATGGAAGCGATGCGCGCCGTTGCATACTGCAGATAAAAAACGGGGTTTTCGGCCGAATCATTTTTGGCCAGCTCCAGGTCAAAATCGAGATGGCTGTTGGCTTTACGCGAAAGAAAAAAGAACCGGGTCACATCCGGAGACAGTTCTGCCGTTAAAACCGAAAGCGGTAAAAATTCTCCCCGGCGTGTTGACATTTTTAATTTTTCCTTGCCCCGGAAAAGGGTTGTTAACTGAACAATGATAATCTTGATTTTCCCCGGGTCAAAACCCAGAAAAGAAATGCCGGCTTTTAACCGGTTTATGTAACCGTAATGGTCCGGACCCCAAAGATTTATAATCAGGTCGTATCCTTTCTGAAATTTAATCAGGTGGTATGCTAAATCCGGCGCCAGATAGGTATAGGAACCGTCTGTTTTGCGCAAAACCCGGTCCTTGTCATCACCAAACGGAGTGGACTTCAGAAAGAGAGCGCCTTCGGAAATATAAGTCACGCCTGATTCTTCCAAAATACGGAGTGTTTTCAGAACCAGGCCCTGTTCCGTCAGTTCGCTCTGACTCTGATATGAATCAAAAGTAATCCCAAAATCAAACAGGTCGCGCTTGATACCTTCCAGGATTTCCTGCATCGCCGCCCGGCTGAAAAATCCGGATTCCTTCTCCTTTAGGGCCGGACCGAATTCCGATACCAGTTTCTGCGCGATGGGAACCAGATATTCGCCTTGATACCCGTCTTCCGGGATTGAGAGTCCTTCCCCTAAAATTACGCGACAGCGAGCTTTGAGAGATTCACCCAGAAGATCAATCTGCCGGCCTTCATCATTCAGATAATATTCTCGGGTTACCCGGTAACCGCTGTGGGACATGATCCGGCCGAGCGCCTCGCCGAAAGCCGCCTGCCTTCCGTGGGCAATCGTCAGGGGACCGGTCGGATTTGCGCTTACGAATTCCAGCAGTACTTTTTTACCCCGGCCGATATCTTCAATCTCCCCGCCTTTGTTTTTAATGATTGCTTTCAGATTCTGCCGGAACACTACCGGTTGCAGGAAAAAATTTAAATAACCCGGCGGAATCGGTTCAATTTTTTTCAAAAATGGAATAGCCTGCTTCTCCAGCGACTCGTAAAATTTCGCCAGCAGTTCTTCCCGGGGCAAAGAAGTGGCGGCTTTTATCAAAACAGGCGTGGAAAGTTCACCCTGCCACCGATCCCGGGGAACAATAAAATCATTCTCGGTAATCCGGAGCGGTTCCTTCAGGAAACCCATCCGGTGGAAATCGTCTCCGGTTTGTCGGAGAATTAGAACTAATTTTCGAATAACGTCAGTCATTTATCCTCGGTATTTTCAAACTATCCAGAATATCTTCCACCTTTTCCACCCGGAGTAATTCTTCATCCAGCACGAATTCTATCTTCGGTTGAAAACGCAAACGGAGATTATGAGCCAGCGCGCGTTTCAGGAATGCGGTATTCTTCGTCAGTATTTTTTCGGCCTGAATGCGTTCCGCTTCGCTCCCGATGGAAGTAAAATAAACCTTGGCATTACGCAGGTCCGGGGAGATGTTAACATTAGTAATGATTATCTTCCATGCCTCGGGGTCCAAAACTTCCTTTTGGAGGGAATCCGCCAGGATGCGGTGAATCTTACCGGCTATTCGTAACGGTCTATGTTTCATTTTAATACCATAAATGTGCCCAGATACCTGAATTATTTACCTTTAATGTATTATTATAGTATAATTTAAGTGATTTTGACAAAGGGTAGGCAATTTTATTTTTTCGCAACCCCTAAAGCACGGCTATGAAAAAACGAATCCTGAAAGAGATTGCCGCCTTCACGTACGGTACCATCGGTCTTTTCCTGGTCATCTCGCTATTTTCTTACTCGGCTTTTGACCCCACCTTTTCCTTTTTTACTAACTACCCGGTCAACTCTGCGCCCCAAAATCTGGGAGGTTACGCCGGTTCGTTTTTGGCCGGTTTTCTCCTGAATATCTTTGGCTGGCCGGCCTTTCTCTTTCCGATTGCCCTCTTTTTTTACGCCTATCAAACTTACCAGAAAGAAGAGGTTGTCCCTCCGGAACGGGTCATTTTTGTCTGCCTGGCGGTAATTATTGCCGGCGGGCTCCTGGGCCTTCTTGCCAACCCGGTGATTTTGAAAAATTTGACACCAGCCGGAAGAAACTTTGCCTCCTTTCCGGCCGGCGGAATTTTAGGTTATTTTCTGGCAGAATACGGAGGTAACCTATTCGGAAAAACCGGTCTGGCGATTATTCTTTTGGGGTCCTTAATTGTTTTGCTTTCCGTAACCTTCAATCTCCCTCTTTCCCGGTTCAAACCAAAACTTCAATTCGAAAGCACCACCGGTCCAATTATAAAAAAGAGAGAGCCGTTAACAAAAGAATCGGTTTTCGTGCCGGCGGCGAAACTGGAAGCACCGTCCGTTAGCCCGGTAAAAACACGTCCCCGGAAAGAACGAAACGAAAAGACCGAAGAAATACCGGCCGCCCTGACACCTGTTTCCACCGTCTTCACCCTGCCGACTCCCGATATTCTTTCTCCGGTTGTTGCCGAAGAAAAAGCCGAGCTTGACCTGGACCGTTACCGGAGCGTAATCGAAGACACCATCGCCGATTTCGGAATCATGGTAAAAGTAGTGGAATGCAATCAGGGGCCTACCGTCACGATGTTTGAACTGGAACTTTCGCCCGGCGTTATGCCGCAACGCATCGTCAGTCTTTCTGATAACCTGGCGATGGCTTTGCGGGCAACCAGCGTCCGCGTAGTGCCGCTGCCCGGAAAATCCACCCTGGGGGTGGAGGTTCCCAACCCGAAAATGTCCATCGTTCAAATGTCAGAAATACTCTCGGCGCCGGAGTTCCTTCAGCACCGTTCCAAATTGGCTCTGGCCCTAGGAAAAGATACGCTGGGCCGACCGCTGGTTGCAGACCTGCGCAACATGCCCCATCTTTTAATTGCCGGCGCTACCGGCAGCGGTAAAAGCGTCTGCCTAAACAGCCTGCTGATTTCCCTGCTCTTCCGGACTACTCCAGAAGAGACCCAATTCCTGCTAATTGACCCCAAGATGGTTGAAATGACCCTTTACCGGGACATTCCCCATCTGCTTTTGCCGGTTATTACAGAAACGAAAAGCGCCATTGAAGCCCTGAAATGGATGGTCGGGGAAATGGAAAGGCGTTACCGGCTCTTTTCCCAAAATAACGCCCGCAGCATTGATATCTATAACAGCCGGGACGTAGAGCGCATTCCTTACATCGTAGTGGTAGTAGACGAACTGGCTGATTTAATCACGGTGGCGCGCACCGAAGTAGAATTAAGCATCATTCGGCTTTCCCAATTGGCGCGTTCGGCCGGCATTCACCTGATTATCGCAACCCAACGGCCTTCGGTTAATGTCATTACCGGGGTGATTAAAGCCAATTTCCCGGTCCGAATCGCTTTCCAGGTTGCCTCCAAGGTAGACAGCCGCACGATTCTCGACGCTAACGGCGCCGACAAACTTCTGGGCCGCGGGGATATGCTTTACCTTTCACCGGCCGGCCTGCACCCGACCAGGGCCCAGGGCTGTTACCTGCCGGATTCCGAAATTGAGAAGGTATGTGAATTCTGGAAAAAGCAAGGCAAGGGTCCCACTTGTGATTTGGACTTTATCCAGGAAAATAACGGGGAGGAGGGTTCCGAACAATTTGCCGGCGAAGACCCGCTCTTTGACGAGGCGGTCCAGATTGTCCTGGCGCACCAGTCCGCTTCCATCTCCCTGCTGCAAAGAAGGCTTAAAATTGGTTTTAACCGCGCCGCCCGGCTGATTGAAGAGATGGAAAGCCAGGGTATCGTGGGCCAATACCGCGACGGCAAACCGCGGGAAATTCTCCGGTAATAAAAACCAACGTCATTCCCGCCCCCGTTTAATACATACGGGGGTAAACTCGCGGGAATCTATCTTCTACGGAATCTTCTTTAAATCAAAAACAAAATCCAGTTCCGGCTCCTTTGGCTTTACAATCCGCAGAATAATTTTATCTTGCTTCTTTAGGATGCCAGCCGGTAAAGATAACTTTTGCTGACTGGAAATCGTATACTCGCGCGCCATGTCGTACCCCGGATGAAAGGTTTTAAGAATCGGAGTTTCCAAGCCGTCTTGCAAAAGTGCCGCTTTATAGTCGCGGTCAAAACCATCTTCATCACCGTAAAGGATAAGTTCGAGATAAAGGTCCTTGTGGTTTTCCGCGCAAAGACGGCAGAATTATCCAGGACCGAAGTCCGGGCCATTAAAGCCAGGCAGTGATACGGCGTAAAAACGGTTGCGCTTCCCTTGCCGCTGCCGTAACCCAGAGAAACAGTCCAGGGTTTTTCAAAATCAACCAGTAAATCACCCTTGTGGTTTTTCCCGTAACTGATTGCCGCGCTGATTTCCGCGTTTGTCATCGCCAACGTTGCTTTCGGCTCCGGGGCCATCCCGTTTGGAACCGGTTTTTTATGCGCCATAAAAACTACATTCGCCCCGACAATTATTACGATAAACACCACCAACCATATTCTTTTCACCTTACTCATCATCTTACCCTCCATTTTCTGTCATTCCCGCTGATAATTAGCGGGAATCCATTTATGTTTTTTGATATAAAACTATTTCAGTAAAACGAGCTGCGCTTTTTTATCCTGCAGATATTTTTTCAAATCCCGCTTCCGGTTCGGAATTTCCCCGTCCAGAACCAGTCCTTCCAGTTCCGATTTAACCTTGCCCACCAACGGACTGGCTTTAATCTCCAATAACTTCATAATTTCGTTGCCATCGATAGCCAGCTTAAAGATCGCAGCGCGCTGCTCCTTTTTCCATTGCCTGACATTCTTTTCCAGGTCGGCGATGCCGGACAGGCCTTTACGGACCTTTTCCGTGTTTTTGCTGGTCAGGTCCGCGGCGCTCAGGATAAAAAGGCTTTTCAGGTATTTGCCGCCATCGTTAACCAGGTGATTTATCGCCCGGTTGCTGGCACCTTCTTCGTTTACTCCGGCCCCGGCCAGGTAATGGGGCCGAAGATGAAGTTCGATTAATTTGTAAACTTTCTCCCGGACCGGACTTCCGATATTAAACCGCCGCGCCACCTCCAGCCAGATCCGGGCGCCCTTAATCGGATGGTCATGAAAAGTCCATCCTTCTCCCGGGATAAACTTCTGGGTGCTCGGTTTCCCGACATCATGAAATAGCGCAGCCAACCGGGTGGCCGGGTCCTTCGTCCGGCGGCTGACCCGGTCCAGGACAATCAGGGTGTGGCGGAAGACATCCTTGCAAATGCGGTCGTCGGCCGCTACCACGTTCTTCAGGTTTTCAATCTCCGGCAAGACCAGCGGTAAAAGTTGCAGATGGTCCAGCAAAACTATCCCGGTGACCGGCTGCGTTGTCTCCATGGTCCGCAAAAACTCATCGGCAATCCGTTCCCGGCTCACAATCTTCAAGCGCTCCCGGTTGCGGATTATGGCCGCCTCTGTCTGAGGGTGAATTACAAAATTCAAACGGCTGGCAAAACGGACTGCGCGCAACATCCGCAAAGGGTCGTCAAAAAAAGTCTTGTCCGGGTCAATCGGAGTCCGGAGTATCTGCGCCTTAATGTCTTCCCGGCCCGCAAACAGGTCAACCATCTTTCCGTCCTTGAGCGAAAGGGCAAGGGCGTTAATGGTAAAATCCCGTCGCTTCAGGTCATCTTTCAATTCGGAAGCGACAATTTTCGGTTTCCGGGAATGAGCCAGGTAACTCTCCTTACGGCAGGTGGCAAACTCCAGGGTTGTTTTTCCGCTCTTAAACATGGCGGTTCCAAAGCGGCTGTAAAAAACCGGTGGCTTCAGGGAAAGAGATTTAGCCACTTTTCTAGCAAAAATAATAGCGTCGCCTTCAACGACAAAATCAAGGTCATGGCAGGCGCGATGCAGAATCCGGTCACGCAGGTAACCGCCCACCAGATAAACCGGCCAGTTGCCCGCGCTCGCTAAATCAGAAATGGCGGCAATTATCTCTTTTTCCGTCATATCTTAATATTATACAACACTTCCTAAAGGATGTCCTTAGGGAGTTACGAAAAAATACACCCCCGGTTTGAATTCAACTCTCCGGTATGTTAAAATATGAAATATGGGACGTTTAATCAGAATTTTTGATACCACTTTACGTGATGGCGAACAATCGCCGGGCGCAAGCCTCACCGTAACCGACAAAGTACGCATCGCCCGCCAGTTGGAACAACTCGGGGTTGATGTCATTGAAGCCGGTTTTCCCATCTCTTCCCCGGCTGATTTCCAGTCGGTGCGGGAAGTGGGAAAAATAATTAAAAAGTGCCAGGTGGCGGCGCTGGCGCGCGCCTTGCCGCAGGATATTGACTCCGGGCTTAAAGCCCTGGAAACTGCGGCCCATCCCAAGCTTCACGTTTTTCTGGCCACTTCCAAAATCCACCGTCAATATAAATTAGGCAAAGCTAAATCAGAAATTTTACGGATTGCCGTGGAAGCGGTCAAACGTGCCCGGAAAGGAGTTGCGGATGTGGAGTTTTCACCGGAAGACGCCACTCGCACCGAACCAAAATTCCTCCTGGAAGTTGCCCAGGCAGTGGCTGAAGCCGGCGCCGGAACCATTAACATACCGGATACGGTCGGTTATACGGTTCCGGAAGAGTTCGGAAAATTAATCGCTTTTCTGCGCAGCCGCCTGGACAAAAAAATCCGGATCAGCGTTCACTGCCATAACGACCTTGGCTTAGCGGTTGCTAATAGTTTAACGGCCCTGTCCGCCGGCGCCGACCAGGTCGAAGTAGCCATCAACGGCATCGGCGAGCGGGCTGGCAACGCCTCGCTGGAAGAGATTGCGGTCGGTCTTCACGTCCGGCGCGATTCCTGGAAATTAGAAACCAATATCAACCTGGCGGAAATTTACCGCACCAGCCGGCTGGTCAGCAACCTGACCGGCTTGATCGTCCAGAGAAACAAGGCAATCGTCGGTGAAAATGCGTTCGCCCATGAAGCCGGTATCCACCAGGATGGAATCCTGAAGGACCGCCGGACCTATGAAATAATCGAACCTTCGCTAATCGGCGTCCCGGAAAGCGTGCTGGTTTTAGGCAAGCATTCCGGACGGCACGCCTTGGCTAACCGTTTGCTCCGGCTCGGTTACCGGCTCAAAGATGCCGAATTACAGAAGATTTTTATCCGCTTTAAGGAATTAGCGGATAAAAAGAAGGAAGTTAACGACCAGGACCTGGTGGCGCTGATGGAAGAGGTCCTGGTGCCTCTAACCGAAATATATATTCTGGATTATCTCTCCACCACATCCGGAACTAACACCGTTCCGATGGCCACGGTCCGGCTCAAGAAAGGCAAAGAAATTTTACAGGCGGTTTCCTCCGGCGACGGACCGGTAGATGCCGCCTGTCATGCGGTTGACCAGTTAACCGGCATTCCGGCGCGGCTGACCGATTACCGCATCACCGCGGTGACCGGCGGCAAAGATGCTCTCGGCGAGGCCTCCCTGAAGATTGCCATTGATGACCGGGAAATACCGGGCCGGGCGGTGAGCACCGATATTATCGAAGCCAGCGTCAAGGCATACCTGAATGCGGTTAACCGCCACCTTCAAAACAAGCGCGTTAAATCATAACCATTACTTTTATGACGCTTACCGAAAAAATCCTGGCAAAAAAATCCGGCCGGGCAGTACTCAGCCCGGGCGAATTCGTGTTGGTTGACGTTGACCTGGGGTTTGCCAATGATTTAACCGGACCGCCGGCCATCAAGGAGTTTGAGAAATACGGAAACAAGGTCTTTGCGCCGGAAAAAGTAGCCCTGATTCCGGACCATTTTACTCCCTGCAAAGACATTGACAGCGCCGGGCTGGTCAAGATGCTGCGTGAATTTAGCCGCAAACAGAAGATCAACCGCTTTTACGAAATCGGCCAAATGGGCGTCGAACACGCCCTCCTGCCGGAAGAAGGGCTCATCCTGCCCGGCACAATCGTTGTCGGCGCAGACAGCCATACCTGCACCCACGGTGCGCTTGGCGCCTTCGCAACCGGAGTCGGAAGTACCGACCTGGCGTTTTTTCTCTTGACCGGCAAGGCCTGGTTCCGGGTTCCGGAAACAATTGTCGTAGAATTTTCCGGAAAATTACCGGAATGGGTCGGCGGCAAGGACTTAATTCTTTATCTTATCTCTAAAACCGGGGTGGACGGCGCCCGTTATAAGGCCTTTGAGTTTACCGGTCCGATTATTTCCCGCCTTCCGGTTGACGACCGTTTTTCCATGTGCAACATGGCAATTGAAGCCGGAGCCAAAAACGGTATTATCGCTCCGGACCAAATCACCATGGATTACCTGCGCCAGGTAAACCCGGGCTGGGTTGACACGCACCCTGATTTTACGCTGAACCCGGATTCCGGAACCGTCTATTCGGAAAAAATCAAGATAGACGTATCGGAACTTGAACCTTTTGTGGCGGCGCCTGATTTACCTTCAAACGGTTTCCCGGTTTCCCGGCTTTCAGACGTTAAACTTGACCAGGTCCTGATCGGTTCCTGCACCAACGGAAGAATTTCAGATTTAAAGATAGCGGCCGAAATACTGAAAGGGAAAAAAGTGGCCAAAAATCTGCGCCTGATTGTCATTCCGGCCACACAAAAAATATGGCAGGAAGCCCTGAAAGAAGGTTACCTGAACACGTTTGTCGAATCCGGCGCAGCGGTAAGTACGCCAACCTGCGGACCATGCCTGGGCGGGCACATGGGCGTGCTGGCCGAAGGAGAAGTGGCGCTCTCAACCACCAACCGTAACTTTGTGGGCCGGATGGGACACCCCCGGAGCAAGGTCTATCTTTCTTCGGCGTCAGTAGCCGCCGCCAGCGCCTTAACCGGCCGGATAACCCATCCCGCTGAAGTATAATGCAACGTAGTGCGGCCCCTTCAGGGTCGCCTGTAGGGGAGGGGCTACGTCCCCCTCCCGAAAAAAATGAAATTACAAGGCAAAACCTGGAAATTCGGCGATAATATCAATACCGACCTGATTATCCCGGCCCGGTACATGACCGCTTACGAAGCCGCGGAACTCGGTAAGCACTGCATGGAAGACGCCGACCCGGAGTTTTCGAAAAAAGTACAGCCCGGGGACATTATTGTGGCCGGAGAAAATTTCGGCTGCGGCAGCAGCCGGGAACACGCGGTTCTGGCTTTAAAAGGCGCCGGTATCTCCGCGATAATCGCCAAATCATTTGCCCGCATCTTCTTTCGCAACGCCATCAATACCGGATTGCCGATTATCGAATCGCCGGAAGCCGCAATTGCGATTAAGGAGGGCGCGGAAATCGTGATCGACCTGACAACCGGAAGAATTGAAAACTTAACCGAAAACCAGCATTTTGCAATTAAAGAATTTCCAGAATTCTTAACCAAAATCGTGGAAAACGGAGGACTTTTAAAATGGGCGACCAGAGAAAAAAAGGGACCTATAAGATAGGCGTTATTCCCGGAGACGGGGTAGGGCCGGAGATAATCCGGGAAGGACTAAAAGTTTTGGACGCAATCAAACAAAAATTTTCCCTTAAATTTGAATTAGTCAATTATGATTTCGGGGGAGAACGTTACCTGAAGACCGGTGAAATCCTGCCCGACAGCGCCATTGAAGAGTTTCTGAAACTGGACGCAATCTACCTGGGGGCGGTAGGCCATCCGGAGGTAAAGCCCGGCATCCTGGAACACGGCCTGCTCTTAAAACTGCGCTTCGCGCTTGACCAGTACATAAATTTAAGGCCGGTTAAACTTTATCCGGGAGTCTGGACGCCCATCAAGGATAAAGGGCCGGAGCATATCGATTACGTCGTGGTGCGCGAAAAT
>JAPLMK010000113.1 GCA_026387085.1 Candidatus Omnitrophota bacterium
ACGGCAATAACGGCGGAGATGGTTTTGTGGCCGCCCGGTATCTGCTGCTTAATAATTATCCGGTGGAAACTTTTCTGGCGGGGATTCCGAAATCATTTTCACCGGAGACTCAGGCCAATTACCGGGCGTTAGTTGAGATGAATCACACACCCTTCACCCTCCCCTCTCCCCTTAGGGGAGTGGACCGGTCAGGCTTCGCCGCCCAGCCGAGTAAAGGTGAGGGGGATAAAAAAGGAAATTCCTATGCAATCAAGTTATTTGATGACTTACCGGTTCCAGCCCTGGTTATCGATGCTATTTTCGGAATCGGTCTCAGGGGTGTGCTGGATGAATTTTACCGGAAACTGATAGACCGGATAAATGGTTTCGGTTCCCCGGTAATTGCGGCTGATGTTCCCAGCGGTTTGGACGCGGACACCGGAAAGCCCCTGGGGGCTTCCGTAAAAGCATTCAAGACGGTAACCCTGGGTTATCCCAAGATTGGTTTTCAGAATCCGGCCGCAAAATTATACACCGGAGAAGTTATTTGCGCGGATATCGGTCTGCCTGAGTAATTGTGTTATTCTGATTTAATGTAGTGCGACCCTTTCAGGGTCGCCTGTAGGAGGGGGTTGTATCCCCTCCCGCCCCGTAGCGGTGCGATTTATCGCACGCATTGTTGTAGGACAGGCGTTGCGCCTGTCTCTTTCGTAGTGCGGGGCTTTAGCCTCGCCAAACAGAGAGGTCTGCTTATGCCGATAAAAAATGATATGTACAAAAGTATTCTTGATAACCTTTCCGACGGCGTCTATTTCGTTGACCTGGACCGAAGGATTTCCTATTGGAATAAGGGCGCGGAGCGTATTACCGGACATCAAAGCAGAGAAGTGGTCGGTTGTTTTTGCAAAGATAATATTTTGAACCACGTTGATGGCCAAGGGGTTGAGCTTTGCCGTG
Source organism: Candidatus Omnitrophota bacterium (assembly GCA_026387085.1). Taxonomy (GTDB): domain Bacteria; phylum Ratteibacteria; class UBA8468; order MWAK01; family MWAK01; genus JAHJUB01. Next base: position 937 of record JAPLMK010000113.1, read on the forward strand.
ATTTGTGCCCTCTTGCCAAAGCGATGCTGGAAGGGACCAATCAGGAGGCGGAAGTTTATCTGAAACATAAAGACGGGCACCGGGTGCCGGTTTCGGTACGCGGAGCTCCGCTCCGGGATGGAAAGGGGAAGATTATCGGCGCGGTGGAGATATTCAGCGATATTTCAGGCAAGGATGAATTAATGCAGAGGGTGGAGGAACTCCGCAAAATGGCTCTGCTTGACCCTTTGACCGGGATGGGGAACCGCCGGCTTGTTGAAGCCGGGTTGAATTCCAGGTTAAACGAATTAGAGCGTTACGGTTGGAAATTCGGCCTGCTTTTTATTGATATCGACTATTTCAAAAAAGTGAACGACTCTTATGGACACGAAACAGGTGACCTGGTTTTGAAGATGGTTGCCGGCACACTTATTCATAACGCCAGGTCGTTTGACCTTTTGGGGCGGTGGGGCGGCGAGGAGTTTGTGGCAATTATTGCCAATGTTACCGGGGAAGAGTTATTTCGCATCGCCCAGAAATACCGTATTCTGGTTGGAGAATCAAGTTTATTTGCGGGAAAAGATAGGATAAATGTTACTATTTCCGTCGGCGCTACGCTGGCGCGTTCCGATGATTCGTCGGAAATATTGTTGAAGAGAGCCGATCAATTGATGTACCGGAGTAAATTGTCCGGCCGTAACTGCGTAACGATGGAACCGGAATTTCCACTGAAAGTTTAAACGGGCTAATTTTGGAGGTGCAAAATGGAAACAATCACAAAATCATATCAGACCAAAAATGGCCTGGTAGAGGGTGTTCATGTCAAGTGGGCCGGATTCAGCATACTTCTGGTTACCGGCGCCAAGGGGTTTTTAGCTTGCGGAGTTTTTGACCTGGAAGCAATTGAAAAGTTCGGTGTAGCCGCAGCTATCCCGGAAAGTACACCGGCGAACCCCATCGGGACCCTGGAACGTTTCCCTAACCGGAAAATCATGAAGGTTAATGCCCGGGCCCAGGCATTAGGTATCACGGTTGGTATGGATGTCCGTGACGCCTTTGAGTTGATTGCTTGAAATTTCCTCAAGACAAAAATTCCCCTCCCCTGGCGGGAGGGGCGAGGGAAGGGGGATGAGGGGGGGAATGGAAATCCAGATTACCCGTAGTCAGCGCCGCCGCAAAACCGTCAGCGCCCGGATGAAAAATGGCGTGATGATGGTTAACGCGCCGGTTGATATTCCGGAGGTAAAACTCCGGGAGATAGTGGAGCGTTTTCAATTGAAGTTTGAACGGAAGAGTAAAATTACCGAACTGAGCCGGAAGGAAGACCTTACCGAGGTATACGAGAAATTGAACCGACGCTATTTTAACGGACGGATTCAGGTAAATTCCATCAAGTACGTGACCAACCAGAAGAGCCGTTTCGGCAGTTGTAATTATCGCCGCAAAACCATACGCATCTCGCACCGCCTGGCCAACATGCCCGTCTGGGTGCGGGATTACGTGATTCTCCACGAAATGGCGCATATTTTGGAACCGAACCACGGCAAGAGTTTTTACAATCTGGTTTCGGTTTATCCCCTGGCCGAGCGCAGCCGCGGCTTTCTCCTGGCTAAGGGCTTTGAGTTGGAGGAATAAAGACAGGTAATATGAACAAGATAAAAGGGATGAAATTTCCGGAGATTCGGACCGTGGTGGCTTCCGCCGGTTCCGGAAAGACCTATGCGCTGGCGACCAGGTATGTCCAGCTCCTGTTAGGTTCCGGTGCGGATAGCCCCTTGCGCAACATCCTGGCGATAACCTTTACCAACAAGGCCGCCATTGAAATGAAGGAGCGGATTATCCGGTTCCTAAAGATGGTCAGCCTGGATTCCTATCCGACGCCTGAGGATAAGAAGAATATCCTGGCTGCGCTGGAAAGGGCCGGCGTATCCGCGGCGGAGAGCCCGTCTAAGGCCGGGGCCGCGTTGGATTATCTTATCCGCAATTATAACTTTTTTCAGGTGCAGACGATAGATAGTTTTATCAATGCCATCCTTTCCGCCTGCGCTTTTAAATTAAACCTTTCCGCCAACTTTCAAGTCCGGGAAGACCTGCGTGATTATCTTTCCTATAGTTTGGATGAGGTTCTGCAAAGGGCGAGCGAAGGAAATAAAGGCGCCCGGGATTTACTGGAAGATTTTCTCCGGCAGTACATCCGCCTGGAGGAGAATCCATCCTGGCTGCCCAGGCGGGACATCTTCTCCATTATCAGTTCCCTCTTCCGCCAATACAACATTTACGCCGGCGTTTTTCAGAAGTATCCCCGGGAAATAACCGATCTTTTTTCCTGGCAGGAAAAGATAACCGGAAATATCGGAAAACTATACCGGGATTTGCCGGAAGGAACCAATGGAACGTTTAAAAAATCACTGGAACGTTTCTGCGAATCAGGTGGCAGCTTTTTTAGCGTAAAAAAAGTACCGGCTAAATTCAGCCAGGATGATTTTCCGGTGAATAAGGGTTTCATCGTTCCTCCGGAAATTGTGGGACTCTGGCAGGAAATCAAGGCGGACCTGGACCAATTGTGCCGTCTTCAATCCTCGGCCGTTTTCAACCGGTATATTGACATTTATTATCTGGTGGAAAAGGAGTTTCGCGAATTATCCGAAAAGGATGACGTTATTTTCCTGGAGGAATTGAACAGCCGGGCCCAGGGTCTGATCGGCCGGAAGGCGGTAAGCGTGCCGGAAATATATTATCGGCTGGCTACCCGTTTCAGCCACTACCTGATTGACGAATTCCAGGATACCAGCCAACTCCAGTGGCAGAATTTATACCTGCTGCTGGAAGAAGCGCTTTCCAGGGCCGGGTCGCTCTTTTGCGTCGGCGACCGGAAACAGGCCGTCTATCGTTTCCGGGGCGGGGATGATTCCTTGCTCGCTTCCCTGGAGAAAGGGGGAGAATTTCCGGCCACCACGGTTTCTTCCGAACGGCTGAATAAAAATTACCGGAGCCATAAGGAGATCGTGGAATTTAATAATGGCGTTTTTACGCCGGAAAATATCGGGCGTTTTCTGGCGGAGAGCGGGGAAGCGGAAGAGGTTGATTCTCCGGAAGCGGTTGTTTCGGTCTTTGCCGACTCCCGACAGGAATATCTGCCGGAGAAGGATAAAGGTTATGTCCGGGTGGAAAAGATTGAATCGAGCGAGATGCAGGAGAGTGAGGAGACGATAAAAACTAAGGTTAAGGAGTTGGTTTCCGGGCTCCTGAAGCGTTTTGCGCCGGGTGATATCGCTATTCTTTCCCGGGATAACGCCCGGGTGGAGATGACTACCGGCTGGTTGCTGGAGGCCGGTTTTCCGGTGGAATCGGAGAAGACCCTCAACGTAAGAGAAAACCCCCTGATTAAAGAGGTGCTCTCTTTTTTGAAGTTTCTTAATTCGCCGGTTGACAATCTTTCCTGCGCTTCTTTTTTAACCGGTAATATTTTTTTGAAGGCCTCCGGATTGAGCCGGGAGGCGATGCATGATTTTATTTTCTCCGCCAGAGGCGGATCCGCCTCTGGCGGAAAGTGCAGACGCAGCGGTTACTTATACACGGAATTCCGGCGTTCGTTCCGGGCGGTCTGGGATGATTTGTTTGAGGAATTCTTCAATAGCGTCGGATTTTATCCGCCCTATGAACTGACGGTGAGCATTTTTCGGAAATTCGGCATTCTTCGGAATTTTCCCGGATGCCAGGGATGTTTTATGCGGTTTCTGGAGATAATCAGGGAACAGGAGGAAGAGCAGTCCAGCTTGGCCGAATTCCTGGAATATTTTCAGGCGGCGCCGACGGAAAAGATGTACGTGGCCGCGACCCCCGGCAATGCGGTCCGGGTGATGACTATCCACAAAGCCAAAGGACTGGAATTTCCGGTGGTTATCGTTCCGTTTTTAGGCATCAGCATCAGCGTAAACCGCCGGGGCGGTTGGAGAACGGACCAGGTTCGAAGCAGTTCTTTCAGC
>JAPLMK010000013.1 GCA_026387085.1 Candidatus Omnitrophota bacterium
AGCCGTTTACCCGGCATTTATGTGCCGTCCCTATACCAACCCCAATACGACCAATCCGGCGCTTACCAGGGCCTGCTGTCCCGGGAAAAAGCCGCCTGTCCCAAATTACCCCTCACCCTCCCCTCTCCCCTAAGGGGAGAGGATAAAGGTGAGGGGGATAAAAAAGGAAATTCCTATTCAATCGAGATAAGAAAAAGAACCGTCGTAGATTTTGAAAACGCATTCTTTCCGGAAAAATGGCTGGTCCCTTACCTGCCCCTGGTCCACGACCGGGTCGGAATTGAAATTATGCGCGGATGTACCAATCATTGCCAATTCTGCCAGGCCCGGGTGCTTTACGGACCGTGCCGCACGCGCTCTCCCCGGAAAGTTATGGAGATAGCCAAAAACGCGGTGGAACAAACCGGCTACGATGAAATCTCCCTGCTTTCCCTCTCCACCGGAGATTATCCGCGCCTGGCCGAACTCCGCAACCTGTTGGAACCATTATGCCACGAGCAGAAAGTAAAGGTCTCTTTCCCATCCCTTAGAGCCGATACGCTGCTGCTCTCAACCGCCCAGTCGGAAAAGGGCCGGAAGCATTCCAGTTTAACTTTCGCACCGGAAAGTTCGGAAAGATTGCGCCAACAATTAAAAAAAGAACTCACAGACGCCGACCTGATAAGCCAGGCCTCCCAGGCAAAAAAGTCCGGATGGCAGCACCTAAAGCTCTACTTTATGCTCGGACTGCCGGAAGAGACCGAATCAGACTTAAAGGAAATAATCCGGCTCGTTACCGAGTTGAGTCGAATCCTGCGCCTTAACTTATCCTTCAATACCTTTATCCCAAAACCGCACACGCCGCTGGAAAGGGCGGGCATGGCAACCGAAAATGAAATAAAGGAAAAAACAGATTTTCTCCGGGGTAATCTAAGGAATAACCGTTATCTTTCACTGCGCTTTCACTCCTACCCGCAGAGTTTTTTAGAAGGAATCCTCTCCCGGGCTGACCGGAAGATGGGCAAGGCAATCCTGGGCGCCTGGCAAAAGGGCTGTCGGTTTGACGGATGGGATGAATATTTCCGTTTTGATGTCTGGATGGAAGCGCTTGCCGAAGCGGAGATTGACTGCGCCTCTATTCTAAAAGCGCAACCACCGGAAGTAATTTTACCCTGGAACCACATAGTGATATAATAAAAATGAATGTCATTCCCGCGTGTAGTAAGCGGGAATCCATTTATTTTCGGTTTGGATCCCCGTTTACCACATACGGGGATGACAACGTTTAAAAAAGGAGAAATCATGCGCAGTGATATCCTGAGAGATGACTATCGTTTCGCGCCCCATCGTTCACTTTTTAAGGCGCTGGGCTATACCGACGAAGAATTAGCCCGGCCGTTAATCGGCGTTGCCAATTCCGCAAGCGAACTGGTGCCGGGCCACCAGCACCTGGACCTGATTACCGCGGCGGTTAAAAATGGAATCTATCTGGCCGGCGGCACCCCTTTTGAATTCCGGACCATCGGCGTCTGCGACGGCATCGCCATGGGCCACGCGGGCATGCGCTATTCCCTTGCTTCCCGGGAAATTATCGCCGACAGTTGCGAGATTATGGCGCGGGCTTATCCTTTTGACGGCCTGGTCCTGATTCCCAACTGCGATAAGATAATCCCGGGCATGCTGATGGCGCTGTTGCGGGTGAATATTCCGGGGCTCATAATCAGCGGCGGACCGATGATGGCCGGAACATTCCGGGGTAAAAAAGTTGATTTGATTTCCGTCTTTGAAGCGGTGGGCCAACGGAGCATTGAAAAAATAACCGACGAGGAACTGAAGGCCCTGGAAGAAGTAGCTTGTCCGGGTTGCGGTTCCTGCGCCGGCATGTTTACTGCCAACTCCATGAACTGCCTGACCGAAGGGAT
>JAPLMK010000020.1 GCA_026387085.1 Candidatus Omnitrophota bacterium
GTCTCCTCCATCTATCCTTCCGGTAGCCCGGAAGACTATGCCTCCATGACCTTGCACCTGGCCAAGGACCAGGAGATTGACAGCCGGGAAATTCGAAAACGGTTGCTTGAGATTCAATATGAGCGCAATGATTTCGATTTATCCCGTGGTCGTTTCCGTATCCGCGGCAACCGGATTGAAATAGTACCTTCCTACGAGGAAAGAGGCCTGCGAATTGAAATAGAGGCAAATCAAATTATTGGATTGGCTTATTTCGACACGCTGACCGGCAAAGAAATCAGCCGGGAAAATAATATTTTCGTCTATCCGGCGAAACAGTTTGTCACCACCCGGCCCAAAATGGAAAAAGCGCTGGAAACAATTGAGGCGGAACTGCAGGTACGATTGGCGGAATTCCGGCAAAAAGGAAAACTGCTGGAAGCCCAGCGTCTGGAACAGCGCACAAATTATGACCTGGAAATGCTGCAGGAGATGGGTTACTGCCATGGGGTGGAAAACTATTCCCGCCACTTTGACGGCCGCCTGCCCGGCAAACAATCTTACTGCCTGCTTGATTTTTTCCCGAAAGATTTTTTACTTATCATTGACGAAAGCCACATTAGCGTACCCCAGATTCGCGGTATGTATTTCGGAGACCGGTCCCGAAAAGAAACGCTGGTGGAATACGGATTCCGGCTTCCGTCCGCGCTTGACAACCGGCCCCTGAAATGGGAAGAGTTCCAGAAATTTATGCGTTCCGTAATCTTTGCTTCGGCTACGCCCGGCGAATATGAACTGCGGCTTTCCGGCGCAAAACACCTGGGCGATAAATCACCACGCATCGCCGAACAAATTATCCGGCCGACCGGACTCCTTGACCCGAAGATGAAAGTTAAGCCGACTCTCAATCAAATTGACGACTTGCTCGCGGAGATTAAAAAAAGGACCGCGCTCAAAGAGCGGACACTGGTCCTTACCCTCAGCAAAAATACCGCGGAAGAATTATCCGAATACCTGAAAAGTTTAGGAATTAAAGTAGCCTATATCCACCACGAAGTTGACACCTTTCGCCGGGTAGAAATTCTGCGCCAGCTACGGGAAGCAAAATATGACGTACTGGTCGGCATAAACCTGCTCCGGGAAGGACTTGACCTGCCGGAAGTAAGCCTGGTGGCTATTTTAGAGGCAGATAAAGCCGGATTTCTGCGCTCGGAAACATCACTGATTCAGATTGCCGGCCGGGCCGCCCGGGCCATCAACGGCGAAGTAATTCTCTATGCGGACAAGGTCACAAAAGCCATGCAACTTGCTCTCACCGAGACCGAGCGCCGGCGTAAAATTCAAACGAAATATAACCGGGCTCACGGCATTAAACCGGTCGCAATCAAAAAAGGAATTTATAAGGGAATCGAAGACATTTTAAGCGAAACACCCAAAATTTCCGATAAACTTTTAGAAGAGAACATCACCGACCGGAATCTTCTGGCGGTTATCAAGCGGCTGGAAAAAGAGATGCTCAAAGCATCCCGGGAGCTGGACTTTGAGCGGGCGGGCCGAATCAGAGATAAAATAAAGGAGCTAAATGGTGAAAAAGAGATTGAGTTGTACCAGAGAAAAAGATAAGCTATTGTTGGAAATATCCGCGCCGGATCTGGAAAAAAAGGTTAAAACCGCCCTGGCGGAAGATATCGGTTCCGGTGACGTAACCGGCCGGCTGATACCAGAATCAGCGACGATAACAGCGGAAATTATCGCCAAGGAAAAAGGGACTATTTCCGGCTTACCGCTGGCGCAACTGACCTTTTCCTCACTGGACAAAAGATTAGAATTTAAATGTTTCACGACTGATGGTCAAAAAATATCCCCGGGAGAAAAGGTAGCGGAAGTATCCGGTTCGGGACGTTCCATCCTGACCGCAGAACGCACCGCCTTAAACTTCTTAAGCCGGCTTTCCGGAATCGCGACCCTGACCGCGAAATTCGTGGAAGAAGTTTCCGGAATAAAGGTCCAGATTTGCAATACCCGCAAAACAACGCCGACCATGCGGCCGCTGGAAAAATACGCAATCCGGTCCGGCGACGGGAAGAACCACCGTTCCGGACTATTCGACGGGATACTGATTAAAGACAACCATATTTCCATCATGGTTAAAACCGGAACAGCGGCCAGCAGAACCGAAGCGATTGCCTCCCTGGTTAAAGAAGCGCGTTTTTTCATGCGGACTCTGCTCTCTACCCGACGGGAAGAAATACGGGGGATTGAAGTGGAAGTCGAAAACCGGGAAGAAGCGTTTGCCGCCGCAAAAGCAGGGGCGACCATAATAATGCTGGATAATTTCAAACCGGATGCGGTTATCAAAATCATAAAAGAATTAAAACAATCCGGCTATAAAGGAAAAATTGAAGTTTCCGGCAGAATCAGCCTGGAAAATATAAAGGCGTACGCCCGGTCCGGAGCCGACATCATCTCTGTCGGTCAACTGACCCATTCGGCGCCTTCCTTGGACTTTTCCCTGGAAATAAAATAAAAGATGGAACTGGTAGTGGCGACCGGAAACCGCAAAAAACTCAAAGAAATTCAGGCAATCCTTTCCGGAAAACTGGTTCACCTCTCTTGTTTAGCTGACTTTCCGGAAATACCGGAGCCGCCGGAAAACGGAAAAACTTTTGCCGAAAATGCCGTCTCGAAAGCAAAATATTACGCCCAAGAACTGGGCCGGACTGTCCTGGCCGAAGATTCCGGTCTGGAAGTTAAAGCGCTGGACGGAAAACCCGGCGTCTATTCCGCCCGGTTCGCCGGTCCGGAAAAACGGGACACCGACAACATCGCCGCTGTCTTAAAATTAATGAAAGAGGTGCCGCTCTCAAAACGACAGGCCTCTTTCACGTCGGCGGCCTGCGTGGCCACGCCGGAAGGAAAAACGTTTCTTTTTGAAGGAAGGAAGAACGGACTTATCGCGCTGAAACCAGCAGGGAAAAACGGTTTCGGATACGACCCCATCTTTTTTCTGCCGGAACTGAAAAAAACTTTTGCGGAACTTTCCCCGCGAAAAAAGAACGCCTTAAGCCATCGGCGCATCGCCCTGGAAAAAGTCCGTAATTTCCTGAATCCGCTATAAAGATATTATGCCAAACGGAATATTATTGTTTATCGGCGGCCTGATTTTAGGCGGAATCGCGGCTTGGTTGACGCACAGCCGAAGATCATCCGAATCAGAAAATCAGGTATCATCTGCCGAAAGCGCCAGCCGCGAACTGCGGCTCCAGCTTCAGCAAAAGGAAACTCAGTCCAGCCAGTTGCAAGCGGAACTCACCAAACAGCAAGCGGGCCGGGTAGTCGCGGAAACGCAACTGACCGCAGTCCAGGTAAATCTGGAAGAACAAAAAAAATTACTCTCCGAAGCAACCGCAAAATTAACCGACACCTTTAATGCTTTGTCCGCGGAAGCGCTCAAGAGCAACAATCAGGCATTTCTGGACCTGGCGAAAAAAACCCTGGAAAATTTAGTTACCGAGTCCAAGGGTGACCTGGGGAAACGCCAGGAGGCGATTGACGGAATAGTGAAACCACTTCAGGAAACACTCAAGCGCTACGAAACTCAGCTCCGCGAAATGGAGAACCTCCGCCATAAAGACCACGGAACTTTAACTCAGCACCTGGAAGACCTGCAAAAAACGCAAAATTCACTCCAGAAAGAGACCGGGGCCCTGGTCGCGGCGCTCAAAGCGCCGCAGGTACGGGGCCGATGGGGCGAAGTTACCCTGCGCCGGGTGGTAGAGATGGCCGGAATGTCCCAATACTGTGATTTCGAAGAACAGCCCTCCATCGATACCGAAGAAGGCCGGAAAAGGCCGGATTTAATCGTGAGATTGCCGGCCGGCCGGACCGTCGTGGTAGACGCCAAGGTACCATTAAAAGCATACATGGAGGCCGTGGAAGCGCAAAACGAGGAAGTACGCGAAGCCGCCTTTTCGCGCCACGCGGAAGCGGTCCGTAAATACATGAAAGACCTGGGTTCCAAATCATATTGGAATCAGTTTCACCCCAGCCCGGATTTTGTCGTCCTCTTCCTGCCCGGTGAATCATTCTTCAGCGCCGCCCTGGAACAGGACCGCCAGTTAATGGAAGACGGCATCGCCGGAGGAGTAGTCCTGGCAACACCGACTACCCTGATTACTCTTTTGCGGACAGTCGCCTATACCTGGCAGCAGCAGGATATTTCCGAAAATGCGCAGCGCATCTGGGAAACAGGTCAGGAATTATTTGAAAGAATCACCAAGTTTGCGGAACACCTGGCGGGAATTGCCGCAAACGCCTACAACGCGGCGCTCGGGTCCTGGGAGAGCCGGCTCTTGCCCGGCCTGAGAAAACTGAAAGAGTTGGGCACCGTATCCGAAGGAAAAGAATTGCCGGAATTGGAGCCGGTGGACACCGCTTTACGGGAACTACCGGAAAAGAATACCACTGAGGCACGGAAGAACGGAGACGCGGAATAATAAATCTTAAAGATGAATTAAATTTTTTTCAGTGTTTCCGCCGTTTTCTGTGTTTCCGTGGTAAAGTTTTTGTGGTTGATTCTTAACAATACTATAAAACTCAAGGAGATATAAATAATGGAAAAAATAACGATTGGCAAAGGGATTTACTGGGTGGGCGTAACCGACTGGAATCTGCGTGAATTTCACGGCTACCGTACCGGACGCGGCAGCACCTACAATTCCTACCTTATCCTGGATGAAAAAAAATGCGTGGTCGATACGGTTAAAACGCCGTTTACTTCCGAATTCATCGCAAAAATAAAAGAGTTGACAAGTTTGGAGGATATCGACTATATCATCTCCAACCACCTGGAACTGGACCACGCCGGGGCGGTGGCGGAACTGGCAAAAGTTTGCCCAAGAGCAAAGATACTGGCGACCGGTCAGTGGATTGAAGGCGCCAAAAAGTACTTCGGACCCAACCTCCCGGTCCAGCAGGTCCGCACCGGGGATAAAATCCCCTTGGGGAAAAATACCCTGACCTTCATCGAAGCGCCGATGCTCCACTGGCCGGACAGTATGTTCACCTACCTCCCGGAGCAGGAAATTCTAATGCCAAATGACGCGTTCGGACAGCACTACGCGACCAGCCAGATCTTTAACGACCAGGTACCGGAAGAGATCCTGATGGAAGAAGCGCTCCGTTATTTCGCCACTATCCTCCAACCGCTTTCTCCGTTGATTCTTAAAATGCTGGATAAGATCGCCGGACTGAAACTAAAGTTCAAGGTAATTGCGCCCAGCCACGGCGTTATCTGGCGAAACGCGCCGGAAAAAATTATCGCTGCCTATCAGCGCTGGTCCGAAGGCGAAGCAAACCGGGAAGCGGTTGTTGTCTATGACACGATGTGGGGCAGCACCGAAATTATCGGCCGGAAAATCGCCGAAGGAATAATGAAAGAGAACCTGCCGGTTTCAGTTTTGTCTTTAAAAGAAAATGAGCCCGGCGACATCATCACCGCCATCTTTAAAGCAAAGGCGGTTGCCCTGGGGGCGCCGGCGCTGAACAACCTTCCTTTTCCGGAAATGGTAAAACTCTTCACTTTTCTGAAAGGATTGAAACCAAAAAACAAGATTTGGGCTTTATTCGGTTCCTACGGTTGGAATAAAGGAATTCTGCCGCAATTTGGCGAGGAAATCAAAGCGGCCGGGTTCCCGATGCCGCTGCCGGTGTTTGAGACCAGGTTCCGGCCCGGTCCGGAAGAAGAAAAAGCCGCGCAAGAATTTGGCCAAGCGCTCGCAAAATTAATAAACAACAAGCAAGAATAAAACCGGGAATAACCATGGATAAAGCAGTCGGAATTGATTTGGGCGGCACGTTCATTAAGTTTGGCCTGGTCGGACGGGACGGTTCCATCCTGAAACAGGGGCAGAAAGAGAGCGGCGGCGCAAAAGGAAGGGGCGAGGTTTTGCTCCGGATAGAAACAGCCATTAAAGAAGCGCTTTCCGGCGCCAAACTCTCCGAAATCAAAGGCATCGGTATCGGAACGCCCGGTCTGGTAAACAGCGCCGGGGTTGTCTTCCTGGCGCCGAACCTTCCAAACTGGAACAAGATCCCTTTAGCGGAAATTTTCCGGAAAAAGTTCGGACTGCCGGTTAAAGTCGAGAACGACGTCAACGCCATTACCTGGGGGGAATATCTTTTCGGCTCCGGAAAAGGCTTCCGCACCATCATCTGTATTACGCTGGGTACCGGTTTGGGCGGCGGGGTAGTAGTCGACGGAAAACTGTTGAGGGGTGGCACTTATTCCGCGGTAGAACTGGGACATATCACAATCAACACCAACGGCCCGCGCTGCGGCTGCGGAAATAAAGGGTGCGTCGAGAGTTACGTCGGTTCGGCCCGCATCGTCTCCAAAGCGAAAAAATATCTGAAAAAAAATCAGGCTTCAATCATCCCGGGATTAGTAAACGGCAACCTGACGAAGATTACGCCGAAGGTTATTTCAGAGGCCTGCCGGAAAGGAGACCGGCTGGCAGCCGAAATCTGGAAAGAAGTCGGCGCAGACGTCGGCGTGATGCTGGCCGACATGGTAAACGTTTTCAATCCCGAAGCAATCATTATCGGCGGAGGCGTAGCCCAAGCCGGTAAACCGCTTTTTAACGCCATTCAGGAAGAGATTGAAAAACGCACGTTTCCGCTTTTGCATAAAAAGATCAAACTCTTGCCCGCATCACTCGGACCGGAGAGCGGCATCAAAGCCGCCGCCGCGCTGGTCTTTTAAAATGAACAACATCACTGCTGAAATCAAAGATTGGCAGAAGAAGCGGAACGCCATCATCCTGGCCCATAACTACCAACCGGCCGAAATCCAGGAACTCGGCGATTTCCGGGGCGACTCCCTGGACCTTTCCCGGAAAGCATCCGAGGCGGAAGCCGAGGTAATCGTCTTCTGCGGAGTGCGTTTTATGGCAGAAACCGCCAAGATACTTTCTCCGCAAAAAACGGTTCTCCTGCCGGATATTGAAGCCGGTTGTCCGTTGGCCGATATGGTTACAGCGGAGGATATCCGCAATCGTCGGAAAGAATACCCCGAAGCAACCGTGGTTACCTACATCAACTCTTCCCTGGAAGTTAAAGCCGAAAGCGATTATATCTGCACTTCTTCCAATGCCCTGCAACTGGTTCAAAAAATACCAGCGGAGACAATTCTTTTTTTTCCGGACCAGAATCTGGGTGATTTCATCCGGGAAAAAACAACCAAAAAAATGATCCTCTGGCCGGGTTATTGCCCGACCCACATGGTCTTCCTGCCAACCGAATTAGCAGCGCTGAAGAAAAAATACCCCCAGGCAATCCTGATGGTACACCCGGAATGCCGCCGGGAGATACGCAACCTGGCCGACCTGGTCCTCTCTACCGGCGGAATGGTCAAATGGGTAAAGGAAAATAATCCCGGAGAAGTTATCGTCGGAACCGAAATCGGAATGATACACCGGTTGCAACGGGAGAATCCAAAGATTACCTACATTCCCGGCTCAACCCGGGCGTCCTGCCCTAATATGAAAAAAATAACTCCGGAAAAAATACTCTGGAGTTTAAAAGAAATGAAACCGGCTATAACCGTCCCGGCCCAAATTGCCGGGCGCGCAAAATTAGCCCTGGAACGCATGCTACAATATTAGCGCGGAGACGAAAAATGGATAAAATTAAGATCGGTTTTATCGGCACCGGAGGCATCGCCAACGCCCACCTGGATAATCTGGCGCGAATGAAAGACGTGGAAATCACCGCGCTCTGCGATGTCGTTAAAGAAAAAGCAGAAGCTGCCAGCCAAAAGTTCGGCGGAAAGGTCTATCTTGATTACCGCCGGATGCTGGATAAGGAAAAACTGGACGCTCTTTACATCTGCGTACCGCCCTTCGCGCACCAGGACCAGGAACTGATCGCCTGCCAAAAAAAGATTCCGTTCTTCGTAGAAAAACCGGTTGCCCTTTCTCTGGAAAAAGCCGAGAAGATTGAGGCGCAGGTCCGGAAGTCCGGCATCATCACCTCGGTCGGCTATGTCCTGCGCTATATGGACATAGTAGAAAAAACCGTTAAAATCTTAGCCGGTCGACCAACGGGCATGATTACCGGCTCCTATTACGGAGAGGTTCCGGGTACGAAATGGCTGATTAAAAAGAACCAAAGCGGTGGACAGTTAGTGGAACAGGCGACCCACATCGTAAACTTAATGCTGTTTTTCGGCGGAAAAGTTCTTGAGGTTTACAGCCGGCCGTTTTCCGGGATAATCAGCAAACGCATTCCCGGTTACAACGTGGAAGATGCCAGCACCACCATCTTCCGGTTTGCCAACGGCGCGATTGGCAACATTAACTGCACCTGGCTTTCTTTTGGCTATAAATCTTCCCTGGGCATCGTAACCGACGGCATCCAGGTAGATTGGAATCCGATTACCACGCTACAGGTAACCACCGCTGACAAGAAAGAAGAGCACGCGGTAAAGAATGATTTTGGTTTTAGCGAACACCGGGTTTTCGTAGACGCCGTAAAGACCGGAAATAAAAAACTGATTCGCTGTGATTACAGCAACGGATTGGAAACATTAAAAGTAACCCGGGCCGCCGTAAAATCGATGGAAACCGGGAAACCGGTTAAACTCTGACTGGAGAAACGAGCATGAAATATTTATTAATCATCGGAGACGGAATGGCCGATTACCCTATTCCGGAATTAGGCTGGAAAACGCCCCTGGAAGCAGCGCCCACGCCCCACCTGGATTCCCTCGCCCAAAACCAGGCAATCATGGGAATGGTACGCACAATTCCCCGGGGTGTAAAAGCGGCCAGCGATACCGCGTTCCTGTCTATCCTGGGATGCGACCCCAGGGAACATCATCCGGGCAGAGGACCGCTGGAAGCGATCAACCTGGGTATAGATTTACAAGACGGAGAAGTTGCTTTTCGGGTCAACCTGGTCACGCTCAGCGAAAATAAGATGGCCGACTATTCCGCCGGACACATTACCGACGAAGAAGCAAACACCTTAATTGCCCTGCTCCAGGAAAATTTCAGCCCGGAAGGAATCTTTTTCTACCCGGGTAAAAGTTACCGCAATATAATGGTATTCAAAAAACCTCTTTTTAACTGGCGAAAATTAGTTACGGTTCCGCCGCACGATATTCTCGACAAAACAATCGCGCCATACCTTCCCAAAGGGGACGGAGATAAAATCCTGCTTAATTTAATGGAAAGAGCGGGTAACCTTCTTTTAAATCACCCCATCAATAAAACCAGGGTGGACCTGGCGGAAAATCCGGCCAACAATATCTGGCCCTGGGGTCAGGGCGAAAAAGCCCGGCTCCCGCTTTTCCGGGACCGTTTCCATCTGGAAGGAGTTACGGTTTCCGCGGTCGATATCGTCAAGGGCATCGGCAAAGCAGTCGGATTGGAAGCCATCAACGTTCCCGGCGCCACCGGTTATCTTGACACTAACTATCAAGGGAAGGTTGATGCGGCAATCACCGCTTTAAAAAAGGTGGACCTTGCCATTCTGCACATTGAAGCGCCGGATGAGACCAGCCACAGCGGAGAAACAAAACTTAAAATAAAAGCAATCATTGATTTCGATCGGAAAGTAGTCGGTCCGGCAATTTCCGCCCTGCAGGCGGAGTTCCCGGAATACCGGGTAATGGTTATGTCCGACCATATTACCTCTTTGCGCCAAAGAACCCACACGCCGGACCCGGTGCCTTTTCTGATCGCCGGAACCGGAGTCAACGGAAAAGGCGCTCCGGTTTTTTCGGAAAAAGAGGCAGCCGCCAGCCGCATCTACGTAAAAGAGGGTTGGAAAATAATTAACTTCTTCTTTAACTCATGGCCAAAATAATCATCGGAGCGGGTTCCAATCTCGGCAACCGGCTCCAAAACATCCGGCAAGGACTGAAAAATCTGACTGACGCCGGAGTCAAAATAATAAAAATTTCTTCGTATCTTAAAAACCCGGCCGCCGAAGGAACCGCCGGAGGAGAATTCCTGAACGCCGCGGTCCTGGCGGAAACAGACCTGGAGCCGGAACCGCTCCTGGCACTGCTCCATAATATTGAAAAAGATTCCGGCCGACCCCAGCCCCACCAACCGAAAGAAGCCCGAAGCCTGGACCTTGACATCATCTATTACGCTGACCGCATCATTAACACACCGAACTTACAAATACCGCATCCCAGACGGCTACAGCGTTGGTTTGTGATGGAACCGGCCCGAGAAGTGGCGCCTGATTTCTGCGACCCGGTTTTAAAAAAATCGCTAAAAAAATACGTTATGCCTGAAAATATGGTCGTTATTTCCCAAGCCTCAGCTTTAAGAAAACGCCTGTCTGCCGTACGCGAATCAGGCAGAAAAATCGGATTTGTGCCGACCATGGGCGCGCTCCACGAAGGCCATCTAGCGCTTATCCGTGCCTGCCGTAAAGAAAAACTATTCTGCGTAGTCAGCATCTTTGTGAACCCGACTCAATTCGGGCCGGCAGAGGATTATCATAAATATCCGCGTAACCTGAAAAAAGACGCCGAGTTGACCCGGAAAGCCGGCGCCAACCTTATCTTTGCTCCGACCGCAAAGCAAATATATCCAACCGGTTACCGGACCTTTGTGGAAGTAGCCGGTCTTTCCGAAAAATTATGCGGGAAATACCGGCCCGGCCACTTCCGCGGAGTAACCACCGTAGTCCTGAAATTATTGAACCTGGTTCAGCCGGACAAGGCCTATTTCGGCCGAAAGGATGCCCAGCAGTTAATCCTGATTAAAAAGATGGCTCAGGACCTGAATCTTCCGACGGAAATTATCGGCGTAACCACGGTCCGGGAACCGGACGGGCTGGCGCTCAGTTCCCGCAATCTTTATCTTTCTCCCGCCGAAAGAAAAACCGCGCCGGTTTTATACCAGACCCTTCTGCGGATTCAGAAGGACTGCGCAAAACAGGAAAATAGTCTCAAAAAAATACTGAAAGAAGCGGCCGTTCGCCTTAAGAAAAATCCGCTAATTAAATTGCAATATCTTGAGGCGGTTGACCCGGATACCTTAGAACCGCCGGAAAAGGCGGGAAATAAAATCCTGGTCGCAATCGCGGCTTTTCTCGGCTCCACCCGACTCATTGATAACATAATATTCCAGATCGGAAATGGAAAAATATCTAAAAAGAGCGCTTAATTTAGCCGCCAGGGGAAGCGGACTGGTAAGCCCGAACCCGTTGGTGGGAATCGTTTTTTCTTTTTCCTCCCCCTTGATGGGGGAGGCGAGGTGGGGGTGAAAAAAAATAATAACATGTATGAAAAATAAATTAGGATTATTCGCCAGAAAACTCCGAAATAATCCGACCGAAGTTGAGAAAAAAATGTGGATATACCTTCAACGCAAACAACTTGACGGATTGAAATTCAGACGGCAACAACCCATCGGACGTTACATTGTTGATTTTGTAAATTTCGAAAAACGTATTATCGTTGAAGTTGACGGCGGACAACATGCACTAAATAAGCGACAGGATGAAGAGAGAGATGCCTGTTTTCGGAATCAAGATTTCAAGGTTTTACGGTTCTGGGACAATGAAGTTTTAGAAAACCCGGAAGGAGTCATGGGAATAATAAGGAATGCCTGTGTTCCCCCTTCCCTTTCCCCTCCCACTAGGGGAGGGGAATCAAAATGAATAACAATACTGAAATCTATCTTAAACGGGCGCTGCAACTGGCCGCCAAAGGAAGAGGACTGGTAAGCCCGAACCCATTAGTAGGGGCGGTCCTGGTGAAAAATAACCGGATTATCGGAGAAGGATACCACCAATATTTTGGCGGCGACCACGCCGAAATAGATGCCCTGAAAAATTCGACGGAATCTCCGGAAGGAAGCACCCTCTATGTCAACCTGGAGCCATGCTCTCATTTTGGAAAAACACCACCCTGCACCAAAGCGTTAATTAAAAACCGCATCAAAAAAGTGGTAGCCGCGATGGCTGACCCTAACCCGTCGGTTTCCGGCAAAGGATTCGAAGAAATGCGCAAAGCCGGCATTGAAGTAGAAACCGGACTACTGGAACAGGAAAGCCGGGAAATTAACCGGGCATACCTTACGCGTCTAAAAAAAGATCGGCCCTTTATCGCCCTGAAAATAGCCCAAACGCTGGACGGAAAAATCGCCTCATATACCGGCCAGTCAAAATGGATAACCGGTGAAAAAGCGAGGGCGTTCGGCCGGCGACTGCGTTTTGAATACGATGTAATTCTGGTAGGCATCAACACCATTTTAAGCGACAACCCTTCCCTGAACTACCCGCGGACCGGGATACCCCAAACCCTCCTGTCCCGCAAGCGTTACCTTAAGGTAATTCTGGACAGCGAAGCGCGGCTTCCCCTGCCGGCAAAAATATGGGAAGAAGCGAGCCGGATAGTGGTTGCCGTGGCAAAGAAGGCGCCGGCCGGCCGCTTGCGCTGCCTGGAAAAAAAAGGCGCGCAAATTATCGTTGCCGGCAACCAAAAGATAGATCTGGAAAAACTGCTTGATTTTCTGTACCGCCAGGAGATCGGTTCCGTCCTGGTAGAAGGAGGCGCGGCCACAAACGGCTCTTTTATTGACGCCGGGCTGGTAGACCTGGTCTATCTTTTTCAAGCGCCCTTAATTATCGGCGGGGAGAAAGCGAAAACCTCAGTCGCCGGAAAGGGCTTTGCCACACCGGAATCAGCGCTCCATTTGAAACTTAAATCAACCCGTCGCTTCAACGCGGATCATCTGTCTATTTACATTAATGAGGAAAATTTATGAAGATTATTGTCATCGGAGGCACCGGGCACATCGGCCGATTTTTAATTCCCCAATTAATTGAGGACGGGCACGAAGTAACCACTGTCACCACCGGACGCACCCCAATTCCGGAAGGGACGGTCTGGAACCGCGTTAAGTTCCGGGACGCTTCTTCCCTCAAAAACGAAAAATCATGGCTTGATTTTGTCAGCACCGACAAAACAGGGGTTCTTATCGATATACTGGGTAATAACCTTCCCGAACTTTACCGGGCAACAAAAAGCAAAATCAGTCATATAATCGCCTGCGGTTCCGTCTGGATGCTGGGAACGCCTACAACAGTTCCGGTTCCGGAAATCACGCAGGGACCATGTCAATTTGAGGGATACCAAAAAAGATACCATGAAATTTTAGCCGTCAAGGAAACAGCCCGCAAAGACGGAGTTTCTTTCACGGCCATCCTGCCGCCGAATATCTGCGGACCCGGCAAAATACCTCTGGATTGCAGGGGTGGACGCAGTATCGAAGTTCATCAAGCGCATCAAAGAGGCGAGCCGGTTCAACTACCGGAAGGTTGCAACAATCTGGTCGGACCATGCGATGCTTCCGATGTGGCCCAGGGTTTTTGGCGTGCGGTCCGCAAGCCGGAAGCAGCGGCCGACGAAATATTTAATGTCGGAGCGGCTTACGCCCTGACGACAACCAGATTTGTGGAGGCCTACGGGGAAATATACGGCATAAAGATACCGGTTGAGCAGGTCACCTTAAATGAATTCAAAACAAAGGTCTTGCCTGACCCCGGAGACAATTACCATTTCCTGGCCCACATGTGCCCGGACATACATAAAATCCGGGAAAAACTTGATTACGCGCCCGAATACACTCCTGAGGAAACGATGGAACGGGCAGTCGCCTGGATGTGCGACGAAAAACTACTCTAATATAAATTGTATTCCCTCCTTGCCTAAGGGGTTGCAAAACAACAAAATTGCTTATTTGCCAGAAGTGATTTTGGAGCGAGACAAGGAGCGAAGAAGATTGCATAGTCACTGTACTATTCAAGCGATGAGCGACGCAGTCGCAGCCCAAAAGCACCTGGCCCTTTGGGGAGTCCCGTCTTTGGGTCATTGCGGCGTTGCTCCTTGTCCGTGTGCCGCAGTGGGCACACGGACTTCATCGCGCCTGGCACTTACCTCAAATCCGGGACTCCAAATAAGCAATTTTGTTATTTTGCAACCCCTATGCTATCATAAAACCCTATGTTTACCGGAATTGTTGAAGAAATCGGAAAGGTAAAAGCAGTTGCCGGGAAAAAGGGCATTTTAACCCTGGAAACCTCTTTTTCCGACCTGCGGGACGGAGAGAGCGTAGCGGTTAACGGCGTCTGTCTGACCGTGAACCGAACGGAAAAAAAATTGGCCTCGTTTGACCTTTCTCCGGAAACTCTGGGAAAAACCGGTTTGGGAAAACTGAAGATTGGCCAGCCGGTGAACCTGGAACGGGCGCTGCGCCTGGGCGACCGGATTGGCGGGCACCTGGTAACCGGTCACATCGACGGGAAAGGTAAAATTTTAGCGATTAAAAAAACGGGTTCCGGCAAAGAGATAACCATCCTTTTCCCGCCGGAAATCAAAAAATACCTGGCCGTCAAGGGTTCCGTGGCCATCGAAGGAGTCAGCCTTACCGTGTCCGGCCTTTCCGGAAACCGTATTTCCGTAGCGCTGATTCCCTATACTTTAACCAAAACTAACCTCGGAGAAAAACGAGCAGGGGATACCGTAAACCTGGAAGTTGACATCATTGCCCGTTATTTAAAATGAATACCATCGAAAAGGTTATTTCCGATTTAAAAGCCGGAAAGTTTATAATCCTGGTCGACGATGCAAACCGGGAAAATGAAGGGGACCTTGTCCTGTCTGCGGAAAAGGCAACACCGGCCGCCATTAATTTTATGGCTGGGCAGGCAAGAGGTTTAATTTGCGTGGCGATGGAAGAAGAACGCCTGGAGAAACTCCGTTTAAAGCCCATGGTTTCCGATAATACCGCTTTACACGGAACTTCCTTTACCGTTTCGGTAGACGCCAGAAAGGGCGTTACTACCGGTATTTCAGCCATAGACCGGGCAATCACCATTAAAACCCTTATCTCCCCGAAAACAAAACCGGAAGACCTGGCAATGCCGGGACACATCTTTCCGCTGCGCAGCCAAAAAGGGGGCGTCCTGGTCCGCGCCGGACATACCGAAGCCGGCACCGACCTAATGAAGATAGCCGGGCTCTACCCGGCGGCAATAATCTGCGAAATAATGGCAAAAGACGGCCAAATGGCCCGGCTGCCGGAACTGAAAAAAATAGCAGCCAAGCATCGACTTTCACTGACCTCGGTAGCCGACATAATCGCTTACCGCCGTAAAAAAGAACAGCTAATATCTAAAGTTTTAAAAGTGGAAATGCCGACCCCGTACGGTAATTTCACGCTCCACCTGTACAAATCCCTGGTCGACGAAAAGCATCATCTCGCCTTAACTATGGGTAACCTGCGCCGGAAGGATAAAAAAAAGAGAGTCCTGGTCAGAGTCCATTCCCAGTGCCTGACCGGAGACATATTTCACTCGCTGCGCTGCGACTGCGGGGAGCAGCTCCACCGCGCCCTGGAGATGATCGCCCGGGAAAAAAGCGGGGTATTGTTATACATGCGGCAGGAAGGAAGGGGCATCGGACTCATCAACAAACTAAAAGCATACGAACTGCAGGAAAAGGGGTTGGACACGGTGGAAGCCAACCTGGCGCTGGGTTTTTCAGAAGACCTGCGTGATTACGGAATCGGCGCCCAAATACTAAAAGATTTAGGCCTTTCCCAAATACGGCTCCTGACCAATAATCCCAAAAAGATTATCGGACTTGCCGGATACGGAATAAAAGTTAACGAAAGAGTCCCGATTGAAATACCGGCCGGCCGGTATAACCAAAAATACCTCAAAACTAAAAAAGAAAAAATGGAGCATTTGTTAAGTATCTGACACTCAAAATCTTCCCTATCCCCTCGGGCTGCAAGTCCGCCTCTCTCGCCTGAGGCGAGTGCGCCTCTGGAGCAGGAGGGGAGAGGAAAGGTGAGCGGGATTCAATAACAGAAAATATAAATTCAAGAAAAACAAGGGGGATGATATGGCAAAAGAATTGATTGGAGTTCTGGACGGAAAAGGTAAACGGATAGGAATAGTGGTCAGCCGCTTCAACGACCTGATTACTAAAAGACTATTGGAAGGCGCGTACGACTGCCTGATGCGTCACGGCGTAAAGGAATCAGACATTACCACCGCGTGGGTGCCCGGTTCTTTTGAAATTCCTCCGGTGGCAAAGAGGCTGGCGGCCAACGGAAAATTGGATGCGGTCATCTGCCTGGGAACGATTATCCGGGGCGAAACACCGCATTTTGATTACATCGCCGGCCAATCAAGCAAGGGTATCGGCCAAATCGCTCTGGAGAGCAAAATTCCGATAATTTACGGCGTGCTCACCTGCGATTCAGTGGACCAGGCGGTTGACCGGGCCGGCACCAAGAGCGGTAACCGGGGCTGGCAGGCAGCGCTCACCGCGCTGGAAATGGCCAATCTTTACCTAAACCTCTAAATGTGCGGCATTGTCGGTCGCATTGAAAAATCCGGTCGGGATACAGACCCGAAGATTCTAAACCGGATGGCAAACGTCCTGCGCCATCGCGGCCCGGACGCAGAGGGTTATTATCGCAAAAACGGTGTCGCGCTGGAACACCGTCGTCTTTCCATAATTGACCTTACCACCGGAGACCAGCCCTTAAAGAACGAAGCCGGCGACATAATTCTGATTGCAAACGGCGAAATATACAACTTCAAGGAACTGCGAAAGAAACTGGAGGAGAAAGGGCACCGTTTCCGCACAAAATCAGACAACGAGGTAATCATCCACCTTTACGAAGAAGAGGGAGTAGGGTGCCTCAAAGAACTGCGCGGAATGTTCGCTTTCGGCCTCTGGGACGAAAAGAAAGAACAGCTACTTTTGGTCCGGGACCGGCTGGGCAAAAAACCCCTGGTCTACGCCGAAACCCCTGCCTCTTTTAATTTTGCCTCGGAAATCCAGGCGCTTCTGCTCGCGCCGGATATTAAAAAAGAGATTAACCGGCAGGCGATAGACGATTATCTCACCTTCCAGTATATTCCGTCGCCCGGTTCCATATTCTCCGGTATTAAAAAGTTGCCGCCCGGACATTACCTTACCTACCAAAAAGGACGTGTTTCCCTGGAACGCTACTGGGAAATCGACTTTAATCATAAAATTAAAGTATCGGAATCAGAGGCAGGCCGGCTTGTCCTGGATGCGCTTCAGGAAGCAGTACAACTCCGGATGATAAGCGACGTACCGCTGGGCGCCTTCCTTTCCGGCGGAATAGATTCCAGCGCGATTGTCGGCCTGATGAGCCGTATTTCCGAAAAACCGGTCCGGACCTTTTCCGTCGGGTTTTCCGAAAATAATTACGACGAATTAAAGTACGCGGAAAAGGTCGCCCGGTTATTCGGAACAGAGCATTCCGAATTTATGGTCCGGCCGGATATCATCACCATCCTGCCGGAAATAATCCGGCATTATAACGAGCCGTTCGGGGACAACTCCGCCATTCCCACCTATTACCTGTGCGCGGAAACAAAGAAGATGGTCACGGTCGCTCTCTCCGGAGACGGCGGTGACGAAAACTTCGCCGGATATCCGCGATACCGGCAGGCGTTGATGCTGGAAAAATTACAGCCGCTTCTTTCCGGGCTCCCCAAATCGCTCGCCGGAATCATCCCGCAAAACGGTTCCGACCGGCAACGCAAAATAGCCTGGGTTTTCAATGAGGCGCAAAACCTGTCTGCAGCAGAACGTTACGGTCGCTGGATGACGGTCTTTCCTTTCTCGGAAAAAGAAGCGCTCTACCAGCCCTCATTCAAAAATCTTCTTACCGAAGACCCTTATCAAAAGATGAAAGACCTCTGGCCCCGGGCCGATAACCAACTGGATAAGATGCTCTTATCCGACTTCAATCTTTATCTGCCTGACTGCCTCCAGGTAAAGATGGACATCGCCTCAATGTCGCACGGGCTGGAAGTACGCAGTCCTTTTCTGGACCAGAAAGTGGTGGAACTAACCGCCTCCCTTCCGGCCGAATATAAACTGCGTTCCGGTCAATCCAAATATTTATTGAAAAAAATATTTAAAAATATCCTTCCGGCCGAAATCCTGAAACGAAAAAAAATGGGCTTCGGAATTCCCCTGACAGATTGGTTCCGGCACGAATTAAAGGACTATCTTGCTTCGGTGATCCTGAGCGAAAAAGCGCTGAAGCGCGGCTATTTTAATTCCGCCTGTCTGAAAAAACTTTTCAATGAACACACCGGCGGCCGGATAGACCACGCTAACCGGCTCTACCTTCTGCTGGTTTTAGAAATATGGCACCAGATATTCATCGATTAAATGAATACCTTAATCCTCGCGTACCACCGGGTAAACGACTGGTCGGAAGATACCCTGGCAATCCACCCGGCAATATTCCGGAAGCAATTAAATTACCTCGCCGGAAAATATCAATTCGTTCCCCTGTCAGAACTAGTGGCGGCCCGAACAAAAAGATTTAATCCGGAAAAACGGCTGGCTGCCATCACTTTTGATGACGGCTATTTTGATAACTATCTCCATGCCTGGCCGGTCCTGAAAGAATTTAACCTTACCGCCACTTTCTTTATCACCGCCGGATACATCGGAACCAGCAAACTCCTGGCCCGGGACGAAAAAAGCGGAAAGACCGAAAAAGACCGGCTCCTTACCTGGCCGGAAATATCGGAAATGAAAAAAACAGGGTTTACCTTCGGCTCTCACTCCCTGACCCACGCCAACCTGGCGTCCATTGACCCGGAACAAGCCCGGAAAGAGATTGGAGAATCAAAAAAAATCCTGGAAACGCACCTGCAACCGGAACCAACGGCTTTCTTCTGTTATCCTTTCGGCTCCTACTCCCCGGAAACCAAAAAGATGGTGGCGGAAACCGGCTACCAGGCCGCATTTGTTACGCCGGCAATTAAAGGCGCGAGTTTCATTAAGAATATCTTTACACCGGAAGACCGCTTCAGCCTGAAACGTGTCGGCATTTACCGGCATACCACGCTCCGGCAGCTGTGGCTCAAAACTTTTTAAATTTGTCACAAGAACGTTTTTTGGTTAAAATAAAGGGATTCAACAAAAATGAAAATACTGATAACCGGCGGCGCGGGTTTTATCGGAGTCAATCTGGCTGAATTTCTCCTGGGCAAGGGGGAGGCGGTAATAATTCTGGATAACCTTTCCCGCCCCGGCAGCGAACATAATCTTGCCTGGCTAAAAAAAAGGTTCAGCCGAAAGTTTGATTTCATTCAAGCGGATATAAGAAACTTTCGCAGCGTATCCGAAGCCATAACCGATATTTCAACCGTTTACCACCTGGCCGCCCAGGTAGCAGTTACCAGCAGCGTGTCCGACCCGCAGACCGATTTTCAGATTAACGCGGCCGGTACCCTGAACATCCTGGAGGCGGTCCGGAAAAACTGCCCAGAGGCAGTCGTTATTTTCGCATCCACCAATAAGGTTTACGGCGAACTGACCCACCTGGCCATCTCCGAAAAAAATAACCGCTATTTTATTCCAAAACTGCCTGAAGGTGTAAGCGAAAAAACAAACCTTGATTTCCATTCACCCTACGGCTGTTCCAAGGGCGCCGCAGACCAATATGTCCGTGATTACAGCCGTATTTACGGCCTGAAAACGGTTATCTTCCGCCAATCTTGCATCTACGGGCCCCATCAGTTCGGCAACGAAGACCAGGGTTGGGTGGCATATCTCACGCTCTGCGCCTTACAAAACAAGGAAATCACTATTTACGGAGACGGAAAACAGGTGCGGGACATCCTTTTCGTCGATGACCTGATTTCGGCTTTTGAACTGGCTCGAGACCGGGCCGGGAAAATTTCAGGCAACATCTACAATGTCGGCGGCGGCAAAGAGAACGTTCTTTCCCTGCTGGAGTTAATCGCCTGGTTAGAAAAAGAGCTGAAAAGGGAAATAAAGCACAAATTTGACGCCTGGCGGCCCGGAGACCAGCGGGTCTACGTCTCCGATATTCGAAAAGCGAAAGAAGGTTTAGGTTGGAAACCTTCCGTTTCTAAAAAAGAGGGTTTAAAAAAACTTTTATTTTGGCTAAGGAAGAATCTATGAAGATTCTAGTAACCGGAGGCGCCGGATTCATCCGAAGCCACCTGACCGACCGGCTCATAAAAGAAGGGTACCGCGTCCGCATCTTTGATAATTTAGAACCGCAGGTGCACCAGGGCAAAAAACCGAATTATTTAAACCCGGCGGCGGAATTT
Organism: Candidatus Omnitrophota bacterium; assembly: GCA_026387085.1. Taxonomy (GTDB): domain Bacteria; phylum Ratteibacteria; class UBA8468; order MWAK01; family MWAK01; genus JAHJUB01. The sequence continues at coordinate 20,161 of JAPLMK010000020.1, forward strand.
GTGCGCGGAGATGTCCGGGATTATGCCCGACTTCAAAAAGCGCTGGCCGGTTGCGAAGCGGTCTTCCATCTGGCGGCGGCCGTAGGCGTCGGTCAATCACAGTACCGGGTGGAACATTATGTTGATACCAATATACGCGGAACCGCCACTCTTTTTGATATCCTGGTCAACCAAAAAAATAAGGTAAAAAAAATAATCGTGGCCGCATCAATGAGCAGCTACGGTGAAGGCTTGTACCGATGTAAAAAATGCGGCATCGTCAAACCCGGGCTCAGACCGGAAAAACAATTGATTCAAGAACTTTGGGAACCCCGATGCCCCGGATGCGCATCCCCGCTGAAACCGATGGCCACCTCCGAAAAAACACCGCTTGAATGTAATTCCATTTATGCCCTGACCAAAAAAACACAGGAAGAAACAGCCCTGATGCTCGGCAAAACCTACCGGATTCCAACGGTCTCCCTGCGCTTTTTTAATGTTTA
>JAPLMK010000116.1 GCA_026387085.1 Candidatus Omnitrophota bacterium
CGCCGGGGATTTTAAGGGGGCGGCCAAAGAGGCGCTGGCCGCCAAGGATGGAGATGGTGTTAGACGTATTCACCCCCACCTCACCTCCCCCCTCAAGGGGGAGGAACTTTAGGGCGACGCCGAAATAGGTAAGCATCCGTTCGGTGTGGTCCCGGCTCAACGCCGGTTCAATAATGGTGGTGCTTCCTTCAGCCCGCAGACCGGCCAGGAGCAGGCAACTCTTAACCTGGGCGCTCGCCATCGGCATGCGGTAACTGATTCCGGAAAGAGAACCGCCGGTGATGGCCAGGGGCGGAAAATCTCCTTCGCGCGCAGAAATTTTAGCGCCCATCTGCCGTAAGGGTTCAACAACCCGGCGCATCGGCCGGTTCCGCAGTGAATCGTCTCCGGTCAGCCGGGTGGTAAAAGGAAGACCGGCCGCAATTCCGGAAAGGAGCCGCATCGTGGTTCCGGAATTTCCGCAGTCAATCACCTGATGCGTTTTCCGAAATCCGGCTGGCCCCCTGCCGTTGACACGAATCCGGCCGCCCTCCTTCTTCAATTCTACACCGAAGGAAAGAAGCGATTGATAGGTGCTGCGGCAGTCCTCACCTTCCTGAAGGCCGTCAATCACCGAGACACCTTCCGCCAGGCTGGAAATAAGAAGAGCCCGGTGCGAAATGGATTTGTCGCCGGGCAGGGTTATTTCGCCTTTTAAGCGGCGAGCCGGTTTAATGATAAGGTCAGACATACTCCCCCACCTCGCCTCCCCCGTCAAGGGGGAGGAATAAAATGAATATTACAGTTGGCGGCCCAGGGCAACGGCCATTGTCTGGATGGAAAGCATCAGGTTGTTAAAATATTCAAAGTTAAGAGATTGAAATCCGTCCGAAAAGGCTGCTTCCGGTTTCGGATGCACCTCAATCATTATTCCGTTACTGCCGGCAGCCAGAGCGGCCCGGGACATCGGCGTAATCAAACTGCGCCGCCCGGTACCGTGGCTGGGGTCAACCATAATCGGCAGATGGCTCAACTCCTTTACCAGCGGAACAGCAGCCAAATCCAGCGTAAACCGGGTTGCCTCCTCAAAAGTACGGATGCCGCGCTCGCAGAGAATAACATCGTAGTTTCCCTGGGATAAAATGTATTCCGCGGACATTAAAAATTCTTCAATCTTAGCCGACATTCCCCTTTTCAGGAGAATCGGTTTTTTATTGCGGCCCAACTCTTTCAGCAGATCAAAGTTCTGCATGTTTCGGGCTCCCACCTGGATAATGTCGGCATACCGGGAGACCAGTTCTGTCTGCCTGGGGTCCATCACTTCGGTTACGGTGGGCATCTTCAATTCCCGGCCGATTTCCGCCAGATACTTCAAACCCTCTTCTCCCAAACCCTGAAAAGAATACGGCGAGGTGCGGGGCTTAAAAGCGCCGCCCCGCAATATTTTAGCGCCGGCTTTTCGCGCCGCCTGCGCGGTCTGGTAGAGTTGTTCCCGGCTTTCAATGGAGCAGGGCCCGGCCATCACGACAAAGGAATTCCCGCCAATTTCAACGTCACCAACCCTTACTACCGTATCTTCTTTTTTGAAATCACGGCTGACCAATTTATACGGTTTAGAAATGGGCGTCACCGATTCCACGATGAACATCGCGTCAAAAACCTCACGGTGCAGGATGGCATTCTCACCGATGACGCCAATTACGGTGCGTTCTTTTCCGGAAGAAACGTGCGGGGTGAAACCCAGTTCTTTAATCTTGCTTAATACTTCCTGGACGCCTTCCTGAGTTGTCCCGGGCCTCAGAGTCAAAATCATTTGCGCTCCTCCTCTTCCGAAAGACCTGCAATTGCTTTATAGATTATTAAACTTACAATTAAAGCCGCCAGTAAATTCAAAATCCAACGCGGGCCGGAGAATAAAGGCGGCAGCGGAAAATTAAAGAGAAAAACTCTCCAAGCCAAAAAAATCAACAGGAAGTGCAGGCACTGGTCAACTACATTAAGCATCTTCTGGTTAATTTCCGGCCGTCTCTTTTTCAGCCAAATTTTCGACTTATCAATCACCAGGTGTGAAATCGCCAGAATTGTTACGACTGCAAATGCTTTCCCGCTCCGGTACGGAAGAAAAAATAAGAAAGCAAAGAACCAGACCAGGAATATATGAAACAGGAAATAAGAGTTATTTTTCCGCTTCCAATAAACAAACCTCTTTGACTGGCAGAGATAATCGGCACAAATGTGGCTGAGGAGAAGCAGGTAGAGCGAAAGAATCTGGCTGGGCAGAAAATTAAGGTTCATCCGCAACCGGGTAAGAACCCAAAATTTTCAAAAAGAGGCAGAGTTTTTCCAGTTCCGACAGAGCCGTCTTTACCGCCGCGTCCTCACGGTAACCCAAAAAATCCACGAAAAATACATATTCCCAGGCGCGGCGCTTAGTGGGCCGGGACTCAATCTTGGTCAGATTCAAACCGTTTTGCCGGAAAGGAATCAACATATCGTGAAGCGCGCCAACCCGGTCCTTGATGGAAAAGAGAACGCTGGTGCGGTCCCGGCCGCTCTTTTCCGCGTAGTGCCGGCCGATAACCAGAAAACGGGTGAAATTACGGATGTGGTCCTGAATGTCCCGCTCCAGAATCGGAACCGCGTAAAGCATTGAAGCAATCTCGGAAGCGATGGCCGCCGCGTCCTTTTTGTTTGCCACAATCTTAGCAGCCGCGGTAGTGCTGTCGGTTTCGTGCAAGGTCACATCGGTCAGGTGCTCCTCAAGCCAGTTCTGACACTGCGCCAGGGGCTGGGGGTGAGAATAAACATCTTTAATCTCTTTCAGGGAACCGTGGCTAAGCAGGTGGTGCCGGATTGGAAGCAGTACTTCGTTCACAATCTTCAGGTCGGAATCAAGGAACATGTCCAGGGTATGATTTACCACACCTTCGTTTGAATTTTCAACCGGCACTAAACCGTAATCGGCCTGCCCTTTTTCGACGCAACTGAATACGGAACTGATACCTTTCTGGGAAATGTACTGCGCCTGACTTCCGAAGGTCTTCAGGGCTGCCTGGTGGGTAAAGGTGGCTTCCGGGCCGAAATAAGCAATGCGTAAAGGAAATTCCAGAAAACGGCAGGAACTGAAAACTTCCTGAAAAATGGCAGAAACCGCTTCTCCGGAAAGTTGGCTTTTATTTTCCTTCTTGAGCCGCTCCAAAATCCTTTTTTCCCGGGCCGGGTCATAAATCGGCTTTCCGTCTTCTTTTTTAATCGCCCCGATTTTAAGTATCTCCGCTACCCGCTGCTGAAGCAAAGCCAAAATTTCGCCGTCGATCCGGTCAATATTTTCGCGAATCACTTCAATATCATTTTCCTTATTCATAGGTAAATAAATTATAATCCAGAGCGGGAGGAATAGTCAATAAGTAATTTTGCCGATTCGCCCTCAAAAATAGAGCAAGGCGGCGAGGAGACAGCGACGCAGGCGTACATGGTTTTAAGCCGAGAATGCTGGCAACGCAGCCAACACCGCTATATGAATGAAGACGAATCGGGATTACCAGTAGATGAAACGGGTAAAGAGTTCCTGGTCTTCCGGCAGGAGTTTATGTACATCGCGGATAATGTAACGGTTTTCAAAAATATCAAACAATACCTTGCCTTCCCGGCCGTAATTCTGGGCGCGGTCACCCCGCCAGCGCATCTCAAACTGCCTGGGACCGTGATCAGTCCCAACGTCAAACATCAACAGGTTATAACGAAGTTCTATCTTGAAGATTCTCAGGATTTCAAAATCAAAATAATAGTTAGCAAGGCTGGCGGCAATTAAGTGGCGGGCCTCAACCGGAAATGCAGACGGGTCGCGGATAACACCTATTTCCCGCTCTTCCCCACCGGTATCGATATACCGCAGCGAAACATACTGATGCGGGCAGGTAACCGGAAAACAGAGCGCCGCAAAAACTCCCCGGTAAGTAAGGTCTTCCTTTCCTTTCCTGGCCCGGATTTCAGGACCACGTAAAGGAAATTGTCGAAGCCCATAATTATATCAACCTGGTCCAGGGTCAGGAAATTAACACCCACACCTTCAACTTTCAAAACGGTTGGTATCTTATCGGTTTCCATGGTTATCTCGGGATTATTTGGCTTTGCCTATAATTAAAAATAAATTAATCTAAATCCAAGCTGGCCAATTCGGTTTGAATCTTAACCAATTTATGATAAACGCCCTGCCGCTTCATCAATTCTTCGTGGGTACCAAATTCAACCAGGCGGCCGGAATCAATAACATAGATACGGTTGGCGTCCTTCAGCGTGGAAAGCCGGTGCGCGATCGATATGACTGTCCGGCCTTCACCGATAATTCGCAGCGCCCGCTGAATTTCCTGCTCACTTTCCGTATCCACGCTGGAAGTAGCCTCATCTAAAATTAAAATTCTGGGATTAAATAAAAGCGCCCGACCAATAGATACCCTCTGCCTTTCACCACCGGAAAGCCCGGCGCCCCGCTCGCCTAACTGGGTATCATAACCTTCCGGAAGCTTCATGATAAAATCGTGACAATTCGCGGCCCGGGAGGCATTAAGAATATCTTCCCAGGTAGCTCCGGGCATTCCGTAAGCAATATTATCCTTGATTGAACCCCGAAAAAGAAAAGGCTCCTGTAGAACCAGCCCGATATGCTGCAAGATCTCCGGTCGCTTGAAACGCTGCACCGGAACGCCGTCAATCTTGATTTCACCCCGCTGGATTTCGTAAAAACGGCAGAGCAAATTAACGAGCGTGGTCTTACCCGAACCGCTCCGCCCCACAATGCCGATCTTCTCGCCGGCCTCAATCTTCAGCGAGACACCTTTAATAACCGGGTTATACGGGTCGTAACCGAACCAAACGTCATTCATTTCAATCGCGCCGGAAATATGCGGGCAGGAAATCGCCTCCGGATCATCCTGAACTTCGGACGGCATATCCAAAATTTCAAAGATGCGCTGGCTGGCCGTAGCAAACTGCGTCACCCAGTTGGAGAACATCGCCAAACTTCCTAATGGTCCGTAAAACATTCCGATGTAGCCCAAAAACGCCATCAGCGTTCCCAGGGTTATCCAGCCGTTAAGCACATCGCGACCACCCACAAACCAGACAATCAAACCGCCTAACCCGAAAACGTAAGCCATTAAAGGCGAGAAAATACCCACCTTCGTATCCACCTTTATGCGCGTTTCGCGGACATAATCAGTCGCCTTAAAAAAACGCTTGGTTTCCCGTTTCTCCTGTCCGAAAACCTTCACCAGCCGGATACCGGAGAGAACTCCGTTAAGCATGGAACCAAGTTTGGAATTACTGTCCCAGTACTTATAATAATTGGGATAGATGCGTTTCCAGAAAAATATGGTGCCGATAAAAACGAATGGGATGGGAATAAGGACCAGAATCGCCAATTTGGGATTCATATAAAAAAGCATGGAGCCGATAGCAATTGTCAAAAAAACGTTCACCAGAAATCCCTGAGTCACCTGAACTACAAAACCGTGCATAACTTCCACGTCGCTGGTGATACGGCTCATCAGATGGCCCACCGAAACCCGGTCATAGTACGCCACCGACATCTCCTGTAGTTTCTGAAAGCGCCGTTTGCGGATATCATTGGTAACGCCGGTTCCCACCTTGGGCGCCAACCAGTTAATAACAATATCAATACCGCGGCGCAGAAGCGCGGCCCCGGCCAGCGCGGCCACCAGTAAGAGCAGCCAATCGGCGTGTTGCCGGTTTGTCAAAACATCGTCGACTAGAATCCGGGTGAGGAACGGCGGCAGCATATCCAGGGCAATTCCGACAATCATCAGCAGGAAAAGCCCCAGCATTGTCCAGCGGTAAGGCGCCAGCATGGAAAACATCTGGCCGAAAGCGGCTTTACGTTGAACGCAGTGAGCACAAGGGGCGCCGACTCTCGGCAGGATTAATCCGCATTTAGGGCAGAAGTTCTGATCCGGAACAAAGAGCGCATCTTCCTGAATCGGCAACCCTTCTTTCAAACGCTTCAACTGTACCAGGACGCGTTGAAAACGTTCCCGGCTTTCATTGGTAAAGCGGACCAATTCTACCGGTGTGGCTTTCAGGAAAAACCGCAAGGAAGTGGAACCGATTGAGGGGTGAATATCAAAATCATTGATTACCTTGTAATCGTAAGGACCGTTCACCGGTATTTCCGGAACCGCCGGCACAACGACAAAGTGGCTCTTGGTCGATAAGAGCCAAACAGGCAGGAAATGGCCGAGCGCGTCAAGATCTGCTTCCGCGGCTAACAAAATCGGCTCACCGTGAAGAACCACACCCTCCAATCTCGCCCGGATAATTTTGGGAATATAATCGGTTGAAGCCAAAATTAAAAGAGGCGGCGCGGTTCCTGAGGGCTCTTTCATGGATTACCCATAAAAATCACCACATCGGCAAAAGAACCCGGCACCAGGGGTGACCGGATTTTTTCAATCAGCACCTTAACCGGCACATAGGTAACCTGGCCCTGCTGACCTTGAAGCCGGGCATAAGTTCCGACTTGAAATACCTTTCCTTCTCCGGCTCCGGAAAAACGCGCCGAAAAACTGCGGGGATATATTAACGCCTTTTGGCCGATTTGTATCTTGGCTGAATCGCCCGGCGAAACCTTAACAATCAGGACCATTCTTCCGTCCGGGGCGAGCGTAAAAACCAGATCCCCGTTCTTTACGTGCTCACCAACATCCTTGTCCCGGCGAATGACTTGACCGTCCCGGGACGCCAAGACAACCAAACGACCGGCCTGGTCTCGGGCCGATTGAAGCATCGCTCTTTTTTGGGAATACTCCGACTGCCTCTGCTTGAGGGTCTCTTTTTCAAGCGTAATCTCCCTTTCGGTGGATTCAACATCTCGCAGCGATTGCTGTTCTTTGATATTCCGCTGGTTTTGCAGTGTTATTTTTTGCTTTTGGGATATGACGCTGTTTGCCCGCGCCACCTCCGTCCTGGTCACTACATCTTCATACTCAACCTGGCTGATCGCTTCCTGCTGATATAATTTGCGCGCTCTTTCCTCGTCTTTAACCGCTTGCTTATACTCTGCTTCCGTGGCCAGAATTTTTTCTTGAGCCGCCTGAATTTCCGATTCATCTTTACGGAGAATATCCGCCTCCTGGCGCAACCGGCCCAGATTATCGGAAAGCATCGCTATTCTTTCTTTCGCTTTTTCCGGTTCTTTTTGAAGTCCGGCCAGGTCAAACACTTCCGTTTCTATATTCTGATAAGGCCCGGCATTATCCGGCCTGATTTTAGCAAGCAATTCACCTTTCTTTACCATTTGCCCTTCGATAGCCGACAATAGTTCCACGACACCCTCAACCGGCGCGACAATATACTCAACATCGCAGGGTTCGACCGTACCGGCCCCTTTAACCCGGTTCGTAAAACGAGAGGAGAGCGCAATAATAACCACGATTCCGACCATAATCCAGAGCAAAGAAAAAAGCGCCTTCCTTCCGTGACGGTCCCACCAGGTCGCCTGTTTAACCTCCGGCACCCCTTTTTCTCCGCGCGTGGAACTGGAACCGTCAACCAACCAATCCGGGTTTCCGTTCTCCTTCTCTTCCTGCCACTTAAATTTTGCGCACATAAAAATATGCCTCCTGAAAGAACTACTTACGGGATTAACGAATTTAGCTTTTCCGTCAAAATTACTTCAAACTCCCGAATCAAAGACGACTCATAAGCCCCGGCGTAGGTACCGGACAAAAAACGATTGCCGGACTCATCCAAAAGCCGTTTCCATGACAAGAATTCCCGTTTCGGATTAATTGGAAAAAAAAGGCCTTGAAACTCTTTCACCGCTTTCAAATCACCGGGTGCGTCGCCGATCATCAGCGCCTGGTCCGGCGGATATTCACCGATACAAAAAGCCTGTAACTGTTCCTTCTTGCTGCCGAATTCCTGTCCGGCAATTGAGCGCACCATTTGGTCTAAACCTGATTCTCTCCACTCGGCAATTAAGGTTTCCGCAGGCGTGGCCGAAACTACTACCAGGTCGGCCACGGACTGCAATTTTTCCAAACTCTCCCGAACAAACGGAAAAGGCGGAATCATCCGGCACCGCTCCGCTATCCGCTTGTTGACCGACCGACTCCAATCCAGAACATCGTTTAGTTCCGGATGTTGGGCCGCGTATTCGGCCAGCGCTTCGTTGCTGGCCGGCAAACCGGACCCGAGAAAATCACCCAGGTCCTCCGCGAGCCGGATAACTACGTTCTTTTCTCTTACTTCCGGCATATTCCGGAGGTAATCAAAGACCATCTTTAAAGCCAGAAAACGGTTGGTACCGCGGTAAACGGAATAAAGATTGACCCATTCCGCAACCATCCGCACCTCTTTTTCAATCTTCCAAAGGCCCCATTGATCCATAATCGCCGGATGGATGCACTCTTTCTGCTTAATATCCATCGTCGGAAAGACCGAACCGTCCGAATCCACCGCCACCAAAAATTCTTTCTTCCTTTTAAAATTCATCCCGGCGCTAAATCTTTTTGTTTTTCTTCAGACCTCTAAGCCCGGTTTGTCTCTTTGTCTGCACTTCGCGAAGCGACGGTGCAAAATAAGCAAAACAAGGGTATGAGTGGCCGGGACTCACCCAAATTCCGGGTGAGAACACGGCGAGCCTCGTACCCGAGTTGCGTAAATTTTGCCTGGCGCGCAGAGCGTGCAGCAAAAGAGACAACCGGGCTCTATTTCACCCACTTGTGCGCCGGGTCCTCAGACACGCGCATCTCTCGCTTCGGCCCGGCCAGCGCCCAGAGATAATATATTTCGTAACCGGCGGCAGCCACTACCGGGTGGTAACCCTTGGGAATCGACACCAGGTCATTATGGCGAATCACCATCGGCTGGTCGATGCTTCCGTCTTCCGTATAAATACGCATTAAACCAAAACCGTTTTCCGGTCGAAACCGGAAAAAATAAACCTCTTCCAGCAGACTTTCTTCCGGCATCCGGTCCCGGTCATGTTTGTGCGGCGGATAACTGCTCCAGTTTCCGTTTTCACCAATCGTTTCCCCGGTAATCAATCGGACCGCGGAACTCTTGATACCGACTACATCGCTGACAAAGCGGCTAAAATTGGGGCCGCCTCTTTTCTCCGACCGGACCGTTTCTTCCTTAACGAAATAAGAGGGTAATTCTTGCGAAACCGGCGTGCGAAATAGCGCCGCCTCCAGAACTGTCTCCGCGGTAATAACAAAAAAAGTCCCGGAACCAAGATAGGCGCCTTCCGGTTTTCCGCTGAAAACATTTTGACGCGAGCCCAGAATTTCAATCGGCAAACCAACAACTTCCACCCGGCCCCGTCCGGAAAGAATCGTCAAAATTCCTTCCTTATTTTCCAGTTTTTCCTGATAGCGCTCGCCCGGATTCAGAACTATAATATCCAATTCTAAAAAAGAAAGACCCATCGCGCCGCTCGTTAAAATCCGATTAACTCCGTTCGGCAAAAGGCATCTTTTTTGCAGGTCCATCAACCCTCCGCAAAGAATGAAAAATGGCTAACTTTATGTTGTATCCACCACAATCTTAAACTGGTCCGGAACCAAACTGGTATCCGAAATCAGGTTAATCCGGTTCTTGTAAATTCGCTCCGGAAAAATCAGATTGAAGTTCTTAGTCAGGTACTCCCCGAAATGCGGGGAAACCCGGAGATTTATTTTTTTCCGGGAATAAAGTCCGAAAAGACCACGGGTTGGCTTAAACTCTGCCTGAAGGCTCCGCCGTAACTGAGCCGCCACCGTCTCGTTAGAAGTAACCACACCCCTTCCGGCGCATAGGGGACAATCATCTGCCAAATAATCCCGCAGACTTTCGCGCATGCGCTGCCTGGTCATCTCCACCAGGCCGAATTTAGAAAACCGGAGTACTTTAATTCTGGCCTTATCCGGCTCCAGCGCTTTCTCAAATACCGTCTGAACCTGCTTGCGGTCCTGCGGGCTTTCCATGTCAATAAAATCAACCACGATTAAACCGCCCAGATTGCGAAGCCGTAACTGCCAGGCAATCTCTTCGGCCGCCAAAAGGTTGGTCCGCAAAACCATGCTGCGGTAATCATCGCCGGAAGTCCGGCCGCTATTAACGTCGACGGCGCAAAGAGCTTCGGTCTCTTCAATGATAATATAACCGCCTCCGCCCAAAGAAACCTTACGGCTTAAAATTTTGTTAATCCCCTCTTCCACGCCGGTCTGGGTAAAAAGCGGCGTTTTCCCCTGGTGTAAATGAACTTTGCGCGCGTCAACACCGAAAAGGGCAAGCGTGCGCCGGCAGGACTTGAGAAGCGGAATAGAATCAACCATAATTTCTTCCACTTCCGGAGCATATCGATCACGCAGAATCCGGCCGCTGAGGTCTATTTCGGAATGGAGACGGACCGGACCGGTCTTCCCCTTAAAACCCGAAGAAATTTCTTCCCAGGTCGAAAGCAGGCGGCGTATTTCCAAGCGCAGCGTCTTTTCCCGGCAATCCAGGGCTGAAGTACGGATGATAAAACCGAAACTTTCCGGTATGTCTGAACCGGCTATTTTGAGCAAACGGTCCCGTTCCGACTGTTCCGTAATGCGCCGCGAAACCCCCCGGCGCTGCTGCTGAGGCAAAAGCACCAACAGATAGCCGGCAATAGAGATGTTGTTGGCGGTAATCTTGGGGCCTTTAGTACCGATGGCGTCCTTAACCACCTGAACTAAAACCTGGTCCCCGGGTTTAAGTTTCAGGCGGCGGGATGAATGCCTCTTCCCGTCTTTCTTTTCCTCGCCGGCATCTTCCCCGTAAAGCGAATCATCCGCCACGTCGGTCAACGGCAGGAATGCTTCCCGGGCTTCTCCGGTATTCAAGAAAGCGGCGTTCAAGCTCGGCAGAACCCGAATCACCTTTCCCTTGTAAACATTACCGGTGAGGCTCAAGCGGTTGGTCCGCTCCACTTCAAAATACTGCAGACGACCGGCAGCCATAATCGCGGCCCGCGTTTCAAAACCAACACTGTCAATTATTATTTTACTCATATTTTTTCCCATAATTTTTATACCAAACCTAAGTTTTGTTCCGACTCGTATTCAAAAATAGAGCAAGGCAGCGAGGAGCCGGCGATGAGGCGTACATATAAGTACGCCGAGGAAGCTGGCAACGCTGCTAACGCAGCTATATGCATGAAGACGAGTCGGAACTATATTGTACCCCAATCCGGGTAACTTTCAACAATTTAACCTCCTCCGGGGAAAGGTTAAACTCCCGGCTTAAATATTCCCACAATTTCGGGCTCCGTCCGCTTTCCACCGGCAAGCGCACTCTCTTTTCCTGCGATAACCCCTCAACGCGATAAGAAAGCCCGGATGTCCGGTGAAAGAGCGACCCTTTCTCCAGATAAGGCAGAACCGAAACAAGCGTAATCCCTTCCGGCAAATTGGCGGACAAACGTTCCGCCACCTCAGGCAAATTGGCAGACAAACGTTCCGCCACCTCGGAAATCGGCAGTGAGTCAAGCGTCTCCAGTATCAGATCTTCCCCTTCACTCTCGCAGCCCACCGGGAGCGGATAGCCCATTTCAATCCTTTCTTTCGGAGAAAAACCGGCGCTGATTACCACCGGAATCAGGGCGCGGCGCACCGCCCGGCGCCAGAACCGTTCCAGGTCAAGATGGGAGATAAAACGCAAAGGCCCTTTTTTTTGATAC
>JAPLMK010000098.1 GCA_026387085.1 Candidatus Omnitrophota bacterium
AGAGGAGTCGAACCATGAAAAATGATTTTAATGAAAAATTGGCCAGTAAAGAATTTACGCTGGAAATAGACAAAAATCAATGTATCCGGAGAATTTTACCAAACATCAAAACCGTAAGGGCCCGGACGGAAACCATCGGCGCGATTGCCGACGAAGAAGCGATTTCGGAAAAGACGCTCACCTCGTTTTTTGACCCCAAAGTGAGCGGAACCTGCACCCTGCAAGATTATGCCGCCCACGTTTTTTTCTCTTCCGCCGATTTTCCGAAAATAAAAGATTTTAAAATCAGCCAGCAATGGAAGCGGGAGCGGGACCACTGGGTATGGCGAATGGATATCACCCTTCAAAACGGTCCGGACCGGGAAATTCAGGTTGACCTTGTGCTCCCGCATCCGGTCTTTCCCGGGTCAGGCGGGTCAGGACACAGCCGGTGGAACCTCTGGATGCCGATTTCCGGGGCGCCATTCGACAATGACTACGGTATCAAAACAATGCATTTTTGCAAATGCGTTGACGAAGTGACCGATACCCCGCTTCCGCTCTGCACGCTCTATCACGCCAGTCCGGATTTAAGCCTCGGCTTTTCGTATCTTCTTCCGCCGGACCAGCGCTGGTACGTTGATTTTGAATTCCGCCAGCGCATATCATCCACGCGTCTTGTTTTCCAGAATATCGCGCTGACTTCAAAGAAAAAAGTCCATCTGGAAATGTGGTGCTTCAGCCACGCCGGCGACTGGCGTCCCGCGCTCGGTTGGGTCCGGGAAAAATTCCCCGGTCTCCTGGGCCCGGTGAAAGGCCAGGAAAAGGTTGACGGAAACATGGCGTATACGATTCCGATGATACCCGAGAAACGGATTAAGGACTGGGCCGGCAAGATGAACTATAAGTGGAACGAACTCTTCCACTGCCAGCATTTCGGAACTTACGCGCCGGAAGAACCGTTTGATGCCACGCAGTTTCAGTCCCCGGAACATCCGGAGAAGGGCATCAAAGGACTTACCTACGACGACCTGAGAAGGTACATCGAAACCTGCCACAAGAACGGCGTTAACGTAATGTCGTATTTTAATATTTCCGACTGCGAATCCGGCCTGGCCCAAAAAAGCTTCCGGAAATCAATCGCGCGCATAACCAACGGCGCAGAACTGGTCACCTGGAATTATTACGACCGGAAACATTTTACGCTCCTCATGAACTGCGACCCGCAGTATGCCTGGTTCAACCACGTGCTTGAGCAGTTTCAACTGCTGGTGAAAAAGATTCCGGAGATTGACGGGTTCTTCTTCGACCAGATGAGTTACGGCTGGATAGATACCGCGCATTTTGACGGGGAGACATTTTACAACAACAAGCCGGCTTACAACCTGGCTAATGCATATCTGCGCGCCTTAAAGATAGTGCGGGAGGTCTTTCCCCGGCCCCGGATTACCGGAATCGGAAATGGCCCTTTCCGCTGGCAGTTGATGGAATATATTGACGGGGCCATGGCCGAAGGCAGCCCCCGGGGGCTGGGCACAATGGCCATGATCTGCCCGGAACGCCCGACGATGTGCCTGGCGGAAGGCGAGCATGCCTTCCAAACCGCCCTGCATTACGGGTCGTGGCTGCACGTTTCGCCTTATTACCGCTACCCCACCACGAAACCGCTGCCGAAAGATGCGGTTGCTTTATTCGCCATGTACAATCCGCTCTTTGAATTTCTCCCGGGCAGAAAATGGGTATACGCCGCCAACCCCATCGTCACCGAAATCAAGCCGAAAAATCAATATCTCGCCCCGCTGCTCGGCCATTCCGACAAGATCAAATCAAATATATTCGCTACCGGATGGGGTGAATATGCCGCGGTAATATTGGCCGTACCGTTCGGGGGCATGGTCCGGGAAAAATATACGAAAGACGTTCACGTAAAGATAAAAGTCCCGGGCATGGAAAGATTGAAAACAGCGGTTGTCTTCGGCGCTGATTACCGGGGTTACTATGTAATCAAGCCGGCTCTGTCCCAAAACGGCTCTGTGGAAATAGTCCTGCCGAAACACGGCGCGGCCTCCATGATAATTCTTACCGAAAGCGTGGCAAAACTCAAAAAAATAAAGAACTGGTCCAAACTTAAAGAACCAATATTATAAAGAGGCATAATCTGTCTAATTTAAATCGACTCTCCGCCCCCTGGCGTATCCGCGCCGTGCAACTTGACCTTGCCCGGCAAAGGGAAACTCTGGGTACCATCCGGACATTCATCTCTTTTGCCCGGGACTGGGGTTACAATACGCTCCTGCTGTACCTGGAGGGCGTCGTCCGTACCAAAAGTTTTCCGTACCGTCCCGCGAGCGCCTCCTACCGCCCCAAAGATATCCAAAAAATCCTGGAAATGGCGGATAAAGCAGGCCTGGACGTCATTCCCGGCATCGGAACGCTCGGTCACGCCGAACACTTCCTCCGGTGCCGCCAGCTCCAACATCTGGCCGAAACAGGTTCCTGGTACAAAGATATGTTTTGTCCCTCAAAAGAAGAAACATACCGGTTTCTGGAACAGTATCTTGCGGAGATTGCCGTTCTTTTTCCGGGGAAAAATTTCCATATCGGCTGCGACGAAACCTGGGGGCTGGGCGCCTGTCCTGTTTGCCGAAAACGCATCCAAAACAACGAAACAAAGGAAGACCTTCTGGTGGTTCATATCCTGCGGGTTCACAAAATACTGCAAGGATTCGGCAAGCGCGCCTGGATCTGGGACGACATGTTTGAAAATGACCCGGGTGAAAAAATTGCCCAATTGCCGCGTGACATAGTACTATGCGCCTGGCACTATGATTCGGAACAGATGGACCGCGATGGTTTTCAAGGGCATTTCAACAACCTGCGGCGGCTTGATACCCTCGGACTCTACCGGAAACTGGGATTTGACGCCGTGGTGTGTCCCTCGGCAAATTATAACATGGGGATAAATAACACCATGGCCATTACGGAAGTGGCGCGGGAAGACCGCGTGCTGGGCGGACTTCAAACCACCTGGGAACTCGCCAACTCCTTCCTCCCCGGCGTCCTGCCGGGCATTGCCCTGGCCGGAGCCCTCTGGTCAAATCCAACTCAACCTACCGCTAAAACATTGCGAAAAACCCTGAAACGGCTCCTCCCGGATACTGATACGCTCACTTTAACCGCTATCCGGGAAGCAATCAGCGGACCGCTTTGGAGTATTCAGTCGCCCGAATACTACCTTCGCGGGACTATGACCCCCGAAGAAGTCCGCGCGCTGAATAGTTTTATCGTCTGCGAACAAATTCTTCGGAATAGATTAAAAAAGATACCGACCGGCCCGGAACGCGACATTATCGAGGAACTGCACGTTAACCTCCGGCTGCAGATTCTGGCCGGGCAACAGCGCGCGCTGTTGCCAAAACTGCTGGACCCGCGCATCAAGGTTACGGACACCGCCGAGCAGAAAATACTGGCCCTGGAATGCATCTCGGAATTTGACGCGTTAATTAAACTGCGGGCCCGACAGTGGAAGCGTTTCCGCGCCGGCATCAAACCCGAGCACGCTTCGCATCATCTGCTCCCTTTAAAGAATAAGCTTCAAGTTTTTCTTGACGATACCACCAAAACGCCTGTCTCAGCGCGCGGCCTGCTGGATGTCCGGCTCTTCCTTTGGGATTGCCTCTCTGCGCCAAAACTAAAAATTGAACTCGCTTCCAATAAAAAGTGGCACCTGGTCTACAGCGGTTCTTTTAAACCCGTAAACTTGCGCAACGCGCTCTTCAACCTCCAGTTACCGCTCAAGCGAAACAGCCGCGACCCGGAAAAAATCCGTTTCACGGTTTCCGGTTATGGTGGTCAGGGAATCAGTTATGCCCGGGTGATATTCCATGACCGGACGCTGATTCCGAACCGGATTGAAGCCAGACACGGTAATATCACAAACGCCAGCGCGGCGCTCGTAGATAATTCTTCGGTCTGTTATCTCGGTTCACCCGATACGGTTCAAACCTTGAACTATTTTCTGGAAAACGAGGAGTCCTCAATTGAAATTTCACTGAAAAAAAGATAAAATGTATCCCTAAAACTGAAACAAAAAACGGGAGGATATTTATGAAAAAGTGTCGTTTGCCGGACAGCGAGTTTAAGGCGCGGTGGCAAAGAGTTCAGGAAGGCGTAAAAAAACAAGGGCTGGATGCGGTTCTGGTGCATTCCCACGAAGCGGATTTTGCCGGCGTGCGGTATCTCTCCGACTACTGGCCTATCTTTGAGTCCGCCGGCGTATTGGTTCCGGCGGAAGGCAAACCGGCTCTTATCATCGGTCCGGAGAGCGAGACCTTTGCCGTTGACCGGAGTCGGATTGAAAAAATTTACAAAATGGTGGAGTACCGGGAGAGCGCGGAACCGGATTACCCGGGTATCAAGGTTGATACTTTCGAAAGCATCTTCCGGGAGATGTTCGGTAAAAAAAAGGTCAGGAAACTTGGTTTGGAAGGATATCAAATTTTTCCGCTGCCCATCTACGAAAGTTTAAAAAAAGCATTGCCGGGAACTGAGATAGCAAAAAGCAACATCGTCTCGGATTTGAGAATCATCAAGAGCCCGGCGGAATTGGCGATGCTGCAGGAATCTTTCCGCATCTCCGAAATCGCCCTGGAAAATACCCTGAAGCAAGTCAGGCCGGAGATGACCGAACTGCAGGTAGTGGGTATTATCGAAAAGGAACTTTACGCCAACGGCGCCGAATATGAGGCCCATCCGCAGTACGTGCTTTCCGGTAAAAACTCCAACCACGCCATCGGAAGGCCCGGCTATACAAAATTAGGCAAGGGCAAACTCATCCAACTTTGCGTCGGGGGCCGGGTGGCCGGGTATTCCGGCAGCGTGGGCAGACCGTTCTGTTTCGGCAAGATGCCGGCGGAGATGCGGCGGTTGGTCCAGGCCGGACTTGATTTACAGTTAAAAACCATGGAATGGATAAAAGCCGGGGTTATCGCCAAAGACGTAACCCGGAAGTTTTTTGACTGCGCCCAAAAGATCGGGGTGGCAAAAAACGTTCTCTACGGACCCTGCCACGGCCTGGGCATGATTGAGGTGGAACGGCCCTGGATGGAATCCCATTCCGATTATCCCTTGCGGGAAAATATGACCTTCCAGGTAGACACCTTTCTCTACACTCCCCGATTCGGCCTGCGCTGGGAGAACGGAATTCGTGTTACCAAGACCGGGGCGAAGGCCTTTTCGGATACGCTACAGAAAATACTGGAACTCTAAAAAAGCGACCCTGAAAGGGTCGCGCTACGCGATATTTTGTAGGGGCGGGGTTGCATCCCCGCCCATTTCGGGAGGGAACGAAGTCCCTCCCTATTTTAAGAGCGCAAATGAATAAGATACAGGTAGTTATCGGCATTGACGTAGAGACCGACGTTGGAAGTTGGACGCCTTATTACCGGGGGGTGGAAGAAGGGATACCGGCTCTCCTGGGACTCTTCAAAAAACAGGACATTAAAACTACCTTCTTCTTTACCGGGGAATCGGCGGATAAGTACCCGGCAAAAACCAGGGAGGTTCTCAAGGCCGGCCATGAGATCGGCTGCCACTCCCTTTACCACGAGACCATCGGCGACGAAATATTCCCCATTCCGGGAGTAAAACCACTCCTGCCGGAAGAGGTTCCGTTCCGGTTAAAGAGAGCGACCGAGGTTGTTGCTAAAGCATCCGGCGTAAAGATACTCTCTTTCCGGGCGCCCCGGCTCTGGGGCAGCACCGCCATGATTAACGCCCTGGAAGACCTGGGTTATCTTGCCGACGCATCATATCCGCTATTTCATTACCGGAAACAACTCTTCCCCTACCACCCGAGCCGTGACAACTGGCTGGAAAAAGGCCGGAGTAAAATTTTGGAAATTCCGTGTTTTGCGGATGTCACCAGAAAGAGTAAAGACCGCTACGGCCGGGACCTGGACCAATGGCCGGTTTTCCGGACGGAAGGGGCCGAAACCCTGCTGAAGATGGTCGATAACTTTGCCGGTCACCTCAACCGGAAGGACAAAAACAAAACCCCGGTGTTATGTTTCTATTTCCACCCCTGGGAATTTATTTCCCTGCCGAAAAAGTTTCACTTCGGTGAGGGAACAGCCATACCGGACCCGTTCATTGTTAAAAACTGCGGGCAAAAAGCGCTTAAAGAACTGGAACGTCTTATTACCGGACTTAAAAAAAGCTACCGGACCGATTTCCTGACCTGCCGGCAACTGGCGGCGCTCCAATAAGTTTTAGTTGCCGCTAAAAATAAAAACGCTTGAAGAAAAGGGCCTGAAAATGGTATTCTTTATAGAATGCACAAGGGATATTTCGGTAAATTCGGCGGACGCTTTGTTCCGGAAACCCTGGTCCCGGCCCTTTCCGAAGTTGAAGAAGCATACAACACCATCGGCCGGAGCCAAAAGTTCAAAGCCCAACTTAGCGGCCTGCTCGCTGATTATGCCGGCCGTCCCACCCCGCTTTATCACGCGCAAAATATTTCCCGCCGTCTGAAATTTAAACTCTACCTGAAACGGGAAGACCTCCTCCATTCCGGCGCGCATAAAATCAACAACACTTTAGGCCAGGCGCTCTTGGCTAAAATGATGGGCAAGACCCGCGTCATCGCCGAAACCGGCGCCGGTCAGCACGGAGTCGCCACGGCTGTCGCCTGCGCGCTCCTAAACCTGAAATGCACCATATTCATGGGCAAGGTCGACGTGGAACGCCAAAAATCAAACGTCTACCGGATGCGGCTCTGCGGCGCGGAAGTAATTCCGGTTCAAAGCGGAAGCCAGACCCTGAAAGACGCCATCAATGAAGCGCTGCGCGACTGGGTAACCAACATCCGCAGCACCTATTACCTCTTTGGAACCGCAGCCGGTCCTCATCCTTTTCCAACTATCGTCCGCGATTTCCAGTCGGTCATCGGCCGGGAAACCCGCAAACAAATTTTGCAAAAAGAAGGCCGCCTGCCCGACGCCCTGGTTGCCTGTGTCGGCGGCGGCAGCAACAGCATCGGTCTCTTTCACTCCTTCCGCCGGGACCCGGTCGATTTTATCGGCGTGGAAGCGGCCGGAATGGGAATTGCCAGCGGAAAACACGCGGCCACCCTTAGCGCCGGGCGTCCCGGAGTTCTGCACGGAACCTACAGTTATCTGCTTCAGGACAAAGACGGGCAAATCAAGATAGCCCATTCCGTCGCGGCCGGCCTGGATTACCCGGGCATCGGACCAGAACATAGTTTTTACAAAGAAAACCGCCGGGCAAAATACGTTTCGGTTACGGACAAAGAAGCGCTTTCCGCCTTCCATCTCCTTTCCGAAGTTGAAGGAATCATTCCCGCGCTGGAATCTTCCCACAGCCTGGCCTATCTGCTTAAAAGTAAAAAATTATTTGCCGGGAAATTAGTAATCATGTGCCTTTCCGGAAGGGGCGATAAGGATTTAGAGGAAGTTTTAAGGGTTGAACAGAATCCCCCTCACCCACCCCTCTCCCCTTAGGGGAGAGGATTAAAGTGAGGGGAAAATATTTTAAAATGAATAGGATTGACGAAAAGTTAAAGCAACTTAAAAAGGAAGGGAAGAAAGCGCTTATTCTCTACCTGACTGCCGGATATCCAAGCCTGGCTGCCACCGAAAAACTGGTGCCGGAACTGGAAAGAGCCGGCGCCGACATCATTGAATTGGGCGTGCCGTTTTCCGACCCGGTTGCCGACGGCGTTACCATCCAACGGACCAGCGCGGCCGCGCTCGCCTCCGGCACCAACCTGACCAAGATTTTCCGGACCGTATCCCGAATCAGAAAAAAGAGCCGGGTACCGATTATTCTGATGGGGTATTACAACCCGATTCTTTCCTACGGGCTTACCGATTTTGTCGCCGAATGTAAAAAGGCGGGCGTGGACGGGCTCATCTGCGCGGACCTGCCGCCGGATGAAGCCCAGGAACTGACCCGGTTAACCCGTGCGGCTGAAATCGGGCTGATTTTTCTCCTGGCGCCGACCAGCACGCCGGAAAGGATAAAGTTGGTCAGCCAAGCAAGCTACCCTTTTATCTACTATGTTTCCGTGACCGGAGTGACCGGAGTCAGGAAATCGCTGCCCAACGACATCCGGACTAAAATTACGCAAATCCGGCGCTACACCAGGAAACCAATCTGTCTCGGTTTCGGCGTCAGCAATGCTTCGCAGGCAAAAGAAGTTCTGCCTTTTGTGGACGGAGTAATCGTCGGCAGCGCGCTCCTGGACTGCATCGAAAAAGCAGGCAAGGATTACCTGGGCGCCGCGAAAAAATTCACGGCTTCACTCGCAAACGTGTCATCCTGAGCCGTAGTCGCAAAGGATCCGACGTAGTTTGTCGTCCTGAGGGAACCGAAGGATCTCAACCGTTAATAACGAGATTCTTCTCGCCAGAGTTCGGCGAAGTCTGACGACGTTTCACTCAGAATGACAAAAAATCGCATTAACATTGGTTAAAATAAAGTTCTGCGGGTTAAAACGTCCGGAAGAAGTACGCTGGGCCGAAGAATTAAAAGCGGATTTCATCGGCTTTAACCTTTACCCGAAAAGCCCGCGCTGCGTATCTCCGGCAAAATTAAAAAAACTGGCCGGAGAAGTTAAAACGGCCCGGAAAGTGCTGGTCTTCGTAAACAGCACGCTGGCGGAAATCGTCCGGGCCGCAACAGAATCAGGCGCAGATATAATCCAATTGCACGGAGACGAAACGCCGCGCTTTTGCTCCCGGGTCATGGTGAAGACCGGGCGGCCGGTTATCAAAGCCTTCCGCCTGGCAAACGAGAAGGATTTGAAACCGTTGGAGGAATACCTGGATTCAGCCGATTATTTTCTGCTGGACGCCCGGACAAAGGATTTATACGGCGGAACCGGCCGGTTGTTTCCCTGGAATCTGGCGGTTAAAGCAAAAATACTGGAGAAACCGATATTTCTGGCCGGCGGACTCACCGCTGAAAATGTAACCGCTGCCTGCCGGCAGATTATGCCTTTCGCGGTTGATGTCTCCGGAGGCATCGAAGAAAAAACCGGGGTTAAAAGCCGGGAAATGATGACGCTCTTTGCCCAAAAAGTTCGCATTAGTGGTATACTTTAAACTCAGAACAAAATGACAAAATACAAAAAATCAGGGGTAGATATAAACGCGGCCAAAGACCTGGTCTCCGGCATAAAACAACTGGCAAAAACAACCGCCATACCCGGAGTGCTGGGTGAAATCGGCCTCTTTTCCGGCTCGTTCGCCCTGCCAATTTCAAAATACCGGGAACCGGTCCTGGTCTCCGGTACCGACGGAGTCGGCACCAAGATATTGCTGGCCGAAGCCCTGGGCAAATATGACACAATCGGCATCGACCTGGTGGCGATGTCCGTCAATGATATCTTAACCTGCGGCAGCCAACCCGTCTTCTTCCTTGATTACCTTGCCATCGGTCAAATAAAAAAAAGCCGGGACCTGGAAATTATGAAAGGAATCGCCGAAGGTTGCCGGCAGGCCGGCTGCGCCCTCCTGGGCGGAGAAACAGCCCAGATGGCTGATGTTTACGGCAAAAACGGTTTCGACCTGGCCGGATTTGCCGTAGGCATAGCGGAAAAAAAGAAGATGATCGACGGTTCAAAAATTAAAGCCGGAGATGCCATCTTGGGCCTGCCCAGCAGCGGGTTACACAGCAACGGATTCTCCCTGGCCCGAAAATTATTCCCGGAAAATACTATCCGGAAGAATAAAAAAATGGGTTTAACCCTGTTAAAACCGACCCGCATCTACGTCAAATTAGTTCTGGAGATTATCCGAAAATTTGAAGTCAAGGGACTGGCCCATATTACCGGCGGCGGCCTGCTGGAAAATATCCCGCGGGTCCTGCCCAAGGGAACCAAGGCCGTGCTCAAACGTTCCGCCTGGAAGATACCGGATATTTTCGGCCTGATTCAAAAAAAAGGCAACCTCTCCGAAGACGAGATGGCGCGCACCTTTAACCTGGGTATCGGCATGGTTATCATCGCCGGCGTGCCGGAAGCGGAAAAAATCGGCCGGTTCCTGGCAAAAAAGAAGGAAAATTACTACCGGCTCGGCGGAATTGAAAAAACCTCCGGCCAACCGTCTTGCGAAATACAGTAACACGTTCTCTGTGTCATCCCCGCGGATAGTAAGCGGGGATCCAAATCTGCAGCGTGTAGATTCCCGCTTATCACATGCGGGAATGACAAAATTACGATTATGGAAAACAAAAGATTATGGGGAGGCAGGTTCGACCGGAAACCGGCGCAGGCAGCCGAAGCATTTTCCAATTCCCTGGATGTTGACCGGCGCCTGGCGGAATACGACGTGGTAGGCAGTATTGCCCACGCCAAAATGCTGGAACACGCCGGCCTGCTCAATGGAACAGAATCCAAGAAGATAGTGGTTGGACTCTCTGAAATAAAAACAGAACTGGAAAAAGGAACTTTTGTTTTTGAACCGTCAGATGAGGATATCCACACCGCCGTCGAACGCCGGCTCTACGAAAAGATAGGCGATTCTGCCGGAAAACTGCACACCGGGCGCAGCCGCAACGACCAGATTGTCCTGGACGAGCGTCTTTACGTCCGGGATTTAATCAACCGGCTTGATATAAAAATAAAAACATTACAGAAAGCGCTTCTGGTCTGGGCAAAAGAATATCCGGACCTGGTTATGCCGGCTTTTACCCACCTCCAACATTCCCAGCCCATCCTCTTCAGCCACTGGGTACTGGCATACCTGGAGATGTTTCAGCGGGACCAAGACCGTCTTTCCGATGCCTTGGTCCGCGTCAACGTTGCGCCGCTGGGCGCCGGCGCCGGCGCCGGTTCCTCTCTGCCTCTGAAACCGGAATACACGGCAAAACTTTTAGGGTTCCCGAAAATATTCACCAACAGTTTAGATGCGGTCAGCGACCGGGATTTCCTGGTTGAGGTCCTGGCTGACCTGGCGCTTGTTTCCGTACACCTCTCCCGGATTTGCGAAGAGATGGTTCTCTGGAGCAGCGCGGAATTTAATTATCTTGATATTTCAGCCGAATATTGCACCGGAAGCAGCGCGCTTCCCCAAAAAAAGAACCCGGACATTCCGGAATTAATCCGCGGCAAGACCGGCCTGGTCTTCGGCGGATTGATAAGTTTATTGACCACCCTCAAGGGCCTGCCCCTTTCTTACAACCGGGACCTGCAGGAAGATAAGGCGCCCTTTTTCAGCGCCGCGGACACCGTGCTCGATTCTCTGGAAATCCTCGCTTCCGTGATTCTCAAAACAAAGGTGAACATCGGCGCCGTGGAAAAATCCGCCGAGACCGGATATCTGGACGCGTTCGATTTGGCTGAATTCCTGGTTAAGAAGAACGTGCCTTTCCGGGAAGCGCACCGGATTGTCGGCGCCGTGGTAAAATACGCGGCCGCGCAGAAGAAAAAACTATCTGAACTCTCTTTGGCGCAGTTAAAAGAGTTCTCCAAACTTTTCGACCGGAAGGTAGCGGATGTTCTCTCGGCCAAAAACTCCGTCCGGAACCGGAAGACCGCCGGCTCCACCAACCCGGCCCTGGTTGCCCTTCAACTTCAGAAATGGGCGAAATTATTGAAAGAATAACTGCGAGATTCTTCGCTGCGCTCAGAATGACAGCATAAATTATGAATAAATATTTTAACTACCAAAAAGGGGAGGGGTTTATTGAAGGATGCCCACTTTCCGCGCTGGCGGAAAAGTACGGCACGCCCCTTTACATTTACAGCGAAAAAACAATCCGGGAAAGCGTCCGGCGGTTTCAGAAGGCCTTCTCCGGAATTGCGCCGATCATCCGTTACAGTTGCAAGGCAAACTCCAACCTCCGCCTGCTCGAAATCCTGAAAGAGGCCGGTTGCGGAGCCGACGTAATCTCGCCCGGAGAACTGGCTATCACCCTGACCGCCGGTTTTACCCCGAAAAATATCATCATGGAAGGGGTTGGTAAAAGAGAAGACGAAATTAAGTTCGGCTTAAAAAAAGGCGTCTCTTTTTTCAGCGTCGAATCTCTGTCGGAACTCGCCACCCTGAATCGCCTGGCTTCAAAACAAAAGAGGGAAATTACCGCCCTCCTCCGGCTCAACCCGGACATTGCGGCGGGCGGACATCACTATATTTCCACCGGCAAGAAGGAGAACAAATTCGGCTTGACCGAAGCAGAGGTTATCTCGGTTTTAAAAAATCCGGCTGCTTTCCCGCACCTTAAGATCAACGGACTGCACCTTCACCTCGGCTCCCAGATAGACTCCCCGGAACCATATCTGAAAGCAATCAAGGAGGCAGAGCGGCTCCGCCAAATCTATCCCTTTCAATTTCTGGATTTAGGCGGCGGGTTCCCCGTCAGATACGATAAAGAGATGGCTGAAATTGAAGTTTTCGGAAAAGCCATTTGCGGAGCAATAAAAAAGTTTGATTTACCCCCCCACCGCGCCTCCCCCGCCAGGGGGGAGGATATTAAAATAATATTTGAACCGGGCCGGCACTTCATCGCGCCGGCCGGTTTCCTGTTGACCCGAATTATCTACCGCAAGGACCGCCCCCACAAGAGGTTCCTGGTCGTTGACGCCGGGATGAACGACCTTATCCGGCCTTCACTTTACGAGGCCTGGCACAATATCCAAACCGTCCGGGAACCAAAAGGCAAAAATAATTCTTTTGAAATAGTCGGACCGGTCTGCGAATCCGGCGATTTCCTGGGAAAAGAACGCCTGCTGCCGGATACAATTAAAGAAGGCGACCTTCTCCTGATAGGAGAAGCCGGCGCTTACGGTTTTTCAATGTCATCCAATTACAACGGACGCCTGCGCCCGGCCGAAGTTCTGGTCTCCGGAAAGAAGAGCCGGATTATCCGGAAACGGGAAACGCTGGAAAATTTAACAGCGCAATTTTAAAAACGGAAAGTTTTTAACCCCGTTATTTTAGTTCATTTTTTAAGGATCAAGCGAGGTTTGTCTATTTCCCGCTTATGTAGTATATTTGGCATTTCTTCAAGAGAGGCTTGTCTCTTTTGCAACACTTCGCGAAGTGACAGTGACAAAACAAGCAGCACGACGGCATGAGTAGTCGGGGCTCACCCGAATTCTGGGTGAGAACACGGCGAGCCTCATGACGGAGTTGCGTAGTTTTGTCTGGCACGCAGCGTGTGTAGCAAAAGAGACACCCGAACGCTTATGATGAGAATAGCGGTAGTCGGCGCTGGCCACCTGGTAGAAACCCACATCAGGGTCTATTCCCGCAAGTCCGGAGTAAAACTTGCGGCAATCTGCGACCCGGACGAGGCCCGGGGCAAACGGCTGGCGAAAGAATATGGAACGGCGTGGTTTGCCGATTACCAAAAATCCATTCC
>JAPLMK010000102.1 GCA_026387085.1 Candidatus Omnitrophota bacterium
ACCGCTCATCAAAGACGGTTGCCTGCGCCACCGGCTAGGAAAAAGCGGCCGGGAATACGTGGAATCATATCACGACCTAAAAGTTACAATACCCCGGCTGATTAAGATTTACGCGGGGCTCTGAAAATGGCGCTGTTTGTAAAATAATAAACTTCATCAAAAATTTAAAACGGAAATCAGAATGAAAGGGCACCAATGAAAAATATTCTTTTTATTTTCGGCACACGGCCGGAGTCGATTAAACTGGCGCCGGTTATTAAAGAATTCGCCAAACAAAGGTCTCGTTTCAAAGTAACGGTTTGCGTTACGTCCCAGCACCGGGAAATGCTCAACCAAACTCTGGATTTCTTTAAAATCAAACCCGATTACGACCTGGACCTGATGCACCCCAACCAGACCCTTTTTGAGATTACGGCGGCTTCGTTAGCCGGGCTGGAAAAGATTATTGACGCCGCCAAACCGGACCTTATTTTTGTCCACGGAGATACTTCCACGGCATTCACAGGCGCCCTGGCCGGATTTTATAAAAAGATAAAGGTGGCTCACGTGGAAGCCGGATTAAGAAGCAACCAAAAATACTCGCCGTTTCCGGAGGAGATTAACCGCACCCTGGTCGGCCATCTGGCGGATTACCATTTTGCCCCCACCGAAAAAGCCCGGGGCAGTTTAGCGCGCGAGGGAATCAAGAAAAATGTGTACGTGGTGGGAAACACCGTAATTGACGCCTTGTTCTTCGGGCTCAACGTGATTAAAGCGGAGGGAGAAAAAAATTACCTCCGGTTCTTCCGGCAGATGGATTTTTCCAAAAAAATTATTCTGGTTACAGGCCACCGTCGGGAAAATTTCGGCAAACCTTTTGAAAATATCTGCGCTTCCCTGAAAGATATCGTAACCGCCTGCGCCGATGTCGAAATAATCTACCCGGTTCATTTAAATCCAAACATCAGGGAAGCTGCCCAAAAGTTGTTGGGCGGCATCAGCCGGATTCACCTGATTGACCCGGTTGACTATTCACACCTCATCTGGCTGATGAGTAAATCTTACCTTGTGTTAACCGATTCCGGCGGAATCCAGGAAGAAGCGCCGTCCCTGGGTAAACCGGTTTTGGTTATGCGGGAAGTCACCGAAAGAACCGAGGGGATTCGCGCCGGCACGGCAATCCTGGTCGGTACAAGCCGGCGCAAAATCGTGACGGAATCCCTGCGCCTGCTGAAAGAAAAAAAGGCCTACCGGAAGATGTCCCGCGCGGTCAACCCATACGGCGACGGGAAAACCAGCCGGAAGATAGCCGAAATAACCAAAAAATTACTGGCGAAATAAAGCGGGTTGCGACAAATACGAGATCCTTCGCAATTGCGGCTCAGGATGACAGATTGGTTTGTCCTTCTGAGTGAAACGAAGAATCTCGTTGTTAAAAACGATATTTCGGTATGGATCCCCGCTTACTATCCGCGGGAATGACAATGTATTTTGTAGCGGTGCGATTTATCGCACAAGATTGACCGGACGTTGCCTTTAATCGTATCATAGTAGGACTTATGAATTTAATCGATACGTTGGCGGAGCAAGCGAAAAAAAATCCCAAAAAGATTGTTTTTCCGGAAGGCGATAACCCGGAAATTGCCGCGACGGCAAGCGCGCTGGCAAAAGACGGCGTGGTAAAACCGATAATCTTAAGGACTTCCCCCCTCACCCTTACCCTCTCCCCCGAAGGAGAGGGGTTTAACACATCTTCCCTTTCTCCCCAAAGAGAGGGAATTTATCCTGTGGAAGTAATCGAATTAGCAAAGGAAAAAGAACGGCTGGCGCGGTTCAGCGAGGTGTACGCTAAAAAACAAGAGACCAACCCGAAGATTGCCCTGCGGCTCTGCAGCCGCAGTATCTTCTTCGGCGCAATGATGGTGGCAACCGGCGAAGCAGACGGAATGGTGGCCGGCATAGACGCCGCGACCGCTGTCGTCCTGCAGTGCGCCGGACTGGCTATCGGCCTGGCGCCAAACATTTCCATCCCCAGCAGTTTCTTTATTATGTCCTTCCCGGAACTCTTCGGTGAAAAAGATAAGGTGCTGATTTACGCTGACTGCGCGGCCGCGGTAGAACCGAACAGCGAGCAGTTAGCCGGCATCGCCGTGCTCACCGCCCGAAACGCCCGACGTCTCCTGGGGATTGAACCCAAGGTTGCCTTCCTCTCCTTTTCCACCAAGGGAAGCGCCCGCCACAGCCGCACGGAAAAGGTAATCCGCGCGGCAGAGATTGCCGCAAAAATGGCGCCGGAGATAGAGTTTGACGGAGAACTGCAGGCAGATACAGCCCTGGTGCTCCGGGTCGCCGCTAAAAAAGCGCCGGAAAGCAAGGTTGCCGGAAAAGCAAATATCTTAATTTTCCCGGACCTGGACAGCGGGAACATCGCCTACAAATTAAGCCAGTACCTGGCCGGAGCAACCGCCTACGGGCCGGTTGTCCAGGGGTTTGCCCGACCAATTAACGACCTTTCCCGCGGAGCCACCGCCAAAGATGTATACGGCGTGGCGGTGATTACCGCGCTACTGGGGTAGGTGTGGATTCCCGCTTACTACATGCGGGAATGACAAAAAATGGAGAAAACCAATGAAAATACTGATATTTGAAGATGAGAAAGCAACAAATCTTTATCCGTTGACTTACCTGCGTCCAACCTGGGAACTGCTCTGCGGAGCCAGCACCCTACTGGAAAAAATTAAGCGCTATTTCCCGAACGATGAAATTAATTTCTGGTGCCGCCCCGAAATAGCACCGCTTCTGAACCGCAAGTATGGCAAACCGGTAAACAACATTAAAAGTATCATCGGCCGGGAAAGTGTAATGCTGATTAACGGCCGATGGCTGATGGGCCCGGGAGAGTCCCTGCCCACCAAGGCGGAAGAACAGGGAACCTGCGAGGGCGCTCTCCTTTACGGACACCTTGCGCCGGAGAAGGTAGAGCCCGGGGACGACCTGGCATCGCTCCTGAAGAAAGCAGCCGGCCTGCCCAAAAAGGAGATTAAAGCGCGGCTGATAAACAATCTCTGGGAACCGGTTAAATATAACGCGGAAGTAATCAAGGAAGATTTTGAACTAATGGGTAAACAAGGAGTAATGGGCGCAATGGCCCCGGAAAGCACTATTTACGGACCAAAAGAGCGTGTTTATATCGCGCCCGGAGCGGAAATCCACCCGATGGTCGTACTGGATACCAAAGGCGGCCCGGTCATTATCGCGGAAGGCGTCAAAGTATTTCCTTTCACCCGGATTGAGGGACCGGCCTACATCGGCCCGAACTGCCAGATTGTCGGCGGAAAAATCCGGGAGGGCTGTAGCTTCGGCCCGGAATGCCGGGTAGGCGGAGAAGTGGAAGAGAGCATCATCCAGGGATATTCCAATAAATACCACGATGGGTTTCTGGGCCACGCCCACGTCGGCGAATGGGTAAACCTGGGCGCGCTTACCACCAACAGCGACCTGAAAAATGATTATTCTACTGTTTCCGTTAAAGTTGGCGGAGCTCTCCAGGATACCGGCGAGATGAAGGTCGGATCGTTCATCGGAGACCACACCAAGACCAGCATCGGAACCCTGATGAATACCGGCACGGTCGTCGGTATAATGTGCAATATCCTGGGCGTCGGCGCGCTCCTGCCCAAGCACCTACCGTCATTTGCCTGGTTTATCGAGGGCAAGGTGATGAAGGGGTTCGGCCTGCAGAACTTATTGCAGACGGCAAAAGCGGCCATGGCGCGCCGGAAAAAAGAATTATTGCCGGAAGAGGAAACGCTGCTTGGCCAGATCTTTGAAACGACCAGGGAAATAAGAATGGAAGCAGTTAAAAAGTCGCGATAATAAAAACGATTGCCATACTGAAGGCAACGAAAGATCTCGCTTTGAAGGATGCGATTCTTCGCAAAATCAGCTCAGAATGACAATAAATAAAGGAGAAATAAATGGAAAATACAGCGGAAAGAGTAAAAGCAGTGGTAGCCCGGCAACTGAAAGTGTCTCCGGAAAAAGTTAAAGACAATTCCGACTTTGTAAAAGACCTGGGCGCGGAAAGCATCCAAAGCTTGGAATTAGTTGCAGCCTTCGAGGAAGAATTTGATATTGAGATGGACGAGGAAAAGGCGCTCCAGGTCAAGACCGTCAAGGACGCGGTTGATTTCATTTCCAAAATACTGGAAAAATAATAACGTCTCAAAAAAAGTCCGTCATACCCGCAGATAGTAAGCGGGTATCCATACATTTTCCTTGATGTGGATTCCCGATCTACACATTCGGGAATGACAAATAAGTGTGGGTTCCCGCCTAAAACATGCGGGAATGACATCTGCAAAATATGATACAGGGAATATCCGGAGCGCGGGGTAAGGTCGGTATTGATTTTACCGCGGAATCCTGCCTGCAACTGGCAAAATCTTTCGGCATTGTCATCGGAAAAGGAAAGGTTCTGGTCGGCCGGGACACGCGGCCGTCCGGCCTGATGGCGTTTAGCGCCGTTAAGGAAGGTCTGCTGGCCACCGGGCATCCGGTGCTGGATTTAGGAATAGTTCCTACTCCGGCGGTTGAATTCGCAGTAACAAATCTCTCGGCGGCCGGCGCAATCATCATTACCGCCAGCCACAACCCCGGCGCATGGAATGGCCTGAAATTTCTGGATGATAACGGCCTCTTCCTCTCTCCGGAAAAAATTAAAGAAGTTTATCAACCCGCACAAGATAAGAACGCCGTACATGGATTCCCGCTTAAGACATGCGGGAATGACATCTGTAAAAGCGGGAATGACACGGAAGAAAAAATTGAAATACTTCCTCAATATCTGCGGCACATTTTAAGTCTAGTTGACACCCAACTCATCCGGCAAAAAAAGATGAGGGTTGCCATTGACTGCATCAATGGCGCGGCTTTCCGGGCGGCGCCAGAACTGCTTTCCGAGCTTGGCTGCAAAACAATCCTTTTAAACTGCGAACCAACCGGCATTTTCCCGCACCTGCCGGAACCACGGCCGGAAAACTTAACCTCCCTCTGCCAAAAAGTGAAAGAATCCGGCGCCGACATCGGGCTGGCCTTTGACCCGGACGGCGACCGGTTGGCGCTGGTCTCCGAAGACGGGAATCCGCTTTCCGAGGAATTCACCCTGGCTCTTTGCGTGGACTCCATTCTCTCCCGAAAACCGGGTCCGGTGGTCATTAACCTATCCACCAGCATGGTAATAGAAGCGCTGGCGAAAAAATACCGCGTTCCGGCTTATCGCACTCCGGTCGGCGAATATCACGTTGCCCAAAAAATGTTAGCGGTCTCTGCCGTTATCGGCGGGGAGGGAAACGGCGGAGTCATCTATCCGGACGGACACCCGGGCCGGGACGGCCTGATCGGAACCGCGCTTATTCTGGAACATATCTGCCGGACCGGCAAAAAGGTTTCGGCGCTGGCAAAAGAACTGCCTTCTTATTTTCTGGTTAAAGATAAGGCCCCGCTGCCGGGCTATCCGAAAACAGAGATGGAGCAAAAAATCAAAACCGCGTTTCCGGAAGCGACCCTTGACTGCCGGGATGGTTTCCGCATTGCCGGTGACGGCTGGTGGTGCCAGGTGCGGTTCTCCAACACTGAGCCGATTATCAGAATCTTCAGCGAATCCACCACAGAGAAAGAGGCGCGAAAACGGATAGATATTCTCCGGAAGGTTCTTTCCATTTGACAAGACTCAAGAAAGTGTGGTAAATTGTTATAACTTAATGGTAGAGTTATAAAATCATTTTGGAGATATTAATGACAAAAAGAATCATTACCATTGCAATGTTGTTGTTATGCCTGGTAGTATTCAGCGGCGGCTGCACGTTCACATCGTCAATCGAGCCGCGGCCGAGTACCACCGGTAAATAGTTAGATGCAGGTACAAAGGAAGAGCCCGGCATTCTGCCTGACTCTTCCGGAGGAAATGCCTGCATAATAGAAAGGAGGGGAAAAAGAATGGCAAGAGTAAAAGGTAAGGTAAAGTGGTTCAATGCAGCCAAGGGTTACGGCTTCATTGAGAGGGAAGGAGACTCGGATGTCTTCGTACACTACTCTGCAATCACGGCCGATGGTTATCGCACATTGGAAGAAGGTTGCGAAGTAGAGTTTGACGTAACGGAAGGCAAAAAAGGCCCCCAAGCGGAAAACGTCACCAAAATATAAAGATAGTAATATCTTTCGTATTGGAATGTGACAAGAAGCCCCGGAGAAATTCCGGGGCTTCTTTTTTGAAGCCTACAATAACGTAGGGCGACCCTTTTTCGCCTGAGGCGAATACGCCTCCGGCGTACAGGGTCGCCAATTAGCGAGGCTGAAAGCCTCGCACTACGAAATGATAAAAAAACTAACCGCAATTTTCGTGTTGTTTGCTTTATTTCTCCGGGCGGGATACGTTTTCGCCTACACGGAAAAAGAATGTCTGCAGTTGGCAAAACTTGCCTACGAAAATGAATTTTACGATATTTCCCTCAAATATCTCTCCCAATTTAACAATCTCTATCCGCAGGGCGAATTAAAACCATACGGACTCATCCTGCAGGGCCTCAATCTCCGAAAACTGAACAAGCTGCCGGAAGCAAAAAAAACGTTTAGCGAATCGCTGGCGGATTATCCGGAAAGCCCGTATGTCAGCCAGACCTATTACCTGCGGGGAGAAACAAACCTCTCCCTCAATATTTTTTCGGAAGCGGAGGCTGATTTCCGCAACGCCCTGAACGCAGGCCTGGCCCAGGAAACAATGCCGGCTGCCTACCAGGGGCTTCTGACCAGCCAGGCAAACCAGGGCAAATTTTTTGAAGCCCTGACCATTTTGGCGGAATGGGAAGGAAGACAACCGGAACTAAAAGAATCTTCAGAAAACCGGAAGATGTTAATCAATACCGCGGAACGAAGCATCGCCGCGGCTTTAAATGCAAGGGACTTTGCCAAAGTCCACGCCATCTCCGGAATCATGCTTGACCGGTTTCCCTCAGATCCGTCCCTTGACCGGATATCATACTATCAGGCAAACGCCTTACTGCAAGAAGGAAATATTGAGGTTGCCCGGAATGATTTTCTAAAATTGCGCTCCAGCCCGGACCCGGAAATACCACCGTTGGCAAGCTTCCGCCTGGCTGACATCTCCCTTGCCCAGAAAGATTACGCCGGCGCCGTCCGCTACTACCGCGAAGCGGAGGAAAAAAGCGTTGACCCGGAAATCAAAGCCGCGGCAAAATTTCAATTGGGGACGCTTGCCCGGAAGAATCAGGATTACGCCGGAGCATCAGCGTATTTCCAGAAAGCACTGACCGACTCAACACAACCGGCCCTGCAAGAAAAAGCGCTCTTTGAGTTAGCCGGAACATCTTTCCTGTCCGGTGATTACCAAAAAGCCGCCGCCCTCTACCGGGAATTCCGGAGCCGTTTTCCGCAAAACGAATCCGCTTCAATTGCGCTGCTCCAGGAAGCGTTCGCGTTTTATAACCTGAAACGATACGCCGAAGCGCAGGCCGCGTTTCAAAATCTCATCAGCGCCGTCACACCCTACCCGCACAATTTGTCCGGGCAGGCCCAATATGGCCTGGGGCTCGTCTTTATCGCCCTGGGCAAAGAATCACAAGCCGTTGCTTTGTGGGAACGATACCTAACCGACAAACCGTTTGTCTCGGAACAGGCGGCCATGGTTTTACTTCTGACCCGTTCCTTTATCAAAGGGGGTCGATCGGCCGAAGCTGTTCCGTATTTAAGGCGGGTTACCTCTGCCGTTGACCTGGAGGATGAAACCCGGGCGGAAGCATTTCTGCTCCTAGGCCTGGCTTACCTGAAAGAAAACAAGCCCAGCGAAAGCTTGTCGGCGCTTGACTCCGGGCTTACCCTTAACCCCAGCCCGGAATTAAGAGGCGGCCTCATGAAAAATAAAGCCGACCTGCTTCTGGCGAAAGGCGATTACCAGCAGGCGATTCCTCTTTACCAGCAATTGCGCCAAACCCTGCCGGAAAAAAGGGGAGAGGTTCTTTACGGAACAGCGGTCTGTCTCCAAAACCTGGGGCAAACACCGGAAGCGATTCCGGTTTACCTGGAAGCGTTGATGAACCTGCCGGCTAATTCACCTCTGGCCAAAGAGATTAAAACAACGCTGGCACAGATAAAGAAAAAAATGTAACCCCTCGCCTTCATCCTCTCTCTTGGGGGAGAGGAATAATGGCAGCATTTAAAATTATGCTTTCCTCTAAAAAAATAATTTATTTTTGCCTGCTGTTGCTTTTTAGCCTCTGCCCGTCCCGGCTCTCGGCTGAAAATACCGGTGAAACGCTCCAACTGCCGGAAAAAGTTATCCTGGGTGACGACAAGACCTTAACGACGGTCTTTTCTTTCCGGGAAGAAACCAGAACTGATACCGCGCTATCCTTAAAAGCAATTCCGCCCCAACTCCCTTCCCTGTCGTTTTTCAATATTACCGTAAGCGCCGGAAATCAGAACAACTTTGCCGTGACCTTTTCCCGGCAGAGCCGCAACTGGTGTCTGGGCGCAACGGCAAGCCAATCCGGAATGGAACCGTTTCCGGAGCCGGTTCAGGAACTATCCCTTTCCATCAGCCGCAAAAAAATGTTCCGGCCCGGTATCCTGGATTTCTCTTTTTCGGTTACCCGCCTCTGGAACCTACCGGCCAGCAAAAAAACAGGCGTCATCTTAGTTCCCTCAACATTGGCAGAAGGCGGAGAAGCAATAATTCGTCTCGGAGCCACCTTTTCCCCGGAAAAACCTTTACGCGCGCGCCTTTCCCTCGCCTATCATCTTTTAAACGCAAAAGAGGATGCGGGCCGGGAAGCTATCTGGCCCGCCTGGTCAGCTGAAGCCGGCCTTATTGCAAGGTTAAACCTAAAGACCGAATTTACTTTCTTTCTCGACTGCCCGTTTAGTTATGATAATCC
>JAPLMK010000031.1 GCA_026387085.1 Candidatus Omnitrophota bacterium
GCCGGCTCGTACCACCAGGACCGTTCCATCTACAACGCTGGCGCTTAAAATAATAGCATCAGCCACCGAGGAAATAGGCGGAGAATCATAAAGAATATAGTCAAAGCGGTCCCGAATCAGCCGGCTAAACTCCAGCATCTTTTTAGAAGAGAGAAGTTCGGCGGGGTTGGGTGGAATCTTACCGCAGGTGACAAGAAAAAGGTTTTCAACCTGAGTGGTCTGGATGACTTCTTCCAGGGAAGCATCGCTGACCAGGTGTTCGGAAAGCCCTTTTTTGCCGTAGAGATTGAAAATTTTGTGCATCTGGGGCTTGCGGAAGTCCGCGTCAATTATCAAAACCCGGGAACCAGTCTGGGAGAAGATAATACCCAGGTTAGAAGCGACAAGGGTTTTGCCTTCCCCGGCTCCCGAGGAAGTAATCAGGATGCTTTTCAGGGGCTTATCCGGAGAAGTTAAGAGCAGGTTGGTGCGCAACATCCGGAAGGATTCAGTCCCGCCGTGGTGAATATGTTTTTGGAGAACTACGGTATCCCGCTGGATATTATCACGCAGTTTGATATTGGGGACAGTGCCCAGCAAAGGAATTTGAAGTTCTTCTTTTATTTCGGAAATTGTTTTTATACTCTTGTCCATATATTCCGCAAAGAAGGCAAGGCCGGAACCGCCTACCAGTCCGACCATTACGGCAAGGAGAATATTAAGACCGGTACGGGGCCTGATGGGCTTGATGGGTATTTGGGCCTGGTCCAAGACAGAGATATTATTCCCTTTGATTTCTTCAGTAAGACCGGTCTCTTTGGCCCGGGTGAGAAGCATCTGGTAGAGTTCGCGGTTTGTATCCGCGGTACGCTTTAAGATATTATAATTTACCGCTTTTCCGCTCAAACCCAGGGCGCCTTTTTCCTGCTGTGTTAATTGTTCTTTTAACTCTTTCTCCTTTTCCAGCGAGGCCTCATAGTCCATACGATATTTCTGGGCAATCTTGTCAATTTCACTGAATATTTTGCCCTTAAGACTATTTATCTGGGCGGAAAGCCGGACCATTTCCGGATGTTTAGGCGTGTATTTATCTAAAAGTTTCTGGTACTGGCTTTCCAAATTAATATAATCGCGCTTCAAATCTTGAATCAGGGTGTTGTTGACCACCGCCGATAAGGACTCCAGCGCATTCAAATCGTCCCGGGGTAAATTTTTCAACTGATTGTATGCGGACAGTGCTTGAATTCGTTCATTCTGAGCCACAGTATAGGCGGTGCTTAATTCCTTTAAACGCTCCACCACGATATCCTGCGATTGTTCCAAAGAGACCATGCCGGTACTGCGGCGGTAGTTTTCCAGAACATTTTCGGAGGCCTGGAGCCGGCCTTCTGCATCTTGTGACTGCTGTAAAAGCCACACCTGGGCTTCGCCGGTAGCCCGCAGTTTTCGGGACAGATTCTCTTCCACGAATACCCGGGCAACGGTATTGGCAATCAGGGCTGACAGGGTTGGGTCAGGGTGGTCAGCGCTCAATTTTACCAATCGGCTATCCCGAACCAATTCAACAGTTAACAGAGAAACAAGCCGGTTGGCGTATTCGGAAGAATCAATCGTTGCCGGTTTTTCAACGGCAGGAGAATCAGCAGTCTGAGAATCAGTTGCCTGAAAATCAGCAACCGGCGCTTTAACGGGCGGAGTGGTAAGCGCTTCTTTTTTCTTGACCAGCTCCGGAAAAATAATCTCCGGTCCGCCCATTCTGGCAAGAGCCTTTTCGGCAATATACCGGCTCTGCAGAATTTTAATCTGGGTGTTGTAATATTTAACGTAATCGCCCTCTTCCCCCAAAGTAACCACTTCCTGGGTCTTGATGGTCTGGGGCGACTCTTTTTCAATCAGGATGGAGGCGTTTGCCCGATAGATGGGTGTCTGGCGTAAACTACCCAGAGAAACCAGGCCTACGGTAACAGCGAAGAAAGTAATCAAAATCCATTTACGGCGGCGGATAACGTGCAGGTAGTCGGTTAGTTGCAGTTCCTTTTCGCCCATAGTCTTAATAACGAATACGAGATTCTTCGCAAAAGCGGCTCAGAATGACATATTAATTACCGCTCAGAATGACAAACCCGTCTGTCATCCTGAGGGTACCGAAGGATCTCGCAGTTAAGAACGAGATTCTTCACAGAAGCGGCTCAGAATGACAAGATGTTTGGATTCCCGCCTACAGTCCGCGGGAATGACAGCATACTAAAAGAAGGTTTCGGGGACGATGATGACATCGCCTGGTTCCAGGGTAATGTCTTTTTTCTTATCCCCTCTTTTCAAAATTTCGGAGATAGGCACCACGATTGCCTCTTTTTTGTCTCCCTTTGTGCGCCGGACGCTGGTCTTGTTCGGCGCGGCAAAATCGGTAAAACCGCCGGCCAGCGTAATGGCTTCAAAAACGTTCATGCCAACGGTAAGCTCATAGGCGCCGGGTTTTTTCACTTCGCCGGAAACATAAATCTTCTGGCGCTGGGGAGCCACAATCAGGTCGTTGGGTTTCAAAAAAATATTCTTGCTCTTGTCTCCTTTTAAAGAAATCTCGCTGATTTTAACCGGAATAATTTCCGCGCCCCGAATGATGATGGTCTGGTCCTGCTGGTTGAGTTCCTGGACCTTGAATCCCCCGGCTAAAGCAATGGCTTCCATTACGGTCATACCGGCGGTAAGTTCATAAGCACCTGGTATTGACACTTCTCCGGAAACATAGATTTTTTGCCGCTGGGCGACCAAAACAGCAACCTGAGGATTAACGATGTACTCGGACAAACTTTTCCCCAGTGATTGTTCGGCTTCCGGGGTGGTCAGGCCAACGACTTTAACCTTACCGATAAGCGGAAAAGATATTTCGCCTGATTCGGAAACTTCCAACCGCTGGGTCAGGTCCGGATTATCGTAGACCCTAATTTCCAGAATGTCACGGGGAAAGATACGGTATTCGGCTCTACCATCGGCACCGCGGGACGGCGAAGGCAAAAAGAAGAGTGAACTAAAAATAAAAAAGAGAAATATTTTATTCATAAAGATTAAAAAGCCAAGCAATTTTGAAATTTAATTCCCCCTCACCTTTGCCCTCTCCCCGATGGGGAGAGGGAAGATAATGTGCGGGAATGACATCTAAAAAGCAAGGTTGCCGTGGAGGTCAATAATATGGTCCGCGTAATCATAATCCACGGGAACGAACGAAGATTCGCGATTTCTAAACCGGTAACCGATTCCGGTTGTAATCCAGGGTTGAATATTGTAGTCCCAACCCAAAATTAAATCCCAGATATTGTCTGCCCGGGTGGCTTGCGGAAAATCATCTCTTTCATAGCCAATCCCTGCCTTAAGAATC
Organism: Candidatus Omnitrophota bacterium; assembly: GCA_026387085.1. Taxonomy (GTDB): domain Bacteria; phylum Ratteibacteria; class UBA8468; order MWAK01; family MWAK01; genus JAHJUB01. Next base: position 3,356 of record JAPLMK010000031.1, read on the forward strand.
TGCTTGCGGCCCATCATGTGCCTATAGTTCAAGCCAAATCGTATGTAATTATAGTAATTGCTCGCGGCAAAAGTGGCTTCCTGGACACCTTTCTCCAGAGCCACGGTGGTTTGGACACGCGGATTCAACTGATGAGTAATGCTGGCATAAATTACGGCTCCGTTAAAATCTTTCTTCAAAATATCTTCATAATCACGCCACTGGAAACCAGCCCGGAGTTCACCGGTAACTCTGGGGGAGAACGTCCCGCTTGCGCCGGCGGTCACTTCGTGGTAAGAAGAATCACGTTTAAGGGTTTTTTCGTCGTATTTAATTTCGCCGTAGCGATATTGAATGATGCCGTTGGTTTTGGGAAAAATCCGGTATGAACCGATAACGGTAAAAAAGTTTTCAATACGGTCCAGTTGGTTACTAAGTTCATAGTCGTCCCGGATAGAGGTAAACCCGCCTTCCACTCCGGTCCGGCGACCCTGCCAGGAAAAAGCGGTGTTAAACCGGTTGCGAATCCGGCTTTCCCGGGAAGTCAGCTCGCTGGTTGCCGGATCGTCGGTACTCTCAAACATATCTTCAAGGAGAAAATTATACTGTTTGCCAATTTGCCAATCACCCTTAAAATTCAAAAATTGGCGCTGGGTATTATTTTTATCGTCATCCCAGTAAGAAAGCAAATCAGCGTGGTAATCAAGTTCTGCGTCGCCGTTCGGGTTGGGCAGGTAAAACCTTACGCCGGGGGTGAAAAAAGTGATAAAATCATCCGTTTCATTATCCGCAGTCAGATAGATATTAGACCGGTATTCCTGCCGTAAATTAAAGTAGGGGTCAATTTGAATCTGTCCGTAATGGATATTCCCCACGGCGTGGAGTGGGCCCGCGATTAACAGAAAAATGACGAAAAAAGAAAGAATTGCCCGGAAAAACATTTTTTTACTCATAATTGTTTACACCATTGTTTACACCATTGTTTACACCAAAATTACCCCTCACCTTTGTCCTCTCCCCATTGGGGAGAGGAATGATGAGCTCTACTGTTAATTTACAGCGAATACGGACTGGCTTCAATCGGTTCCGGCTCCAACGGCTCCTGTTTCGGAAGTTCCGGTTTTGGAAATTCCGGAAGCACGGTGCGGACGGATTGGTTCTTAGAAAGAGTCCGGCGTTTTCCTTCTTCCTCAATATCCACCGTACCGACTAAAACAACTAATTCCGCACGAAGAGTCCGGCGATTAAAACGCACCAAAACATCATCCCCAGCATCCATAGTCGCCTTCAGCAATCCCAAGAATAGTTCACTTTTTCCTTTGAGCGTTTTGACTCTAAACGTACCGCGGGCTTCATCAGCCTCCAATTTTACGGCTGAGCCCGGTTCTAAGGCAATCTTGGCTCCCAGCACACCGATTACAGCGGTTCCGGAGATTACCTCAATGGTGGAACCACTGGGAATTTCCGGGACCGGCAAACCCGGTTCCAGGGTAACCTTCCGGCCGTCCGGAAAAGTAATTATTACCTGTCCGGTAAATTGCTCCAGAATAATAGGCGAAGCGGTCGGAGCCGAAACAGCAAAGATTGTTTTAACAGGGAACAGGAAAGCAAAAGAAACCAAAACCAAAAGACACAACCCAATCAGAATTTTTTTCATTTCTTTACCTCCCCGCAAAAGAGCCGAGCAAGCACGGCAAATACAATTACTTCTTTTAATTATATCATATTCCCTCCTCTCAATACGAACGAACCGACGAACGGAACGGATTGAAACAGGTTTTACGAAATAATTCACAATCCATAATACCTTCTTTTGCTAACTTTGTCAAGCGCTATAAGAAAGGATGATTTCTGAAGGCATAGTTAGGGTAATACCGGGGCCCGAACTCCGGTCGACCCGTTCCGAATTAAGCCCTTCCCCTTGGACTGGACAAAAAGTAGTAGTTGCTAAGGTGTAAAAAGTAGTTCCGCCGCGCGCAATTTATTTCGCGGCTAACCTGCCTATATTAAATCACCTCCTCTGTTTTTCTGTCAATTTTCTTTCCGTCCAAAATAAATATCCGCCGGCGGTCTGCACCCCAGTGAAGAATGAAAACGTTCCTCGTTATAGAACCGGAAATAATCGCCTAACTGCTCCCGTGCTTCCCGAACGTTTTGATAATCGTGTAGATAAACTTCTTCGTATTTAACTGTCCGCCAGAGCCGTTCTACGTAGATGTTGTCGTAAACCCTGCCCCGGCCGTCCATGCTGATTTGAACGCCTTCCTTTTGTAACCGGCCGGTGAAATCACCACTGGTGAATTGGCTTCCCTGGTCGGAATTGAAGATTTCCGGCTTGTTCTTGGTTAAAGCCTGCTCCAATGCTTCCAGACAAAAGAATACGTCCAGGCTGTTGGAAAGCGACCAGCTAACTACATAACGGCTGTACCAGTCCAGAACCGCTACCAGATAAAGCCAACCGGGGTTCATCCGGATGTATGTAATATCTGCGGCCCAGA
>JAPLMK010000015.1 GCA_026387085.1 Candidatus Omnitrophota bacterium
ATTCCGTGGCCGCAGCCGGGACAAAAACTGCTCGATACTTCCTGCAATCCCACCGTTCGCTCGGAGATTATTTTTTTCATCATGTTTTTAATTTTCGCGCCACACCCAGAATCTCTTCCGGCGTCGGGACTCCCCCGCCGGGCCTTCCGTAAAACAAGACCGGAGAGGCGCCTTCTACGGCCAATCGGACATCCTCAACCATCTGGCCCAGATTCATCTCCACCACTAAAAATTTACGGGACTTTCGCGCCAGTTGACGCAATGGTTGGTAAGGAAACGGCCACAAGGAAACAGGCCGGAAGAGTCCGATTGAAATTCCTTTTTCCCGTCCGGCCAGAACTGCAGCCCGGGCAAGGCGGGCGGCGCTGCCGAACGCCACGATAATTATTTCGGCATCGTCGGTTTGGAATGTTTCCCAGCGCTGTTCTGATTTTTCAACCGCAGCGTATTTTTTCGCCAGGTGCCGGTTATGCGCCTCCAAGACACCGTGTTTAAGATAGAGCGAAAGAATTTTGTGGGGCGCCCGTCCACGGCATCCGGTGAGAGCCCACGGCTTGACCGGAAATTTTTTCTGGAACGGTTTCAGAAGAACCGGTTCCATCATCTGCGCCAGGATACCGTCTCCTAAAATCAAGACCGGGTTCCGGTATCGGTCAGCCAGGTCAAAAGCCCGGTAAGTCAAATCATAAAGTTCCTGAAGGTTTTGCGGCCCGAAGGTAATTGTACGGTAATCGCCGTGACCCCCGCCCCGGGTAGATTGAAAATAGTCCGCCTGGCTGGGTGTGACATCGCCCAGGCCGGGTCCGGCGCGGTTCATGTTGATAATGACCGCGGGCAGTTCGCAGCCGGCCAAATAGGAAATGCCTTCCTGCTTAAGAGAAATACCCGGGCTGGATGAAGACGTCATGGCCCGGGCGCCGGCTACCGCGGCTCCGAAAACCATATTGATAGCCGCTACTTCACTCTCGGCCTGGATAAAAGTTCCGCCCACTTCCAAAAGACGGCGGCTCATATATTCCGTTAACTGATTCTGGGGAGTAATCGGATAACCGGCGTAAAAACGACAACCGGCATTAACGGCGGCTTCACCGGTCGTTTCATTGCCGGAAAGGAGCACTCTCTTTTTTATTTTTTCCATATATCGTCAAAAACCAGCCACTGGCTTAAATAGGCGCTGATGTACTTTTCCAGGTACACAACCCCTCTCTTCGCCAAATCATTTACGGCATCAAGACCGTTTTTATTGAAATCAGGATAAATGGGCGGTTCAAAAAAAAGAATATATTTATCATTTTCCCGCACCAGAAAACCCGGCACTATCGGGCTGCCCAGTTTTACCGCCAACTGAGCCGGACCGGCCGGAAGAAGAGCTGTTTTACCGAAAAATTTTAAACTCAGATAAGGCGGCCCGAAAGCCCGGTCTCCGAGCAGGGCCACCAGTTCATTCTGCCGAAGCGCCGTAATTATACGTTTAGTCTGTTTTCCCAGCACAACGACCTTTACACCCTTGACTTTCCGCCTTTGAATAAAAAAATGGTTCATCATTGAGCCCGGGTGGGGAAGGGCCACCGCCGTAATCGGATAACCGAGCAGAGCGGTAAAGATTCCGGCCAATTCCCAATTACCCAGGTGCGCCGTAAGGCTGATAACCCCCCTGCCCTGCTGAAATGCCTGGTCCAGGTTTTCCCTGCCCCTTATCTCTAAATGTAGTTTTAAAAAATTACGGTCTATTTTAGGAATAAAATAGAGTTCGTGCAGATACCGGCCAAAATTGAAGTAACCTTCTCTCACTAAACCTTCTAACTCGGCCTGGCTCCGACCGGTTTCTTTTAAGACCTGGCTTATATTTTCACGCAAATGGCGTTTCAGGACCGGCGTTGTCCAATAGCGATAAAGCGCCGCAAAATGAGCCAGGGAAAGGGATGCCCTTTTTGGAAAATGCAGCACCAGAAAAGCGAAAAAATGATAAAGAAGCCACCACATTGGGGGTCTAAAAACCCAAACCAGGCAGGTTGATGCCCATCTGGCTGCTGACTATTTTAGAAACCTGATTTTGCATCTGCCCGACTGTGTTGTTGATAGTTTCTAAAATAATTTTTTCCAGGTTTTGCTTTTGAGGGGCGGAAAGTAAATCGGCTGAAATCTCCAGGGAAACAATCTCCAGTTTCCCGTTAATGATTCCCTTGACCCCTCCGTCACGGCTGGAAAAATCCATCCGCTCTTCGCGTAATTTTTTCTCCAGAACTTTCGCGCTTTGCCGTAATTTATTTATTTCTTTAAGCGACTGCATAAAATTAGCCATAAATTTAGGTCTCCTTTTTAACAGATGTTACCTCTCCGTCAAACATCCCCAGAACCCGCCGCACAAGCTCTTCTTCTTCGGGAACAAGACTGGCCGAAGCATGGTGTGCCGGCTCCGCGGCTTCACTTTTTAAAGAATGCGTCCGGACATTCAAAGGTCCATTCCGGGGGACAATTGCCTGCGGTCGGTCCGTAATTTCACTAATTTTTTCCCCTTCTTCGATAACGGTTTCAAATAATACGCTGCCGGAGGCAAACTTCCGGGACCAGATTTCGGTTAAAATCGCCTGATTGCTTTTTAAGAGCCCCTGCTCAAACTGCCGCTGAAAGCACAAATGCACCGTCTTTCCGTTAGGGCCGGTTCCTATTTTTTTCAGCCGGCCGGCTTTTAAGGTTGGCAAAAGAAACGGTTTTTCCTTGCCGACTTCTTCCAAAAACAGCCGCCATAGGTCTATTGCTGTTGTTTCACCCGTAAATTCTTCTTTTGTCTCTTTTTCCGTTTTTACTGATTCCCGAACCATATCTGGCTTCGCTTCTTCTAAAACAGGTTTCTTGGCTAATGGCTCTGGTTTCAGCGCAATCGGCTCCGGAATCACCTTTTCTTTTAACGGCGCATACTCCGGTTTTTCCCGCAGAACAGATTCAACTTTCTGGGGTGTGCCAAAAATCTCAGCCAACTTCAAGAAAATTGTTTCTAAACGAACCCGAAGAAGGTCTTCGTGTTTTAATTTGTCGCGCTCGTTGGCCAGTTTTTCCAGCATGTTTAAGAGTTCCGGCATGGTAAACTGGGCGGCGAGTCCGGTCAGGGTATGTACCGATTCGGGAGTAATCGCATCGGTTGCCAAATCCCCTGCTCCGGCTTTGATTAAAACAAGGTAGCGCACAAATTCCAACACCCCGGAAGCAAACTGGAAAAGGTCGTAACCGGAAGCTGAAACCCGCGCCACTATTTCCAGGCAACCGCGCCTGTTTCCGGAACGGAGCAACTGAATCGTTTCCAGATAAACTTTTTCCGGAACCAGGCTCAGCAACTGTTCTACGTCATCAACGGTGATCTGCTCGTTAAAACGAAACGAAGTTAACTGGTCCAGAATTCCGAGTCCGTCCCGGAAAGAACCGGCTGCCGACTGGCTGATACGCAGTAATGCGGCCGGTTCGATCCGAACCTTTTCCATCCCGGCAATTTCGGCCAGATGTCGGCTAATCTCGCCGGTTGTAATCAGGTGAAAATCAAAACGCTGGCAGCGGGAGATAATGGTCGGCGGAAGTTTATCGGGATGAGTGGTCGCAAAGATAAATTTGGCATGTTCCGGCGGTTCTTCCAAGGTCTTTAAGATAGCGTTAAAAGCAAAGTCGGTCAACATGTGAACTTCATCAATTAGATAAACTTTGTACCGATTCTTAATCGGCATAAAGCGGGTATTTTCATTGATAGCCCTTATCTCGTCAATTCCCCGGTTACTGGCGCCGTCAACCTCCAAAAAGTCAAGACTCCGTCCCTCCATAATTTCCCGGCAGTTTTCACATTCATTGCAGGGTTCCGGAATCGGACCATTAACGCAGTTAAGGCTGCGGGCCAGAATCCGGGCAACCGAGGTCTTCCCAACGCCCCTGGGACCGGAAAAGAGATAAGCGTTGGCAATCCGCTTTTCCGCCAGCCCTTTAGTCAGAGCGGTTGTAATCTGCTCCTGGCCGCGGACCTCCGAAAAAGTTTTAGGCCGGTATTTTAAGGCAAGTACCTGGTATCCCATAAGGCGCTCGGGTATTTGGTTCGTAAAACGCCCTGCGTGTCAGACAAAACTACGCAACTCAGGAACGAGGCTCTCCGTGTTTCCGCCATAATTCTGGCGGACCACGGACACTCATTCCTTCGTAATGCTTGTTTTGTTACTGACACTCCGTGAAGTTTTACTTAACCAAACACCCTCGTTTAAGTTAAAAACTTACTACCACTTGCGAAGTGTTGCAAAAGAGACAAACCTCTCTTGTGTTAATCACTTAGATGTTAAAAAAATACTGTTTTTCAATCTCTTTTCTCTCGGCAATACCCAGGCCGACGAATGCTTTTCCAACCCGATGCGCGGATAATAATCAACTGCATCCGGAGCGGACAAAAGGATGATGGCGCAGCGGGGGCCAAGTTCAGCTTGGGTGCGCGCGATTAGTTCCCGTCCGATTCCCTTTTTCTGGAAAGCGCGGGCGATTGCAAGGTCAGAGAGATAACAACAATATGAGTAGTCGGTGACCGACCGGGCAATGCCCACCAATTTATCATTAGCCCATGCGGTTACAACAAGGTTGGCGTTATGAATCATCTTTTCGATGCATTTCGCATCGTCAACCGGACGCCGTTCCGCCAATCCGGAACGTTTGAGTATATCCAGAAATTGCTTGGGTGTAATTGCCTTATTTACTTCGTATCTTATCATCACGCTTTGAGCCAAGCAATAAATAAAACGTTTTATATTGTAGTGGCGGCGTGGGGACTTGGCGCCGCTTGGCTTTCACTGCGCCTCGGGTCACGCCTACGCTAAAGCTTCGGCGGACGCAGTCGGCCCCCCGCTGGCA
>JAPLMK010000067.1 GCA_026387085.1 Candidatus Omnitrophota bacterium
AACTTTTTCTTTTTTCTTGGGCTGTCTTTGCAACCAAAGTTCGCTTGTTCTTAATCTATCGGCGCCTATGCCTGTTTCCGACGCTTCCGCCAAACCAGCAGAGCGGAGATGCCGGCAGCCAGGGGTCCGACCGGGAGAGAGCCGTTATCGTTAGCGGAACTGTCGGGTGCCACCACGGCATAATTGGAGTAGACGCGGTCTTTGTTATCAGTAGCAGGTTGCTCCCAGACCGCCACAGCCGTATCCCCGGAAATTGCGATTTGAGGGTTATCCGTATCCCAACCGATATTATTCTCAATTCTGGCGGCGTTTGTTTCGTCCCAGGCAACAGCCCCATCTCCACCCATTGTTGTGTAGTTGGAGTAGATGTTGTAGTGACTGCTTTCGTTGGACTGCCGCCAGACCGCCACGATGTTATTCCCGGAGATTGCGATTTGAGAGTTATACGCATTTGTGACATCATCCGAAACCGTATCAACCGTTGTCGTATCCCAAATAACAGCCCCGGCCCCGTCTATTGTTGAATAGTTGGAGTAGATGCGGGTATTGGCGCCGGAAACATATTGGTCCCAGACCGCCACGGCCGTATTTCCGGAGGTTGCGATTTGAACCCTATACGCGTATCCAACAGCACTCGAAACCGTATCAACTTTTGTTGTATCCCAGACAACAGCCCCAGCCCCGTCTATTATTGCGTAGTTGGAATAGATGAGTCTCTTGCCGTTACTATCATACTGCTCCCAGACCGCCACGACCGTATCACCTTCCGTACCCCCGAGAATTGCGATTTGCGGAGTAGGCGGATCGGAGGCGTTGTTGTTATTATCCTCAATCCTGACAGCAGTATCGTTCCAGGTAAGAACTCCACCCCCGTCTATTGTTGCATAGTTGGAGTAAATGTAAGCGGGGGAATTGGTCCAATCATATTGTATCCAGATCGCCACAATTGTATTCCCGGAGATTGCGATTTGAGGGTAATACGCATTTCCGCCGCTATTATCAATTCGTTCGGCGCTGTGCCAGTTTCTTCCTCCGTCGGTTGTATAGGTAGAGTAGATGTAGTAAGCAGGATTGGCATACTGCACCCAGACCGCCACGACCGTATTCCCGGAGATTGCGATTTGAGGGTAATACGCATCGCCGGCAACCTCTTCAATCGGCGCGGCAATATCCAGATTCCAGGTAACAGCCCCAACCCCGTCTATTATTGCGTAGTTGGAATAGATGTCGCTACCCTGTTGCCAGACCGCCACAACCGTATCACCTGCAGCATCTCCGGAGATTGCGATTTGAGGTTCGGACGCATCGGCGTCATCATTTGAAACCGTATCAACTTTTGTTGTGTCCCAGGCAATAGCCCCAGTGCCGTCTATGGTTGTATAGTTGGAGTAAATGCGGAGCATCCCATTGCGACCCTTCTGTTGCCAAACCGACACAGCTTTATTCCCGGAGATTGCGATTTGAGGAGAAAAAGAGAAACTGCCTGCGCTGTCGTTCTGCTCAATCCTGACAGCATTTGTTTCGTTCCAGGTAAGAGATTGGGCTCCAATAAAACTTGGAAACAAAATTAACGCCACCAGCGCTGCCGTATATACCGAAATCTTTTTCATATTACCCTCCCCCGTTCACACCATACACTTCCTTATCGGAAAATTAGCTCAAAAAAACCACTGGTTATAATTTTACCACCCCGATTAAAACACGGTCAAGATTAAAGCAAAAAATAATGAGTCACGGCGAGCAGGCGCAGCGAAACCCGATATTGCTGTCCACGTGAACCAAAAAGTAACCGCTGCGGACCGCCGAACGGCAGTAGTCGGTAGCAGAGCCAAACCAGCAGCCTCCGCGCGCCACGCGGTTCAGGCCGCTGTCCGGGCCCTTGGGATTGCTTGCCGGGCTGCTTGAGTAATAATTTGCGTCAAACCAGTCAGAACACCATTCCAAGGCGTTGCCGTGCATGTCATAAAGGCCGAAAGCGTTCGGCTTCCTGGTGCCGACCGGGTGGGTTTGCCGGTTGGAGTTGGCAGAGTACCAGGCGTAATCTTTCAAGTCCGACTCCGCATCTCCGAAACAGTAGCTGGTCGCGCTTCCGGCCCGGGCGGCCTTCTCCCACTCTGCCTCGGTGGGCAAACGTTTGCCGTAGTGGTTGGCGTAGGCGGTAGCATCATCCCAAAAAACATTGACTACGGGGTGGGTATCCTGCCAGACCCAGGAAGGTTCAGAAGGCATCTCTCTTCCGGTCTCAGCGCAAAATTTCCGGTACTGGCCTACTGTTACCGCGTACTTATCTATATAGTAGGCAGAGAGGAAAACTTTGTGCCGAGGGCATTCATTTTCAAAAGAATCCGGTCCTTGCGCCGAACCCATTATAAATTCTCCGGCCGGGATAAGAACCATCGAACCGCCGTCTTTGGAAACAATCTCTTTCAACTTCCCGGTTTTAATATTCAAAGGCAGCGCCCGCAACCGTATTGTCTGTAATTTAAACAGGGGAATTTAACCTTTCACAATCAAGGCGGCCGCTTCTTCGGGTTCTTCCACGAGAGTAACCAGAGCCAGGTCTTCCGGGGTGATGTAATTCCCGGCTACTAGCGTTTTAGATAACCAATCCAGTAAACCAGTCCAGTAATCCCGACCAACCAGCACTAAGGGAACCTTCGGACTGCGTCCGGTCTGAATAAGGCAGAGCGCTTCCATCAGTTCATCATTGGTGCCGAAACCACCGGGGAAAAAGACGAAACCGGAAGCAAACCGGACAAACATATATTTACGCACGCAGAAATAACGGAAGGAGACCAGGGTTTTAATATACGGGTTTGGTTTTTGTTCGTGAGGCAATTCAATATTCAAGCCGACGGAAGCGCCGCCGGCTTCGGAAGCGCCTTTATTTGCCGCCTCCATAATACCGGGACCGCCTCCGGTAATAACCGCGTAACCGGCTTTCACCAAAGCGCGCGCCGTCTGCTCTGCCTTCCGGTAATACGGGTCAGTGGGCTTAACCCGGGCCGAACCGAAGATGCTGACCGCTTTGCCCAAGCCGGACAAGGCCTCAAATCCGTCCACGAATTCGGACATGATGTGAAAAACCCGCCAACTATCCTGGGAAAGTGGTGTATCCATACGTTTTATAGTTTTTCTCAAGCGAGGGTTGTCTTTTTTGTACACTTCGCGGAGTGTCAACAATAAAACAAGCAATACGGAGGCTTGAGTATCCGGGGTCCGCCGGTTTTCTTGGCGGAAACACGGAGAGGCTCAAGCCGGAGTTGCGTAGTTTTATATGACACGCAGCGTGTGGAACAAAAAAATAACCCGAGCGCTACATTGTATCATATTTGACCGGAGAAGGGCTATCATTATAAAATACCCTATCTATGCTGGACATAAAATTTATCCGGGAAAACAGCCAGGTTGTGGAAAAAGCAGCGCAAGACAAAGGCGCAGCCGTTGATATTGCCGCCATCCTGGCGCTGGACGAAGAACGGCGCTCAATCCTTTCCGAATCAGGGCAGCTCCGGCACCAGCGCAATGAAGCCAGCGAACGCATCAGCCAATTAAAAAAAGACGGTAAGGACGCCGCTCAATTGATTAGTGAAATGCGGAGCGTCGCCGACCGGATAAAGGAACTGGAAGAAGTTCTGCGGAAAAAAGAAGCGAAACTGGAAGAAGTTCTGAGTTTTGTACCCAATGTCCCGGCCGGGGATGTGCCGGAAGGAAAGACGGCAGATGAAAACGTAGAAGTACGGGCCTGGGGTGAAAAAATTGTTCCCGGTTTTCCGCTGCTGCCCCACCACGAACTGGCCGAAAAGTTGGGCCTGATTAATTTTAAGGCGGCCGGACGGATGTCGGGCAGTTTCTTCGTGCTCTATACCGGCTGGGGAGCCCGGCTCGAAAGGGCGCTGATAAATTTTATGCTTGACCGGCACCGCAAAGAGGGTTATCAGGAAGTATCGCCTCCCTTCTTAGTCAACCGCCGCAGCATGTACAATACCGGCCAGTTACCGAAACTGGAAAAAGATATGTACCGGGTGGAGAGCGAGGACCTGTTCCTCATCCCTACCGCGGAAGTTCCGGTAACCAACATCCATCAGGACGAACTTTTCCGCGAAACAGACCTGCCGGTTTACTATACCGCTTATACACCCTGTTTCCGTCTGGAGGCAGGCGCTTACGGCAAAGACACCAAAGGGCTACTGCGCGTGCACCAGTTCGATAAGGTGGAGATGGTCAAATTCTGCCGGGCGGAGGATTCATACGCGGAATTGGAAAAACTATTAGCGGATGCAGAAGGCGTTTTGCAAGCCCTGGGTTTGCACTACCGCGTGATGTTGCTCTGTACCGGAGAGTTGTCGTTTTCCGGAGCCAAGTGCTACGACATTGAAGCATGGGCTCCGGCGCAAAACCGGTACCTGGAGGTTTCCTCCTGCAGTAATTTTGAAGATTTTCAGGCGCGGCGCGGCAATATCCGCTACCGGGATAAAAAAGGCGAAGTCCGTTTCGCGCATACCCTCAACGGTTCCGGCGTCGCCCTGGCGCGGACCGTTGCCTGTATTTTAGAAACTTACCAGCAGAAGGACGGTACAATTGTTGTGCCGGAAGTATTAAGGCCCTACCTGGATAATACCGCAGTCATAACCGCCAAATGAACGTTGTCATTACTGCGGACCGTGTCGCGCCGTAGCCCGCCTACGCTAAAGCTGTGGCGAGGTAAACCTTGCGCGAAGGCGGATAGTGAGCAGGAATCTAAAACTTCAAAACGTGGATTCCCGCTTAAAACATGCGGGAATGACAAAAATTTTGTCCCAATAATTCCATCACTTTTGCGGCTACCTTTTCCGTCTCCGCTAAAACCTTCCGTTTCGGATTACAAATGGCTTCGTTCACATTGGACGGAATAATGTCTTCCAATGACCAGAGCCGGATATAGTTCTCCGCGGCAAGGTTTTCGAACGCCCGGTCAAAAACCAGGAATTTTTTGTTTTTCCGTTCCACTTTCAGCACCACGGTCGGTTTTCCGGAACTGGCTGACTCGGAGACCATATTGATACTGTCTTCGGTCGTAATTACCAAATCGGCGACGGCCAGAAATTCCGACACCGGGTTCGCAAAATCCTGCCCGTAGAGAATAAGGTTAAACCGCGCCGGCTCGCCCCCTAACCATTTTCGGAAAATATCTTCCGTTGTACGGTTAGTCCGGCGACTGGTCGTCAGGTAAATTTTGGCGGGCAGTTTTTCGGAAATTTCAATCAGGCGCCGGGAGAGTTCTTCGGCCCACCCTTCGGAAATCCGATAGTTCTTGTCGTCGCCGCCGATTAAAACTGCAATATTTATTATCCCCCTCACCTTCTCCTCTCCCCGATGGGGAGAGGGTTGAAAACAAGAGGGCAATATCCGGTTGGGGGCGCCTTTGATAAAGATCAGGTTTTGCGCGCCGGCCATCCAGGGATGCCGCCACAAATCCGGTTCCAACGTTACCAGCAAATTAAAAAGTTTCAGCCGGATAAAATCCGGGTAAAGAACATGAACGCTTTTCGTTGAAAGACAGCGGCTTAAAAGAATATTGATTGGGGCCAATTTTGAACCGGCGGAGATTATGACCGTGGGTCCGGAAGAAAAAAAGGGGGGGATAATGCGGGCAAAGCGCCGGAGTATGAAACGAATCTTGAAAAGCGGCATCACCCCGCTCAGGTTTGCGCTCAGAATCAGTATAGCGCGGCAAAGAAAAGAGGGGGGCGGAACCGCAATCTGCTCTATTTCTGCCCCGGGCAACCTTTCCGCAATTCCGATTGCCTGATTAAAATTACCGCGGTTGCCGTCATTTAAAACGATAACCTTGATCGCGTTTGCCATGACAAAGCTGTAACGGTTGTATCACCTTAATTCTTTCTTCAACAGCGCATCGACCA
>JAPLMK010000024.1 GCA_026387085.1 Candidatus Omnitrophota bacterium
GAGGATTCGGCTGTCTCGACTTCACTGCGTCTCGACTAGGCCACCCGCTGGCATTGCTCCTTAATCAGTCGCAACGCCTGACTACGCTCCTTTCGATTCCTCGTAAGAGTAAACGCCGCAAGAGCGGGGTGAGGGAATCGAACCCTCATTAACAGCTTGGAAGGCTGTAGTTTTACCACTAAACTAACCCCGCATTCTCTCTTTAAATATACTATTTTCCGTTGAAAAAGTCAAGAAAATTATCTTTGCGTTTTCTCCGGATTTGTTGTATTATATCCTAATGGTTCCTAAAGAAAAAGATGTGCTGTGGGCTCCCTGGCGCAAGGGCTATGTAATTCAACCCAACAAGGATAAGAGGTGCCTCTTTTGCCGGCTGATACGGGAAAAGGATGACCGTAAGAACCTGATCGTTTTCCGCGGTACGAAATCATTTATAATTTTAAACCGGTTTCCCTATAACAACGGACACCTGATGGTTGTTCCCAACCGGCATCTGAAAGATATTTCGCTCTTGAAGCCGGAAGAAGCCCGGGAACTCTTTTCCCTGATTAAAAGAGCAAACGAGGGATTGAAAAAAGCGCTGAAACCGGAAGGTTTGAATATCGGTCTTAATATGGGCAAGGCAGCCGGCGCCGGAATTGCCGGACATCTTCATGTACATATTGTTCCCCGCTGGATTGGAGACACTAATTTTATGCCGGCGGTCAGCGGCATCAAATCCTTGCCGGATTCCCTGGATGCCCTTTACGACGAGTTAAGGCATGTCTTTCATCGCTGATTTTCATATTCATTCTAAATATTCCCGCGCTACCAGTCCGGAGATGGACCTGGAACATTTAGTCCAGGCGGCCCGGGCAAAAGGAATATCGTTGATCGGAACCGGTGATTTCACCCATCCGGTTTGGTTTCAGGAACTGAAAAAAAAGTTGCAACCGGTCGCCGAAGGGATTTATGCTTACCGGGGGCTCCGGTTTATTCTGACGGTTGAGGTCTGTAACATTTTTCCGAGCCATAATTCCATCAAGCGAATACACAACGTTGTTTTTCTACCGAACTTGGAATCGGTTGAGCGGCTTTCGTTAAAACTTGCTCTCTACGGTAACCTCGCTTCCGATGGGCGTCCAATGTTGCAGCTTTCGGCTGATGATTTAGTCGGTCTGGTAAAGGATGCCGCCGAATTCGGTTTTGTGGTCCCGGCCCACATTTGGACCCCTCACTTTTCGCTCTTTGGCTCCAAGAGCGGTTTTGACCGGATTGAAGATTGTTTTCCCAAAAGAAGGGCGGAAATATTTGCCCTGGAGACCGGCCTTTCCAGCGACCCGGCGATGAATTGGCGGCTTTCGTGTTTGGATGGCTATTCCCTGATATCAAATTCTGACGCCCATTCACCGGCTAAAATCGGCCGGGAGGTAAACGTTTTCCGTGAAGCGCTTGATTATTGTGAACTTTTTAATGTTCTGAAAAAAAAAGACCGGAAGAAATTTTTGGGCACCGTAGAGTATTTTCCGGAAGAGGGAAAATATCATTACGATGGGCATCGTTCCTGTAAATCTTCGCTTTCGCCGGAGAAAGCAATTGCCCGTAAAAACCTCTGCCCGGTTTGCGGCCGGAAAATCACCGTAGGCGTGTTGCACCGGGTCTGTGATTTGGCGGACCGGCCGGAAGGCACTATTCCGAAAAACAGCATTCCTTTTCAGCGGATGGTGCCCCTTGACCAGATTATTGCCTTTGTTTTAAAGAGACCGGTGGATAGCCCGGTGGTTAAGGAAAAATATCAGACATTGATTCAAGATTTGGCTCCGGAATTTGAAATTTTGCTCTCGTTGCCGGAATCGGAAATTGAGCGTAAAGCAGAACCGGAGATTGCGGCGGCCATCATTTCGGTGCGCCGGGGCAGAGTTAAGGTTGAACCCGGTTACGACGGCGAATTCGGCAAGGTTGAAATAATGCCGGAATCATCCGTGAAGCAGGCAAGGCTTTTTAAATGATTCCGGTCGCGAGAAGCTACCGAATAACGCTCAAAAGAATACCACGGAAGAACGGAGACACGGAATAAGAATTATTTAAAGTTAAGAAAAAAGAAATCGAAGTTGCACTTTTCCGTGCTTCCCTGGTTCCGTGTTTCTGTGGTAATTTTGGTATTTTTTGATCCGTATCCGTATCTGCGGTAATCAGCGTCGGGATAATTAGTGATGCTAACTTTTTTAACGCCCCTATACTATTTGTTTTCGGAAGGCCGGCGGTTTCTTTATCAAAAAGGTTTATTGGGCAAAGTTCGGGTTCCGGCCCTGGTGGTCAGCGTGGGCAATATTACCACCGGCGGAACCGGAAAGACCACCGTCACCCAATATCTGGCTAACTATTTTTACGAAAAAGGAAAGCGGGTAGCAGTTATCAGTCATGGTGTCAGCGGCAGCCGCGCGGGCCTGATTATTTCCGACGGGGAAAATATTTTAACCGACGTAAAGCAGGCCGGAGACGAAGCTTATCTTCTGGCGCGGAATCTGACCTCACCAGAGTTCGGCGCAGCCCCTGGCGACGGCTCGCCTCGGCGAAGCTCGGCCGGCATTCCGGTTCTCTCGGGTCGGCGCCGCGAGATTCAGGCTCGACTGGCCTGCGAGAAGTTTGGTGCCGAAGTTATTATTTTAGACGATGCGTTCCACGCCCTGCGCCTGCACCGCGATTACGATATTTTGGTTTTTAATTGTTTGAGTCGCATCGGAAACGGTCGCCTCTTGCCGGCCGGTCCTTTGCGGGAACCATTGGTCAATATTCGCCGGGCCAACATTATCTGGCTTAATCAGACCGACCTGGTCAGCGCGAAAGAGGTGGATAGTTTTCAGCAGGAAATATTTCGGTTTAACCCGACGGCAGCGGTGGTTAAAAGCTGGTATCGGTACCGGAGGTTCTGTTCCTTATCCGGAGAATCAATACCTCTGGAAGGTATGACCGGAAAAAAAGTATGGCTCTGCGCCGCAATCGGCGAGCCGCAGAGTTTTATTAAAAAGATGGAAAAAACAGGGGTTTTGGTGGTCGGGGTTACTCTTTTCGCCGACCATCATTTTTACACGGAGGCAGAACTGAGAAAAATTAATTTGGAAACGGCTGATTTTTTAGTTATCACTGAAAAAGACAGTGTCCGTTTTCCTTCGGTTAAACTCTTAAAACCGGTCGTATATCCGGAAATAGAATTAATAGTGGAGGATTTGAATTTATGTTGATTATTCCGGCAATTGATATTTTAGAAAAACGGCTCGTGCGCCTGACGCAGGGTAATTATCAACAAGTAACCGATTACGGGCTCTCACCCCGGGAAACACTCCGCAAATATGCCGAAGCCGGGGCACAGCGTATTCACATTGTTTTCTTAGGCGCGGCCCGGGAAGGTCTGCGGCCTTTGGCCGAAGATCCGATTCTACTGGATCTGTTAGAAGCGAAAAAAGAGTGCGGTGTTCAGGTGGAAGTAGGTGGCGGTATCCGCACGATCGATGAGATACAACGCCTTCTGGGATGGGGAGTTGATTATGTTATTCTGGGAACCGCCGCGATGCTGGACGCGATCAAGATTAACGAGCAACGACTTAAGATTAACTATCCTAAATCACCGGGTGATTTTATCGTAGAAGTGGACCTGCCCTATTCCAGCCTTATTCAGGACATAGCGCGCGCCGGACTTATGGAGAAAGTAATTATCGGCCTGGATTATAAAAAAGGCGCCGTGGCAATAAGCGGCTGGGAGTTAACCGTGCCGCCCAGCCCCGAGGAGATGGCCCGAAATTTCCAGGAGTTGGGTTTTCGCCAGATGGTTTTAACCTCAATCGAACAGGACGGCACCCTGCTGGGGCCGGATGTGGCGGGAACGCGACAATTGGCGCGGGCCGTGCCGGAAATTTCCTTAATTGCGGCCGGCGGCATTGGCGGTGCGGAAGATATTGCCCGGCTCGTGCAATTAAATGCGCCTAATCTTAAGGGAATTATCGTCGGCAAAGCGTTTTACGAGGGAAAGATTGACTTGCCGAAAGTGATTAGTCAATATCAATGAGAAAAATTTTCGCCGCGCTGTTTTTGTTCGCGCTTGCCTTAAATCCGGGCAGGCTTCAAGCCGAACCGGTTGCCGTTCAGGTAATTCTGGACAAG
Source organism: Candidatus Omnitrophota bacterium (assembly GCA_026387085.1). GTDB lineage: Bacteria > Ratteibacteria > UBA8468 > MWAK01 > MWAK01 > JAHJUB01. Next base: position 4,138 of record JAPLMK010000024.1, read on the forward strand.
CAGTATTACCCGGAGGCCTTGAAGGCGATCGAAGAGGCGAAAGAATCGATTTATTTTGCTATTTTTGAAATTCGTTATTATCCGGAATATCCTGAGAGCCCTTCTAATCTTTTAATTGACGGGTTAGTTCGGGCTGCTCAAAAAGGCATCAATGTTGAAGTATGCCTGGAACAGTCAAAAGGTTATAATCAGGATAACGCCCTGGATAATTTAAAGGTCGCTTATAAATTGGTTAACGGCGGAGTAAAAGTTTATCTGGATAATCCGAAAAAAACATTGCACGCTAAGTTTTTAGTGGTGGACCGGCGCCGGGTTCTTCTGGGGAGCACTAACTGGGCTTACCGCTCCCTTAGCGATAACTGGGAAGCGAATTTAATGGTTGATTCGCGTAAAGTAGCCGAAGATCTGTCCGGTTATTTTGAAGTGATAAAAAAAGGTTCGAAACTTTTTAAACCATGAGAATAGGAATCGGTTCTGATATTCATCGCCTGGTTAAAGGCCGGCCGCTGGTTATTGCCGGGGTAAAGATTCCGTTTGCCAAAGGGTTGCTGGGCCATAGTGACGGAGACGTGCTTTGTCATGCCATTGCCGACGCTATATTGGGCGCGATGGCTTTCGGGGATATCGGAACCCATTTTCCGGACAACGATTCTAAATGGAAAGGGGTTTCCGGACTGAAAATATTGGAAGAAACCAGGAAGATAGCCGGTCGGAAAAAAATGAAGGTTAGGCAGGTAGATAGCATTTTAGTTTGTCAGCACCCCCTCCTCTCCCCTTTTCGGGATGAGATACAGGCCGGGATAGCCGGCGCTTTAAAGATAGGCGTGGAAATGGTCGGCGTTAAATTCAAGACCAACGAAGGTCTGGCTGAAATCGGAAAAGGTCAGGCAATTTCTTCATTAGCCGTTGTTGTTCTTTCGCAACATACGAGGTCAAAATGAGAGTAAGGTTTGCGCCAAGTCCAACCGGATACCTGCACATCGGAAACGCCAGAACAGCGCTCTTTAATTATCTTCTGGCGCGCAAAGATAACGGTTCTTTTGTTTTGCGGATTGAGGACACTGATACGGAAAGAAGCAAGCCGGAATATGAAAAAATAATTTTAGAGGACCTGGCTTGGCTGGGTTTGAATTGGGACGAAGGTCCGGATGTCGGCGGTCCGTTCGGTCCCTACCGGCAATCGGAACGTCTTGAAATATATCAAGAAGCCGCCCAGCGTCTGCTCAAAGAGGAAAAGGCCTACCTTTGTTACTGCGCGCCGGAAGAATTGGAGGCGATGCGCCAGGCTCAGATGCAACGGAAGGAGAGCCCGCGCTATGACAATCGCTGCCGCTCGCTTACCGCCCAAGAGCGTGCTGCTTTTGAAAAAGAAGGCCGGAAACCGGTTGTCCGGTTCCGGTTGCCGGAGAGGAAAGTCACCTTCAATGACCTGATCCGCGGGGAAATTACTTTTGACACCGCTTTGATGGGTGATTTAATAATCATGAAATCAGACGGTAAAGCGGCATTTCACTTTGCGGTGGTCCTGGATGATATCGCCATGGAAATAACGCACGTATTTCGCGGTGAAGACCACATCTCCAATACGCCCCGGCACATTCTTCTTTTTGAGGCATTCGGTAAAATACCGCCTTTTTTTGCCCACATGGCCATGACCCTTGGCCCGGATGGCAGCCGCCTTTCTAAAAGGCACGGGGCCACTTCCCTGCGTGAACTGAGAAGCCAGGGGTATCTGCCGGAAGCGATCTTCAACTACCTGGCGCTGCTGGGTTGGGGAACTACCGATGATAAAGAAATATTCACTCCGGCCGAATTGATGCAGGAATTCAGCCTGGGAAGATGCAAAGAGGGAGCAGCCATCTTTGATATGGCCAAATTAACCTGGATGAACGGACTGTATTTCCAGAAGGCGGATTTAAGCCGGCTGGTTGATTTAAGCTTGCCTTTTCTGCGGGAGGCCGGCCTGGTTTCCGAAACGATTCTTCCGGAAGAAAGGGAGTACCTTGCCCGGGTTATTACCGTGCTGGGCGAGCGTATTAAGAAATTTTCTGATTTGCCGGAAACAGCCGGGATATTTCTGAAAGATGAAGTTGAGTATGATGCTCAGGCAAAAGCGAAAACATTACAGAAAGAAGGAGTGAATAAAATTCTGGCTGACTTAAGTCAACTATTGGAAAAGGAAGCTGATTTTTCTACCGCTAACCTGGAGAAAGTCATTCGCGATTATTGCGTCAATCAAAATCTGAAGACAAGCGCGGTTTTTCATCCGTTGCGGGTAGCCGTAACCGGCCAAACGGTGGGACCCGGTCTTTTTGAAACACTATCATTGTTGGGTCAAAAAAAGACACTCCGCCGCCTGCAAACGGCACAGCAAAATATTTCAGAGTGATAATAATAAAATGCCATTACAATTCTGGAATACTTTAAAACGAAAAAAAGAGGATTTTCTGCCTCTTGCGCCGGACCGGGTCGGGCTCTATACTTGCGGTCCGACTGTTTATAACTTTGCCCATATTGGCAACTTGCGCGCCTATATCTTTGAGGATATTTTAAGGCGCCACCTGGAATATTGCGGGTATGCCGTCAATCATATTATGAACATCACTGATATTGACGACAAAACCATTAAGGGCAGTATTGAGAACGGCGTATCATTGACCGATTATACGCGGCGTTATGAAAAGGCATTTTTTGAGGACCGGGACATCCTGAGAATCAGGCCGGCTACTGTATATCCCCGGGCTACCGAGCACATACCGGAAATGGTTGCTATTATCAAGAAACTGAGCGCAAAAGGATATACATACCAGAAGGACGGTTCTGTCTATTTTTCTATCGAACGTTTTCCGGATTATGGCAAACTGTCCGGCGTAGATCTTTCGGCGTTAAAGAAAGGCGCGCGGGTTGAAGGTGACGAGTACGGAAAAGAGGACGTCCGTGATTTTGCTCTCTGGAAAAAAAGTAAACCCGGCGAGCCGTCTTATGATACTGAAATTGGCCCGGGCCGTCCCGGATGGCACATAGAATGCTCGGCGATGAGCATGAAGTATCTCGGCGAAACGTTTGATATCCATACCGGCGGAGTTGACAATATCTTTCCCCATCACGAAAATGAAATTGCGCAGAGTGAGGCGGCCAACGGCAAGCCATTCGCTTGCTACTTTCTGCACTGCGCTTACCTTCTGGTAAACAACGAGAAGATGGCTAAGAGTAAAGGAAACTTTTTTACTCTGCGGGACTTGCTGGACAAAGATTACGAACCGATAGCCATCCGGTAC
>JAPLMK010000062.1 GCA_026387085.1 Candidatus Omnitrophota bacterium
CTGCGACTGGCAAAGGGAACGCTTTACGATGGATGAGGGTTTAAGCGCCGCGGTCATCGAAGCTTTCGTCTCCCTTTACCGGAAGAAACTTATCTACCGGGGCAACTACATCGTGAACTGGTGCCCCCGGTGTACCACCGCCCTGGCTAACGAGGAAGTGGACCATAAGACAGAGACAAGCCATCTCTATTATATCCGCTACCCGGGCGAAGGTGGAACCGAGGGCGTAATCGTGGCCACCACCCGTCCGGAAACACTTTTCGGAGATACTGCCGTCGCGGTTAACCCGAAAGACAGCCGGTACAAAAAACTGGTCGGAAAAAATGTTTTCCTGCCGATTCTGAACCGCTTAATTCCAATCGTCGGGCACCCGATGGTGGAAAAAGGATTCGGCACCGGAGCGGTTAAAATTACCCCGCACCATGACCCCAACGACTTTAAGATGGCCCGTGATTTAAACCTGCCCGGCATTACCGTTATCGACGAAAAGGGAATCCTTACCCGGGAAGCCGGTCCGCTGGCCGGAAAAGAAAGGTTTGCGGCCCGAAAAGAGACCGTGGCTTTACTCCAGGAAAACGGCCTGATGGTTAAGGTTGAAGATTACCAGCACAGCGTCGGACGCTGTTACCGCTGCGAGACCATTGTGGAACCGCACCTTTCCCGGCAATGGTTTGTCCGGATGAAACCCCTGGCCGCTCCGGCCCTGGCCCTGGCCAAAAAAAATAAACCTAAATTCTATCCCGGCCGATGGCAGAAGGTTTACCGGATGTGGCTGGAAAATATTGAGGACTGGTGCATCAGCCGCCAAATCTGGTGGGGGCACCGGTTACCGGTCTATTACTGCCAAGAATGTTTAGCTGAAAATGTAGGGGCGGGGTTACATCCCCGCCCGCCTGAGGCGGACTTAGTAAATCTCAGCCCGCGGGAGGGGACACAGCCCCTCCCCTACACAAACGAAAAGGGAACAATTGTTTCTAAAACGAAACCGGAAAAGTGCCCGAACTGCGGGTCTGCCAATCTGGTACAGGACCCGGACGTGCTGGATACCTGGTTCTCCTCCTGGTTGTGGCCTTTTTCCGTTTTAGGCTGGCCGGAAAAAACAAAGGACCTCTCGGCTTTTTACCCGACCAATATCCTGGTCACCGCCCCGGAAATAATCTTCTTCTGGGTCGCCCGAATGGCAATGTCCGGCCTTGAATTTACCGGAAAATTGCCTTTTAATCAGGTTTACATACACGGTACGGTGCGGGATGAAACCGGCCGGAAGATGAGCAAATCCTACGGAAACGTCATTAACCCGCTGGAAATAATTGATGAGGTTGGCGCGGATTCTCTCCGTTTCAGTTTGATTTCCTTCGCCAGCCAGGGACAGGACCTATTCATCGGACGGAAGAGTTTTACGCTGGGCCGGAACTTTGCCAACAAAATCTGGAATGCCAGCCGCCTGGTAATCGGGCGGGCGCAAGAAGAAGGGATACCCCCTCACCTAACCTCTCCCCGCTGGGGAGAGGAATTAAGTTATAGTCAACGGTGGATACTTTCCGAACTGGAAACGTGCCGGCGCTCAGTTGATAAAAACCTTAAAGCGCTCCGTTTAAATGAAGCGGCGGCCCGGCTTTACCAGTTCTTTTGGCATACCTACTGCGACTGGTATCTGGAGATGGTCAAGATAGACGGTCAGGAAAAGAAAAACAAAAACTCCCTTGCCTGCGCCGTCTTTGTGCTGGAACAATTTTTACGCCTGCTGCACCCGTTCATGCCTTTTATTACCGAAGAGATCTGGAGCCGTTTGAAGGAAGAGGGCCTGATTTCGGATGAAGCGAAGTCCCTTTCCCTCTCTGCCTGGCCCAAGGCCAAACAAGGCCATCACCATCCGGAATTGAACCTGCAATTCAACCTGCTCCAGGAAACAATCACCGCCATCCGGGATTTGAAACGGGAATTTGGAATTCCGGCGGGCCAACCGATACAAGCGCTGTTGCGAATCCCTGAAGAGAAAATAACTGTTTTTGATTCCGGACGGAATTACCTGGTGCGATTAGCCGGACTGTCCGATTTTCAGGTTGTCTCAACCCACCAGCGCCAGAAGATGGAAGCCGCCCGCCTGCTTTCCGCCGGGGAAGTATTTTTACCCCTGACCGGACTTTTCGATACCGTCCGGGAAAAACAGAAATTAGAAAAGGAACTGACCGGATTGGAAGGAGAACTGGCTAAAATTGCCTCCCGGCTGGCCGATTCTCAATTCCGGAATAAAGCGCCCCAGGAAATAATAGGCCGGGAAGAAGCCCGGCAGGAACAGTTATTGGAAAAACAGGCCAGGGTAAAAGAACAAATATCTTTTTTGGAATGACGGGTGCAGATGAAAAAAGCGGTAGTATTCGGCGCTGGGAATATCGGCCGGGGTTTCCTGGGACAATTATTCTTTGAATCCGGATACGAAACCGTATTTGTGGAAGCGATGCCCGCAGTCGTAGAACTGCTGAATAAAAATAAAGTTTACCCGCTCTGGGTCGTCTCAGACAAAGAAAAAGAAAAGTTCGAAATCAGAAACGTGCGGGCGGTTTGCGCCGGCAACACGGACGCGGTCGCCGAAGAACTAACGGAAGCCGACCTGGCCGCAACCGCGGTCGGCGTCGGAAATATCCCGAAGATTGCCCCGCTTTTGGCAAAAGGAATCGCCCGGCGGGCAGCAGCGAAAAATTCCCGGCCCCTTAACATCATCATTTGCGAAAATCTGCTCTCGGCCGGCCAAACCCTTAAAGCAGAAATCAAGCAGAACCTTCCGCCGGAACTACACAACTACCTGGATGAAAAAATCGGGATGGTGGAGACGGTAGTCAGCCGGATGGTGCCTCCGGTGCCGCCGGAAATAAAGGGCCGGGAACCGCTCCTGGTCCTGGTGGAACCCTATAAAATCCTGCCGGTTGCCAAACACGGCTTCCGGGGAACAATTCCAAAGATTAACGGATTCCTGCCGGTGGAAAATATTCAGGCATACGAAGAACTGAAACTCTACGTCCATAACCTGGTTCACGTGGTTTGCGCCTATTTCGGTTATCTGAAAAAATGTTCTTATATTTGGGAGGCGGTCGCCCGTCCGGAAGTCCGCAAAATTCTGGAAGGAACGCTGAAAGAAGCCGGAAGCGCTTTAATAAAAAAACACCATTTCTCAAAAAAAGAGCTGGGCGATTACAGCGCTGACCTGATACGCCGGTTCGCCAACAAATCACTGGGCGATACCGTCTACCGGGTCGGCCGTCAACCCCTGCGAAAACTGGGACCGCGGGACCGGCTGGTCGGAGCAGCCCGCCTCTGCCTCGATTTTGGAATTGAGCCCGAAAACATAATTTTTACGATTGCGACAGCCCTGTGTTATAATTATAAAGAAGATGAAGAGGCGGTTAATCTGGCAAAAATGATTTCCGAAAAAGGCGCCGGTTACGTCCTCCAAGAAATCTGTAAGATTAAACCGGCAGAACCAATTTACCACGCAATTCTGGAAGAATACGGCGCATTAAGTTGTCATTCTGAGCGGTAGCGAAGAATCTCATCCTTAAAGAGAGATCCTTCGCAACATCTGCTCAGGATGACAAAACGACGGGGTAGGTTCGCACGCCCCTAAACAACCATTATGAAAGCAGCGCTGCTCCGGGGGATTGAAGACCTGATTTACGGCGAATTTCCAACACCGAAAGCCGGCCCGGGCGAATTATTGCTTCAGGTTAAGGCCTGCGCCGTCTGCGGAACCGACGTCAAGATTTACCATTACGGGCACCGGCTCATTAAATTCCCCCGGATTACCGGACACGAACTCTCCGGAGAAGTAAAAGAGATTGGGGAAGGCGTTTCCGGTTTTTCCCTCGACGACCGGATTCAGGTGGCGGCGGCCATTCCCTGCGGCGAATGCTACTGCTGCCGGCTGGGTATCCAGGCAATGTGCGATAACCTGAAGGCAATCGGTTACCATTACGACGGCGGATTCGCCGAATACATCCTGATACCGAATCGGGTTCTGGCAAACGACTGCGTTAATAAAATTCCTTCGGGGCTTGCTTACGAAGAAGCGGCCTTGGCCGAACCGGTCGCCTGCTGCATCAACGGGCAGGAAATAAGCGGAGTCGGGCTCGGAGATTCGGTCCTGATAATCGGCGCCGGTCCGATGGGCTGCATCCACGCCCAAATAGCCCGGGTCAACGGCGCTTCCCCCGTCATCATCTCCGACGTAGACGATGAACGGCTGAAACTGGCTGAGTTTACCGGCGCGGACCGGTTCGTTAATCCGACCAAAGAAAATTTAAGCGAAAGCATCAAAAAAATAAACGGGGGCCGATTGGTTGACCACGTAATCGTAGCCGCCGGTTCCGGCCAGGCGCAAACCCAGGCGCTGGAAATGGCCGCCAAACGCGGTTCGGTTAATTTCTTCGGCGGACTGCCCAAGACCCAGCCCACCGTCAACCTGGACACCAACCTCATCCATTACGGTGAATTGAAAGTGGTCGGCACGCACGGTTCCGCGCCCCGCCACAATAAAATAGCGCTGAAAATCCTGGCGTCCGGCACAATCAAAGGCAAGAATTATATAACCAGCGTTTTCCCGCTGGCAGAGATTAAAGAAGCGCTGACAGCCGCGGAAAGCTGCCGGGGTTTGAAGGTCATCGTAAAACCATAAAACTATGAACAGGATAGACAAAAAAGAGGCGAAGCACCTGCTGAAACAGATGATGCAAATCCGGCAATTTGAAGACGCCATTATGGACTTGATGGCGCGTAATATTGCCGAGGGCGGCTCACATCTTTACGCCGGCGAGGAGGCCTGCGCCGTCGGAGCGATGGCCGCCATCCGCCCGGACGACTATATCACCAGCACGCACCGCGGACACGGACATGCCATCGCCAAAGGCGGCTCCCTGCCGGAATTAATGGCGGAAATTCTGGGCAAAGAAACCGGCGTCTGCAAAGGCAAGGGCGGTTCCCTGCATCTGGCCGACGTTTCAAAAGGAAACCTGGGCGCCAACGGCATCGTGGGCGGCAGCATCGGAATCGCGGCCGGCGCCGGACTTTCCATCCAATTGCGCGGCACCGACCAGATTGTCCTCTGCTTCTTCGGAGACGGCGCAACCAACACCGGCCTCTTTCACGAATCGCTGAATATGGCCGGCAAATGGAAACTGCCGGTTGTCTTTATCTGTGAAAATAACCTCTACGGAATGTCTGTTTCCGTCGAACGCGCCTGCGCGATAAAAGATTTGACCAAAAAAGCGGTGCCATATAATATGCCGGCGGAATGCTGCAACGGCATGGACGTTCTGGCGGTAAAAGATATGGTGACAAAGTACGCGGCAAAGGCCCGGACAGGCGAAGGCCCGGCCCTTATTGTCTGCGATACTTACCGCTATTACGGACATTCCCGCAGCGACCCGCGCGTCTACCGGACCAAGGAAGAAGAAAAGTCCTGGCGCGACCGCGACTGCATCATAACGTTTGGCCGAAAGATGCAGGAACAAAATATCTTGACCGAAAAAGAGGTGACGGACCTGGAGAAAGAAGTAACCGCGGAACTGGAAGCGGCCATTGATTTTGCCATCAAGAGCCCGGACCCGAAACCGGAAGAATTATACAAAGACGTTTATTTTGAATCCCCCTCATCTTAAATCCTTTTCCCGGAGGGAAGAGGCATAGTGAGGGGTAATGGAGCAAACTGATGCGTGAAATTACCTACCGGCAAGCACTGAACGAAGCGTTGAGCGAAGAGATGGAAAGAGACCAGCGCGTTTTCCTGATGGGCGAAGACATCGCTGTTTACGGAGGCGCTTACGGTGTAACGCTCAACCTGATGCAGAAGTTCGGCGAGGAACGGGTGCGCGATACCGCCATTTCGGAAGCCGCCATTATCGGCGCTGGGCTGGGCGCGGCCATTACCGGCATGCGTCCGGTCGTGGAGATTATGTACATAGACTTTATGGGTATCTGCCTGGAACAGATCGGCAACCAGGTTGCTAAAATCCGCTACATGTTCGGCGGCAAAACCACGGTTCCGCTTGTCATCCGGACCGAGGGCGGCGCCGGCCGGACTCTGGGCGCGCACCATTCTCAGAGCTTGGAATCATGGTTCCTGCATGTTCCGGGCTTAAAGGTCGTCATGCCGGCAACGCCGGCCGACGCCAAGGGGCTGCTCAAATCCGCAATCCGGGAGGATAATCCAATTCTCTTTATTGAACATAAAATGCTTTATAACGTTAAGGGTCCGGTGCCGGAAGGCGAATACCTGTTGCCCATTGGCAAAGCCGAGGTAAAACGACCCGGAAAGGATGCAACCGTAATCGCCTATTCCCGGATGCTTTATTTCGCCCTTGAGGCAGCCAAACGGCTGGCGGAAGAAGGAATTGAAGTTGAAGTAATCGACCCGCGCACACTTCTGCCCCTGGATATGGAAACGATTTCAGAATCAGTCCGGAAAACCCACCGGGCAATTATTGTGGAAGAGGGCACCAAAACCGGAGGCACCGGAGCAGAAATCGGAATGCAGATTATTGAAAACTGCTTTGATTATCTCGACGCGCCGGTCCTGCGCATCGCAGGCGCGGACGTACCGATGCCCAAGAGCGCGGTCCTGGAAAAACTGGCTATTCCCGACGCAGAACGCATCTATCGGGAAATAAAAACTTTAGTTTCATAATTGTCATCATCGCATCAAAACGCTGTCATTCCCGAATGCTCAGATCGGGAATCTAATCCTATGAAATGTTTTTGATTCCCGCTTACTATCCGCGGGAATGACATTAACAACGAGGTAAATTTATGGTCCGGGAAATAATCATGCCCAAACTGGGCGAAACGATGGAAGAGGGTTACCTGTCGAAATGGTTCAAAGAGGAAGGCCAAAAAATAGAGAAGGGTGAAGCCATTTTTGAGGTAATGAGCGACAAGACCAACTTCGAAGTAGAATCGATGCATTCCGGGTTCCTGCGTAAAATCCTGGTTTTGGCCAGCGATAAGGCCGTGCCGGTCATTACGGTGGTCGGCTACCTGAGCGATTCCATGGACGAACCGCTTCCGGCAGTAACTGCCCCGGCTCCGCCTCCCACATCAGAAGAAAGTAGGGGCTCGATTCATCGAGCCCGCGGGTCGGATGAATCCGACCCCTACATCACCACCCCCAAACCCTCCGGTCAAATTATCGCTTCGCGGCCAAAAAACGCGCCCGGGAGATGGGGCTTGCCCTGGACTCAATCAGGGGAACCGGACCCAACGGCCGAATTACCGAAGAAGACGTGCTGGCGGCTGCGCCGGGAAAGAAAGAAACAAAACCGGAACCGCCGGGAACCAAAAAAGAGCGCCTGTCACCTCTGCGCCAGATTATCGCGGACCGGCTAAGCAAGAGCAAGGCGGAAATTCCCCATTACTACCTGCGCAAGGTAATGGACGTAACCAACCTGAAAGCGGTCCGGACGAAACTCAAAGAGCAGGACCCGGACATTACCTATACCGACGTTTTAATTAAGGCGGTGGCGGAAACCCTGTCCGAATTTCCGGAGATGAACGCTACCTACGAAAACAAAGAACTGACCATCTGCCCGGAAATAAATCTGGGATTGGCGGTTGCCCGAACCGAAGGACTGATTGTGCCCATCCTGAAATCAATCAACCGGAAAACCTATCCGGAGATTACGGCAGAACGAAAACGGCTGGTCGCAGCGGTCCGGGACAATAAAATACCCAGGGAAGACCTTGAAGACGGTACCTTCACCGTCTCTAATCTCGGCATTTACGGCATCGATTCCTTCTACCCGATAATCTACCAGCCCCAAGTGGTGATTATGGGAGTGTCTGCCATTAAAGACGGTGTGGTTGCGGTCAACGGCAGCCCGATAGTTAAACCGCTTCTGGAAATTACCCTGGCCTGCGACCACCGGGTTATTGACGGTTCTTACAGCGCCCGGTTTCTGCAAAAATTACAGGAAGTAATAAACGGCTTAATGCCGTAATTGCAAATTGCAGATTGCAAAATGTAAAATATGCAATTTGAAATTTACAATTTGCATTTTGCATTAAATGTTGTTAATTAATCACATGTTTCGGACAATCAGAGAGGATATACGGGGTGTTTTCAGCCGGGACCCGGCGGCCCGCAACATCGTTGAAGTCCTGCTCTGCTACCCGGGCCTCCACGCCATCTGGCTGCACCGCGTCGCCCATTTCTTCTGGCGCACCGGCTCCAGAACTTTCGGGCGTTTTATCTCCCACTTTAACCGGTTTCTCACCGGCATCGAAATTCATCCCGGCGCCACGATCGGCCGGCGGTTTTTTATCGACCACGGAATGGGCGTGGTAATCGGGGAAACAACCGAAATCGGGGATGATGTCCTTCTCTATCAGGGCGTTGTCCTGGGCGGCGTTTCCCTGAAAAAAAAGAAGCGCCATCCAACCCTGGGCAATAACGTCCTGATCGGAACCGGCGCAAAAATACTGGGTCCGATTACTTTGGGCGACGGCGCGATGGTCGGCGCCGGTTCGGTAGTAGTCAAGGATGTTCCGGCGGGCGCCACCGTAGTGGGCATTCCCGGCCGCATCGTGGAAGAACACCGCAAAATCGGTTTTGACCTGGAACACGGCAAATTACCGGACCCGTTTGCCGAACCCCTGCGCATTCTCTTTAAAGAATGTTCCAACCTTCACGAAGAACTGAAGCGCCTGCAAGAGGAAATAAAGAAAACAAAAGAAGACAAATAACGCATGTGTCATCCTAATTTTAGGTCTATCATCCTGAGCACAACGAAAAATCGTAACGTAATTTGTCATCCTGAGTGAAACGAAGGATCTCGCTTCCAAAAAACGAGATTCTTCACTTCGTTCAGAATGACATCTGAGGTTTATGTTTAAAACAATAATCAAGGTTGGCTTTTTGTTGGCCGTCATCTTCTGGGCCGGCCTCGCCCAGGCGGAAATCTATCGAGTCAAAAATGGCGACACTCTCGGTAAAATAGCCGGTAAATACCGGGTGAGCGTCAGCCGGTTAAAGACCTGGAACGGATTAAAAAGCAGCCATATTTACGTCGGCCAAAAACTTCAAATCAATCCGAAAGGAAAAACAAAAAGCGCGGCCGGAAGTAAAAATTACACCCTCCGCAAGGATTATTACGTGGTCCGGAAAGGAGATAACCTCTCTAAAATCGCCGTCCGCACCCATACTACGGTCAACAACATCATCAAATTAAACCGCCTGAAGAGCACCATCGTACAACCCGGAAAGCGGTTGCTCATCAGGACGCGTAAAATCAAAAAAGGGCTTCGCTCCGAGTCCTATCCGGACACACCACCCCTGATTGAACCTACCTCAATCATTGAAGGCGAACTTATCTTCTACACGGTCAAGGAAGGCGAAACGCTGGAAAGCATCGCCCGGCAGTATGGTCTTACTCCGGAAGAGATCCGGGAGGCAAACCTGATGCCGGAAGAGAGCGAAATAAAAAAGGGCCAGATTCTGGCTATTCCCCGGGAAGGTACCGCTCAAGAAAAACCGCAAATACCGGACGAAAGCGAGTGATTTTACACCCACAAAAAGAGAGGCGCTCATGGAGATACTCAAGGTAAGGCCTTATCAATTATTATGTTTAATCTGTTCTTTCGGGGAAAACGGCTGCAACGGACCAAAAGATAAAAAATTAAAAGAATTACTGGAAAAAATAAGGGAGTTTTCTTCCCGGCCGATTATGCTTACCTGCAACGCCGGCGATGTCTTCTCCTATCAGGACCCGGGAATTGAAGAAGACACGGAGGAAGGAAGCGAATTTAACCGGACAAGGGACCTGGAGATTTTACATAAACTTGACCTTATGCCCGGGGCGATTCTGCCGGCCCGGATAATTCTTTTCCGGATATTTGATAAAATCCTGACTTCTTCCGGGGTATGCGGGCAGTGCGCCAAAGCAAAAAAGGGATACTACGAAAAAGCGCTCCGGGACTTTATTGCCGGAAGCCCGGATTGGAACACAGGCGATACCGGTTTTTATAAACTTTTGAAAGAAGGAAAATGTTCCGTTTTGAACGAAAGAAAAGAGACGGATTTTGCGGAAGAAAAGAAAAAATCGATTGCCGCAATGTACGAGGCGGAAGAGATCAGCGTCCGGCCCCATATTTTACTCTGCGCCGTAGAACAATACGCCGAGGGAATAAGACCCCCGTTTACGTATGACAACCTGCCGGAAATGATGCAGCATATTATTAAAAACCCTGACCTCAAGATTAAACTGGTTCCGGACGCAGACTGGATGATGTGCGCGCCCTGTCCCGGAAGAGACCCGGGCTTAAACGCCTGCATCCAGGCCAAGGGGCACGGCGGCCTTACCAGCCAACTGCGGGACTTAAGGGTACTTCAAAAGCTCGGCCTTAAATACGGGCAAAGCGTGAAAGCAAAAGATTTATATAAACTTATTTTTGAAAGAATAAAAACAACCAACGAAATCTGTACGCTGGACGGAGTTTTTCCTTCCGTCTGGGAAGATAAATGCGGAACCCCTAACGCCGAATGGACCCGGGAAGGCAAAGAGAACGAACTATACAAAAAAGGAAGGGAACTATTAATGGTCGACCTGGGCATCGAACCGGAAAAAATAATTAATGGAAAATAAATTTATTTTTGACCCCAGGATTATCCGTTCTCCCTGGGGCGATTTCCCTTCCGAAAGAGAGATTGAAAAAACCCTGGAGGCCTACCCGGACGATTACCTTAAGAAGATCAGCCGGTCCGGCTATAACGCCATCTGGCTCCTCCTGGTCTTAAGGGAGAGCGTGCCTTCCAAGCTCTTCCCGGATAATAAGATTAAAAAGAATCACATCTCCTGCCTGAACCGTTTAGTGAAAAAAGTGGGCCGGTATGGGATTAAGGTCTATTTATATTTCGACGAGCCGCGCAGCTTAAGACAGGAAGACCCGTTCTGGAAAACCCACCCGGAATTAAAGGGGCAAACGATGACCTTTTCCGGATTAAGCAAAGAGTTTGACGCAACTTATATCAGCCTCTGCACCAGCGCTCCGGCGGTCAAAGAGTATCTGGAGGAGAGTTCTTATAATCTCTTTAAGGCGGTGCCGGGCCTGGGCGGTGCTTTCCTGATTACCGCCAGCGAGGTTCCCACCCACTGTTATTCCCATTTTCCCCTGCCCCAGACGAAATTTACCGATTCGGAAATGGCAAAATGGGCCGGGAGAAAATTTATTTGCCCGAGGTGCGCCCAACGCAAGCCGGAAGAGGTGGCAGCCGAAATCATTACCCTGGTCAACCGCGGAATTAAAAGCGCTTCTCCCCAGGCAAATACCATCGCCTGGAGTTGGTCCTGGTATATTCTGGAACCCGACCCGCAAAAAAAACTGATTAACCTCTTGCCCCGGGATGTTATCCTGATGTCTGACCTGGACCGGGGCGGTTACATATACCTTAACCGCAAGCGCTATCCGGTGGACGAATACAGCCACTCCTACATCGGCCCCTCACCCCGGTTCAAGAAACAGGCCGCCCTCGCCCGAAAAAGGGGAATGAAGATGATGGCCACGATTCAAATCAGCACCTCCAACGAATTCTTCTGCATCCCTTACATGCCGGTGCCGTACCTGCTGGCGGAAAAACTGAAAAGAATGGCTGCCCTGAAAATCAACGGCTACATGGGTTGTTGGGTTACCGGAGGTGACGCATCGCCCATGTCCCGGCTGGCCGGGATAATGTCCCGCTCGCCCCAGCCCGCGCCCGGAGACGCCGTCAAAGAACTTGCCCGGACCGAGTTCGGCGAAAAAAGCGCCCGCGCCGGATGTAAGGCCTGGCGCAAACTTTCCGATGCCTGGCAGGAGTATCCTTTCAGCACCCCGTTTTGTTACTGGGGACCCCTTTACTACGCGGCCGCCTACCCTCTCTCCCTGAACCTTACCCGGGAACGCCGGATAACCAGCTGGTGTCCTTTGCCCCGGGACGAAAAAGGACACCTGAAACTTCACGACAACAATCCGGCGGAATGGATTAAACCATTCACTTCCGCCGTAATCATTTCCGCCTTCCAAAAACTTTTAAAAGGATGGGAGGAGGGAATCAACATCTTAAAGCAGGCGATAGAGAAAGACCGGAAAAATACGGCCCTTGAGAACGAACTGGTGGTAGCCCGGCACATCATGCTTTCCGTGCAAAGCCTCATCAACATCATCCGGTTTTACGACCTCCACCGGCGCTGGGAAAAGAATAAGGACTGCCCGGATAAAGCGTTGTCGGCTCAATTAAAAAAAATTCTGGAAGCAGAGATAGTAAGCGCCCGGGAAGAGAAAGAACTGGTCAAAGCGGAACCGCGTTTAGGTTTTTACGCGGAAGCGCGCGTCCATCTTTTCACTTCGGCGGATATCGAATATAAAATCTCCCTTGCCCGAAAAACCATTTCCCAATTAAAATAATCAAGACGGAAGGAATCAAACCATGAAAAATGATTTTAATAAAAAATTAGCCGGTAAAGAATTTACGCTGGAAATAGATAAAAATCAATGTATCCGGAGAATTTTACCAAATATCCAAACAGTAAGGGCCCGGACAGAAACTATCGGCGCGATTGCCGACGAAGAAGCGATTTCGGAAAAGACGCTCACATCCTTTTTTGATCCAAAAGTGAGCGGAACCTGCACCATAAAAGATTGTGCCGCCCACGCTTTTTTTTCTTCCGCCGATCTTCCGAAAGCAAAAGATTTTAACGCCGCGCA
>JAPLMK010000073.1 GCA_026387085.1 Candidatus Omnitrophota bacterium
CCCCCCCCCGCAACGGATATTTTTCAAACCCACGGTCAGGCGTGTGCGCCTTCAGCAACCATTGGACAAAAGAGGCAATTTTTTATTTTGTAGTTTTTGTGGTAGAAATTGTGTCGCCATATCTCCTACTTTTCAAGCGTTAATTGTCATGATTGTATTTTATCTTTATTTTTGATTTTCAATAGTTCTTCCATATTTTTGAAGGTAATTATTTGCAGTGACAATTTATTGAAAAAGAGTGTGACAGGTGTGTGACAGAAATTTGAGATTTGTCAGGGTAGGGGAGAGGTGGTAAAATAATCATAAAAGTCGTGAGATGTTTGATAATAAAGGCATTGCGGCGAAACCGGCAAGAAAAAGACCTCCAGTAAATTGCGGTAAATTGGGACTGTGGCTCCTTTAGCACGGGTTCGAATCCCGTTAGCCACCCTGTTATCACCCGCCTAAATTCGAATAAGTAAATTACGGATATAAAACGTGCCATTCTCTGTATATGCCAACTATGCCACAGCCGGAATATTTGATGGTGGAAACACCGCAGGGCTTACATGAAGCGTGCGCTATTCTGTCGAGAGCGAAGATTATCGCGCTCGATATGGAAGCCGACACTCTGTTTCATTACGGGGAAACGGCATGCCTGGCGCAACTGTCGGATGGCGCGCAAATATGGCTGGTGGACCTGCGCCGGATGACGGACATTTCTCCCCTGAAGCCGATACTTGAGAACGCTGCCGTCGAGAAGGTTTTGCACGGGGCTGATTACGATATCCGGCTCCTGCGGCGCTACTTTGGCATTAATTGCCGTCCGATATTCGACACGGAAGTGGCGGCTCGTTTCCTCGGGATGCGCCTGTCCAGTTTGGCCGAGGTCCTGGGGAAGCGTTTCGGGGTTGTGCTCGATAAGAAGTTCCAGAAAAGTGATTGGACGCAGCGACCGTTGAGCGTTGAAATGTGTTCCTATGCCGCCTCCGACGTTCACTGGTTGATACAGCTATCGGGTCTAATGAAAGAGGATTTGGTTAATCTCGGGCGTTTGGCCTGGGTTGAAGAGGAGTGTGATATTCTGGCGTGTTTACCGGACCGCATCAGGAAACCCGGACCGCTCTTTCTCAGCTTTAAGGGCGCTGACCTCCTGGACCGGAGAAGTTTGGCTATATTGGAATCTCTGCTGCAGGCGAGGGAATTATTAGCCGAACAACGTGATCGTCCGCCGTTTAAAGTGTTCTCTTCCGATACGATCAGGGAGATTATCCGGGAGCGGCCGGAAACAGACCAGGGATTATTACAGATAGCTGGTCTGGGCCGCAGGAGCGGGACATTCCGCGCCGTTGTGTTGACGGCGGTTAAGGACGCGTTAAATCTTTCCGATGAGCGGTTGCCGGAGTATCCGAGGGGTGTCAGACGGAAACCAAGCCGCGTTCACCATTTTCAGGAGAGAGTGCAGGGCTTGAAGGAATGGCGCGATAGTCGGTCCGCAATCCTTGGGTTGGACGGCAGCCTGGTCTGTGCCAACAGCTTAATCCAGGAACTGGCCGTGAAACGCCCGGTCACGCCGGAGGAATTGGACCGGGTCGAACGGCTCCGGAAGTGGCAAAACCGCGAGTTTGGCGCGGAAATCTGCAATGTGCTCAGCCGGTTGTAATTATAGGTATATTAAAACCAAATTGGTTCATTCGATGTTTTCTACAATCGTAGTTATTCCCATGCCGCCGCCGATGCATAATGTAGCCAAGCCGAATCTCTTTTTTTGCCGTTTCAGTTCGTAAAGCAATGTAACCAATATCCTGGTTCCGCTTGCTCCGATGGGATGACCCAGGGCGATGGCTCCTCCGTTTACGTTTACCTTTTGCTTATTCAATCCCAGCTCCCGGATAACCGCTAAAGATTGGGCCGCAAATGCTTCATTCAGTTCAAACAAATCGATTTTATCCGGGGAGAGGTTTACTTTTTTCAGCGCTTTCCTGGTTGATTCCACCGGGCCTAGCCCCATAAATTTCGGGTCAATTCCGGATGAAGCGTATGAAACTATTCTGGCTAATGTCTTAAGTTGCAGTTCTTTTGCTTTGGCAGACGAAGTTATGACTACGGCGGCGGCTCCATCGTTGATTCCGGAAGCATTGCCGGCTGTTATCGTTCCTCCCTCCTTAAAGGCCGGTTTTAAACCGGACAATTTTTCCAGGGTGGTATCGGGCCGGGGAAACTCATCTTTATCGAAGATTATCTGTTCTCCCTTTTTAGAAACTATTCGGACCGGGGCCATCTCTTCTTTAAATCTACCTTTTTCCTGCGCTTCTTTTGCCTTCAACTGGCTTTCCAGGGCAAAATTATCCTGTTCCGGGCGGCTTATCTTATATTTTTCCGCCAAACTCTCGGTGATAACAGCCATGTGGCAATCGTTAAATATATCCCATAACCCTTCGTGGATAAGGCTATCTAATAATTGATTGTTTCCCAACCGGTATCCCCAGCGGGCATCTTGAAGCAGGAATGGTGCCTGGCTCATATTTTCCAGACCGCCGGCGACTATAATTTCCGCTTCTCCCGACTGAACGGATTGAGCGCCTAAATTGATTGCTTTCAGCCCGGAACCGCAGACCTTGTTTATGGTCATCGAGGGGACGGCGTAAGGTATGCCGGCTTTTACGGATGCTTGCCGGGCCGGGTTCTGTCCTAAGCCGGCGCCCAAGACATTTCCCATGATTACTTCGTCCACTTTTGCCGAATCAATTCCCGCTCTTTTTAGTGATTCCGCTATTACGGTCGCGCCTAATGCTACGGCGCTGATATCTTTCAAACTCCCGCCGAATTTACCGATAGCCGTTCTGGATGCCCCGACGATTACGGTTTCGTTCATAATTTTCCCTCCGCGTCCTTCTTAAGGCGCATGCTTGAATCGATAAAGATTCTTTGATCCATAATTTTAAGTTGCGGGCTTATTATCGGCTCAAATTCCATCAAGGGAAGTATCTGGGTCTTCAAATCAATGCCTGGCGCTATTTCGGTCAGGATTATTTTTCCGTCCCGTAGACGGAATACGGCCCGCTCTGTTACGTAGAGCACCGTCTGGTGCTTTTGGGCGGAATATTCTCCGCTAAAGGTTATCTGTTCCACGTTCCGGATAAATTTCTTATACCGCCCTTCCTTTTTTATAACAAGCTTTCCTTTTTCAACGGCAACCTCCAGGTCGCCGGTGGTAAAGGTGCCGCAGAAGACCACTTTTTTTGCGCTCTGGCTGATATTGATAAATCCGCCGCAGCCGGGCAGGCGCTTGCCGAATTTACTTACGTTGACGTTCCCTTTTTCATCGGCTTGGGCCAAACCCAAGAAAGCGATATCCAATCCGCCGCCGTCATAAAAATCAAATTGATAAGGTTGGTCAACAATTGCTTCCGGATTGGAACTGGCGCCAAAACTCATTCCGCCGGCTGGTATGCCTCCGATCGGCCCGGCTTCGACCGTCTGGATTAGATATTCATTCAGGCCTTCTTCGTTAACCACGGAAGCTATTGCCTCAGGCATGCCTATTCCCAGGTTTACGACCGCAAAGGGATTAATTTCCAAAGAGGACCTGCGACCGATAATCTTCCTTTCGTTTAAGGGGATGGGCTGTATTTGGGTAGACGGTATCGTTACTTCGCCGCTGTAGGCGGGATTGTAATCTTCGGCAAACGTCTGTTGATGGTTCTCTTTTTTTGCAATGACGATGAAATCAACCAAAAGCCCCGGAACAACTACTTGTCTAACTTTCAAACTGCCGTTTTTAGCCGTTCTTTCCACCTGGGCAATGACGATGCCTCCGGAATTTTTTACGGCCAGGGCCAACGGGAGCATTTCCAAAGAACCGGCCTCTTTTTCCATGGTGATATTACCGGCTTCGTCCGCCGTAGTGCCCCGGATGAGTCCGACCGTAATCGGAAACGACTTGTAAAAAAGCCATTCTTTACCATCTAAATTGATAACCTTGACCAGGTCTTCTTTGGTGATGCTGTTTACTTTACCGCCTTCGACGCGGGGGTCAACGAATGTTTTTAAGCCAACGTGGGTTATTGTTCCCGGTTTACCCGCGGCTATATCCCGGTATAAATGGGAAATTACTCCCTGGGGAAAATTGTACGCTTCGACCTTATTTTCAATAGCCAGTTTCCCTAATTTCGGGGCAAGATTCCAGTGGCCGCCAACCACTCTTTTCAGGAGTCCTTCGTGACCAAGATGATTTAAACCCCTGTCCTTGCCGTCGCCTTGCCCGGCTGCATACATCAGGGTTAAGTTTCTGGGTTCGCCGCTCCTTAAAAATCTTTCCTCCAGGGCGGAGGTCAATTCCTCAGGATGACCGTTGCCGACAAAACCGCCGGTAGCAACTGTATCGCCGTCTTTTATCTTGCTTATCGCTTCTTCGGCTGAGACTATTTTTCGCTTAATCACATGAACCACCCTCCATCAATATGGATTATCTGACCGGTAATGTAACTGGCTTTATCTGATACCAGGAAGGCAGCCAGTTCTGCTATTTCCCCGGGCAGGGCGAACCTCCCTATGGGAATTTGTTTCAAGAATTCCTGGCGAACGTTCTCCGGTATCTGTTTTGCCATTTCCGTTTCCACCATCCCCGGAGCGATGGCGTTTACGGTTATGTTCTTGGAGGCAACTTCCCGGGCAAGTGATTTGGTGAAGCCCATGACACCGGCTTTGGCCGCGGCATAGTTTGTCTGACCAAAAAATCCCACCTGCCCGCTGATGGAGGATAGGTTCACTATCCGGCCCCAGCCGTTTCCTATCATCGGCTCGATGACTGCCCGGCAGCAATTGAATACACCGGTAAGATTGATTTCGATTACGGATTGCCATTCAGTTTGAGACATTTTTTTTAACGTCTTGTCCCGGAGTATCGCCGCGTTGTTTACCAGGATGTCAATTTTTTTGAATTTAGATAACACTTCTTTTATGGTTGCATCTACTTTTTGAAAATTACTTACGTCACATTCAAAAATAGCCGAATCGCAGCCCAAGCGCAGAACTTCTTCCCGCACTTTTTCGGCATCATCGCGATTCTTACCTTCGGCATCCGCCACATAATTTACGGCAATATTTGCTCCTTCCCCGGCTAAAGCAAGGGCGATCGCTTTCCCGATACCTCGGGAACTACCCGTAATTAAGGCTGTCTTTCCCTTTAACATTTTGAGCCTCCTTAAGCATTTTCAGGGTTATTGCGGACAATATTCATACCGTCTAAATTTTACTTCTTTTTGTGTTATAATATCAAACAATATACCCCGAAATCAATGGCGGTCAGACGGCGGGACGCAAAGAAATAAAAGGAGAACGAAAATATGAAAACGGTCAGGGTTGCGGGGGAGGGCGGGTATGACTGAACGGGAACGATTTATCCGGACGCTGACATGTTCTTCTCCGGACCGGCCAAGTTACGGAGATTATTTCTCGTATGAAGAAACCCAGAAGCGCTGGGAAAAGGATGGCCTGCCGAAAGGTTTGAACCGGGAAGAACTTTTTAATTACTTCGGTATGGACCGGATAGACATCTGGGACGGGCAGAAGTTCCCCCTCTGTGATGATATCATCCCGCTTTTTGAATCGTCTGTCGTGGAAGAGACCGACGCTTATGTTATCAGAAAAGATGCGGTCGGGAGGGTATTGAAAACACTAAAGAACGTTCCGCCTCCGGCAATGCCGCAATTTATTTCCTATCCGGTGACGGACCGGAAAACGTGGGCTGATTACAAAAATCGCCTGGACCCGGAAACGCCGGGAAGGCTTCCCGCCAACCTTTTGCAAATAGGCAGGTCTTCTCTGTCACGGAATACGCCGCTCTGCGCCTGGTTCGGCGGCACTTATGGTTACATCAGGAATTGGCTGGGCGTGGAAAACGCAAGCATTCTTTTCTATGATGACCCGGGCTTGGTAGAAGAGATGATTGAACATCTGACCTATTTTTACATGACGCTGGCAAAGAAAATTTTTGGGGCAGGCGTACAACTTGACGCGGTTATGTTTTGGGAGGATATGGCGTATAAGAACGGGTCGCTCCTCTCGCCGGAGAAATATCGGAAATATTGTCTCCGCTTCTACAAGGTTATGGTTGAACTGGTCCGGAAGAACGGCGTTAAGGTTGTAATGTTGGATTCAGACGGTAATATCGATGAACTCATGCCGATTTGGCTTGACGCCGGCATTAACTGCATGCATCCGATGGAAGTTGCTGCCGGCATGGATGTCCGGACCGCCCGCAGCAAGTACGGCAGGAATGTTACTTTTTTGGGCGGGATAGATAAACGCGCGCTTGCCAGAGGTCCGGCCGCAATTGACGCTGAAGTAATTCCCAAAATCAGGGATTTACTTGATACCGGCGGTGGATTTGTCGTAGAATGCGACCATGCTGTTCCGCCGGACGTTTCGTTGGATAATTATCTTTATTTTCGAAAAGTGGTAAGTAAAATTTGCGCCGGATAGTAAAATATTTTGTTGGAACAATAATTGGATGATTTTCAGAAGAAGATAAGCGTGGTTAGGATGAAAAGGGGAATTAAGATCAGGCCGGACCAGAGCATGTATCCGAAAAAGGAAGGTGTTTTAACGCGGTGGTGGTCACAGATAGCCTTGACCATGAAGTTGGGCCCGTTGCCGATGTAGGTATTAGCGCCCATGAAGACCGCGCCGCAGGAGATTGCCTTCAGAATGACGATGGGAATCCCCACGATATTGCCGGTCAGGCCGGCGGAAGAATAGAGCCCCTGGGCCAGGGATAGGGTAACCAGGTAAGTCGGGGTGTTGTCCAGGAAGGAAGAAAGCCCTCCGGTCACCCAGAAAAAATGCCAGGGCAGGCGGATGCCCAGTTGCGCTCCTTGGGTTTCAAGGAGCAGGAGCGCCGGAACCATCGTGATGAATATACCGGCAAAGATAACAGCGACCTCAATGATAGGCGCGTAATGGAAACGATTTTTATAACGCACGCCTTTTTGGGTAAAAAGAAGCGATAGTAAGGCCAATAAAATCATTACCAATTCCCTGATTAATGCCCGGGGAATCAGGATAATGCTTAAAATTACCCCCAGAATAAAGAGCAGGTTAATCTTGCCTTCTATTTTAATTGGTTCAACTTCTGTTTTTTCCAGGCATCTATTTTTCGGGTTTTCCCGGTTCCAGTAATACCGGTCTATAAAATAAAAGACAATGAGGAGCGTAGACAACATAAACAGCCATTCCGGAAAAAGTTTTAAGGTCCAGAAAAAGGGAACGCCCCGCAGGTACCCCATAAACAGGGGCGGGTCGCCCAGCGGGAGCAGGCACCCTCCGATATTGGCGACCACGAAGATAAAGAAGACCGGCAGGTGGGTAATTAACTTTCTTTCCCGGTTGGTGCGTAAAAAAGGCCGGATGAAAAGCATGGAAGCGCCGGTGGTTCCGAACAGGTTTGCCGCGATACCTCCCAGTAAAAGAAAGATGGTGTTATTTTTTGGCGTGGCCGCAACATCACCGCCCAGGTAAATGCCTCCGGAGATTATAAAAAGAGACGACAGCAGAACAATAAAAGACAGGTATTCTTTAATTTCACGGATGACCGGCTGCAAATTACCGTAGGCGGCAAAGAGGCAGATAACCGGCAGGGCCAGGAGCAGCGAAACAATCGCCTTATTTTTGTTCTTTTCCCACAAACGGCTGTGGGTAAGCGGTAAAATGGCGATAGCCAGAAGCTGCAAGACGAAAAATATAGTTGACCAGGCGGGGGGGATTGCTCCGATATTATTCATTGTTTATTCTTCTTTGCCGTGCTTGATTAATTTTGCTTCCGCCACATAAACCACGTCCTCGGCGATATTGGTGGCATGGTCGCAGATACGCTCCAGGTGGCGGGCAACCAGGATGAGCGGTATTGTCCGGGACGCAACGCTGCAGTCGCGGTTGATAATTTCGGTCAGTTCCCGGGTAACCAAATCTCTCAAATAATCAGCTTCATCGTCCTGGGTCCGGACGGCGCGCGCCAGTTCTCCGTCCAGGGTTATGAATGATTCAATGCTTTCGCGGGTCATCTTCTGGGCCAGGCGCGCCAGTTTAGGGATGTCAATCAGCGGTTTGATTAAGGGTTGACCGACCAATTCCAGGGTACGTTCGGCAATATCAACTGCCAGGTCTGCCATCCGTTCCAGGTCCGTGCCGATCTTGGTCGCCATGACAATCAGGCGCAAATCTTTGGCAACCGGCTGATTGCGGACAATAAAGGCGATCGTCTTTTCATCGATTTCGTTTTCGAGCCGGTCAATTCTTGTGTCGGCTTGAATCACTTCGTTAGCTATTTCCGGAGAGAGTTTTTCCAGAGAAGTTACCGCTTTGTTAATTGCCTCTTCAACCATCCCGCTCATCGTTAAAATGGTGCGCTTCAGTTCTTCCAATTCCAAGTCAAAGTGCCGTTCCATAGTTACCTCCTTTTTTTACGTTCATTGTTTTCACTATTCACTATTCACTATTCACTATTCACTATTCACTATTCACTGCTTTTATCAGCCGAAGTGTCCGGTAATATATTTTTCAGTGCGGGTATCAGCCGGTTTTTCAAATACCTGCTCGGTTGTTCCGATCTCAACCAGGTCGCCCAGGAGAAAGAAACCGCAGGAATCGGAAATCCGGACCGCCTGGTCCATGTTGTGGGTTACAATGACGATAGTATAAGTTAATTTTAATGTGCGCATCAATTCTTGCGCATCAATTCTTCCAGTTTTTCGGTGGCAATCGGGTCAAGGGTGCTGCACGGTTCGTCCAGCAGGATGATTTCCGGTTTGGTGGCGACTATTCTTGCCAGGCAGAGCCGTTGCTGTTGGTCCAGCGGCAGGAGCCGGGCGTCTTTTTTAAGGTTGTCTTTTAATTCTTCCCATAACCAGGTGTTGCGCAGACTCTCTTCCACAATCCGGTCCCAGTCCTGCTGGACGGTGAGGTTGTGTATTTTCAGGCCGTAGGTAACGTTATCCCTGACGGAAAGCGGAAAGGGGTTGGGCCGTTGAAAAACCATCCCTATTTTTTTTCGGAGCGAAATAAGGTCGGTACCGGGCGCGTAAATGTCTTTCCCGTTGATAATGACCCGGCCCTCAGTTTTGACTCCGGGGATAATGTCATTCATGCGGTTAAGGCAACGCAGAAAGGTTGATTTTCCGCAGCCGGACGGACCGATGAGGGCGGTAATCCGGTTTACTTCAACGCCGCAATTCACGTTCCGGAGCGCCTGGAACTTTCCGTAGTAGAGGTTAAGGTTTTGCGTTTCTATTTTGTAATCCATATTTTTATGCCAAAGTATTGATGTGCCTTCAAAAATAGAGCAAGGCAGCGAGGCGGCGGCGACGCAGGCGTAGATAGAAGTACGCCGAGGATGATGCCGACGAAGCTAACGCAGCTATATGAATGAAGACGCATCAA
>JAPLMK010000051.1 GCA_026387085.1 Candidatus Omnitrophota bacterium
GGATGGGCAGGAATTTTGACAGGAGGATCGATTCCGCGAAACTGGCCATTCTTTGTTTTTCGTTATCGGTTCTTTTCCGAAAATTTTCAAATTCGGCTGCCAGTCGTAATAGGTGGTCGCGGGATTCTTCGGTCTTAGCTGACTGCTCGGAGAGTTTTTGCCAGTCCTCTTTGGCCAGGGTTATCGTTTCCCCGCCTGAGTCAGGCGTCTTTTCTTCCGGTTCTTCTTTCTTATTTATTTTCTTTTTTTCCATTATTTATTTTACGACGCCCCAGCGTTGGGGGGGCCAGTAGATAAAGAGCGCTTCGCCCAGAAAATCTTTGCGCGGCACAAAACCCCAGTAACGGCTGTCGTAACTGTTGGCGCTGTTATCGCCCAGCACAAAATAGGATGCGGTCGGCACCGTTGTCTCCGGCATGCCCTCATCGTTGAAATATTCCCGTCCGGCGATACGGTTGTTGGTCACTTCCTTTCCGTCAATATAGATTTTACCGCGGGCAATTCCCACCTTTTCCCCGGGCCGGCCGATCAGCCGTTTAACGAAGTCCCGCCGGGTGTTATCCGGAAACTTGAAGATGACAATTTCTCCGCGCCCGGGATCCCGGAAGCGGTAAACTAATTTATTGGCGATGAGATGGTCACCGACCTGAAGCGTCGGGTGCATGGAACTGCTGGGGATTTTGAATGCCTGGAAAAAGAAGGTGCGGATGAACATGGCCAGAACGAAAGCAACGACCAGTGATTTTATCCATTCCCAGGTCTCTTCTTTAAAACTTTTGCGTTTTTTTGGTTCCATAGTTTTTATTTTCATTATTTCATCGCAGAGCACGCGGAGAACGGCTTTAAAGAATTATCAACTCTAAAGATTAGAACTTTTTTTCCCTTATTATCTCTCTGCGGTCTCGGCGACCTCTGCGGTAAATCTTTTATTTATATAATGCCAAAAACGCGCTTTCCGGTATTTCCACCTGACCGACCATCTTCAGGCGCTTCTTTCCTTCCTTCTGTTTTTCCCAGAGCTTGCGCTTGCGGGTGATATCACCGCCGTAACACTTACCGGTGACCAGCTTCCGGTAGGGCGCAACTTCCTCGCGGCCGATAATTTTGTTGTCAACCGATGCCTGGATAACTACGGTAAAAAGATGCCGGGGGATATTTTTGCGCAGTTTGGTTAAAAGGTGCCCGGTTGTAAAACGCGCTTTTTCCCGGTGAATGACCGAAGAGAGGACGTCAATCTTTTTTCCGTTGACTAAAATATCTAATTTTACCAAATCCGAAGGCCGGTAGTCAATAAATTCATAGTCCAGGGAACCGTAGCCGCGGGTCAGTGATTTGAGCCGGTCGTAAAAATCAACCATCATTTCCGAAAGCGGCATCTGGTATGTAAGAAGGATTAAATCCGTACCCAAAAACTCAATCTTTTCCTGTTCGGCGCGGTAATTCTGGCAGAGATTGGTAACGTCTCCGTAGTAATTGGCCGGAGCGATAATTAACACCCGCAGATATGGTTCGCGTATTTCCTGTATTTGGCCCCAGTCCGGCAGTTCGGCCGCGCTCTTTATTTCTAAATCCCGGCCGTCTTTCATCCGGAACTGGTAGGTGGTGTTCGGCGTGGTGCGGACCACGTTCATCCCATACTCCCGCTCCAGCCGTTCCTGGGTAATTTGCATGTGAAGCATTCCCAGAAATCCGGCGCGGAAACCGATGCCCAGGGCCGCGGACCGTTCCTCGGCGTAGGTAAAAGAAGGGTCGGTAAGGTTGAGCCGGGCCAGGCTGCTTTTGAGCGCCGGGAAACTCTCTCCGTCGGCCGGGTAGAGTCCGCAGAAGACAAACTGTTTCAGTTTCCGGTATCCGACCAGAGGTATGGCCGTCGGCCTTATTTTAAGGGTTAATGTCTCTCCGGTAAAAGTGCGGCTGAAATCTTTGATTCCGATGGTGACGAATCCGACCATGCCCGGCCTCAGTTCCGGGACGAATTCCGGCTGGGGCTTGAAGATGCCGATTTCCAGCGCCTCGCCCACGAAATCCTGTCCCATCAAGAGAACTTTGTCTCCTTTTTTGATGATTCCCTGGCGAACCACGATGTGGAGATCTAAGCCCAGGTAAGGGTTGTAGCGGGCGTCAAAGACCAGCGCGGAAAGTGGTTCTTTCGGGTCGCCTGTCGGAGGGGGCACGTCTTTTACGACCGCATCCAACAGTTCATCTACGCCAACACCGGTTTTAGCGCTGACCAGGTAGATTTCATGTTCAAAGACCGGCAGGATCTCCATCAGTTCCTTCCGGGCCAGGTCAACCTGACTGTTGGGCAGGTCAATCTTATTTATGGCCGGGATAATGGTGAGGTTCAGGTGTTGCGCCAGGTGGAGGTTGGTTATCGTCTGCGCCTGGATGCCCTGGGTTGCGTCGACCAGCAGGATGACCCCTTCGGCGGCCGCCAGGCTCTTTTCCACCTCGTACGAAAAATCACTGTGCCCGGGCGTGTCAATTAAATTTAAATTGTATTCTTTGTAATGGATGCTTACCGGGTGGGAACGGATAGTAATTCCGTGTTCCCGTTCCAGGTCCATGCTGTCCAGCATCTGATCGCGGAAAACCCTCTTTTCCACGGCGCCGCACTTCAGCAGGAACCGGTCGGCCAGGGTGCTCTTCCCGTGGTCCACGTGAGCCACGATGGCAAAATTCCGAATCTTATTTTGGGGTGTCATTTTGGATGAGATTCTTCGCTTTGTTCAGAATGACATCTTAATATTTGTCATTCTGAGGCTGATTGCGCCGAAGAATCTCGGGGTTACCGTAACTATTTATTATAGCATAAAACCGAGGGTTAGGGTCTGCGGTAGACCATCAAAAAAAGTGGGAATAACTTAGATTTGCGGTTAGGCCCGGACCGAAATAACCGGGTAGGATTTCAAGGCGCTGGTTGGTCAGGTTTCTGGCTGTTATCGTAATTACGTTATTAGGCCGCAACCGGTAACTTAATTTTGCGCCCGGCAGGCACATGCCCTGGATTTCAACCGCCGGATTATCATAACTAAACGGGCAGTCGAGAAAGAAAGTAAATTCGGTCTTTAGGTTTAACCTTGCAATA
>JAPLMK010000056.1 GCA_026387085.1 Candidatus Omnitrophota bacterium
GCAAGGAACAATTCTCGACGGCGAACGGTGCCCAACTCCACGGACGCGGGACACTGGTCGAGTCAAACTGCCAAGAAAATCCTCTAAGCGAGTCGTTTCGGCAACCGTACCGCAAACCGACACAGGTAGACTGGCAGAACATGCTAAGGCGCTCGGGATAATCCTCGTTAAGGAACTCGGCAAAATTGCCCCGTAACTTCGGAAGAAGGGGTGCCTGAGTAGTTTTTAGTGTAAACTGGAGACGAAAAGGCCGCAGTGAAATGGCTCCTGCGACTGTTTAATAAAAACACAGGTCCCTGCTAAGTCGCAAGATGATGTATAGGGACTGACACCTGCCCGGTGCCGGAAGGTTAACGTGAGGGGTTAGGCGCAAGCCGAAGCTCTGATCTGAAGCCCCGGTAAACGGCGGCCGTAACTATTGCTTGGACCTCAGTAGTTATAAAATTTGGCTATTTGCTGGAAAATCCTGTTAGGTTCACGGTACATCTCCTTAGAAAGATGAAGGGGTGTGACAATTCGTGAAATAGGGACAATCAGCAGGAAAGGCTTTTGCAAAGGAGGTTATAGTGGCAGATAATACACCGGAAAAGATCGGCTGGTATTTAGCCGGTTTTGCCGATGGCGAAGGTAGCTTTAACCTCTCTTTTCGTCCAAGACCAGACTATCCTACCGGATGGAAGGTTTCTCTCTGTTTCAATGTTTCCCAGAAAGATAAGGTTATTCTCACGTTGTTCAAACGTCACCTGAAGTGTGGTGAATTAAGAGGCCGCCCTGACGGAGTTTGGTATTACGAGGTGAATAATCTGAATGCTATTTTGGGAAACGTCATTCCGTTCTTCAAAAAACACCATTTCCTTTCTGCTAAAAAGAAACGCGACTTCTTGAAATTCTGTCAACTGGCGGAAATCATAAAAAATGGCGAACACCTTAAAGAAGAAGGATTGAAAAAGATACTGGAAATCAGAAGAGAGATGAATGACGGTGGGAAAAGAAGGTATTCGGAAACAGAAATTCTGCGAAAAGCAAAAGAATCCTCAGAGACTATACGCCAAACTCCTCCCGAAGAGGAGATGATATAGTCCGGTCTTCCAGGAAACTGGAAGTTAACATAAACGAACGGTCCTAAGGTAGCGAAATTCCTTGTCGGGTGAACGAAAAATCGCCCGTACCGGCTTATAACGGTGGAGTCCTACCCGTTGCGCTATTACAAGGATAGCGCGGATAAGGGAGGATAATACCGTGGGAAGTCCAAGTGACCCCGTAACGACTGATCCCGCAAGGGTGAGATGGTAAACGGAAAATTGGTTACCATCAAACGCCGGTATTTTCAGGAGCGCGTATGGATTTAGAAAGTTATTTTTCCGGTTTTGTTGATGGAGAAGGGAGTTTTTGTGTTTCTTTTAATAAGAGTAAGAGACACAAATTCGGTTGGGATATAAGGCCCAGTTTTTCTGTATCGCAAAATCGAGAAAATAGCTTGACGCTGGAGAAGATGAGAGAATATTGGAACTGTGGTTTCATTAGACCTGACAGTTCTGATAATACTCTTAAGTATGAGGTTCGAAGTGTAAAGATGTTGGTTGAAATAATAATTCCTCATTTTGAAAAGTTTCCAATGATGTCAAAAAAACAAGAGGAATTCTGCCGGTTTGCTGAAATTTGCAGAATGATGCTTGACCGGAAACATTTGACGAAAGAGGGATTTAACGCAATTACCAACATCGCTTCAAAACTCAATCTCCATGGGAAGAAGAAATTTTCCCGCCTGGGAATAAAGATATAGTCTGCGCCTTCTGGTAACAGAGGGATGAACGTGGAGTTCCGACCTGCACGAATGGTGTAACGACAGGAGCGCTGTCTCAACGAGAAACCCGGTGAATTTGTGATAACCGTGAAGACGCGGTTTACCCGCAACAAGACGAAAAGACCCCGGAACCTTAACTGTAACTTGTCATTGGGTTTTAAAATAATATGTGTAGGATAGGTGGGAGGCTTTGAAGTTCCGGCGCTAGCCGGGATGGAGCCAACGGTGAAATACCACCCTTATTCTTTTGAAATTCTAACCTCTTCCCGTGAATCCGGGAAAGGGACAGTGGCAGGCGGGCAGTGTGACTGGGGCGGTTGCCTCCTAAAGAGTAAAGGAGGCGCACAAAAGTCACTTCAGGCCGGTTGGCAATCGGCTGTTGAGTGTAAAGGCATAAGGTGGCTTGACTGCGAGAGAGACATCTCGAGCAGAGGCGAAAGCCGGGCTTAGTGATCCGGTGGTTCTGTATGGAAGGGCCATCGCTCATCGAATAAAAGGTACTCTGGGGATAACAGGCTTATCACGTCCAAGAGTTCATATCGACGACGTGGTTTGGCACCTCGATGTCGGCTCACCGCATCCTGGGGCTGAAGCAGGTCCCAAGGGTTGGTCTGTTCGCCCATTAAAGCGGTACGTGAGCTGGGTTTAGAACGTCGCAAGACAGTTCGGTCTCTATCTGTTGCGGGCGTTGGAGATTTGAAGGGGAGCTGTCCCTAGTACGAGAGGACCGGGATGGACGAACCGCTGGTGTTCCAGTTGTTCCGACAGGAGCAATCGCTGGGTAGCTATGTTCGGACCGGATAAGCGCTGAAAGCATCTAAGTGCGAAGCCGACCCCAAGATTAGATCTCCCTCTCTCAGTCGTAAGATTGAAAGACTAAAGGCCTCAAGAAGATTACTTGTAGATAGGCCGGAGGTGTAAGTTCCGCAAGGAATTGAGCCAACCGGTACTAATAGGCCGTGTGGCTTGGCTACGGAACAATTTGTCAAATGACGGGTTTATATATTAAAAAAGCCCCGGCCATTCTTTAATGGTCCGGGGCTTTTTTAATGGACGCGTGTAATAAAATTTGTCATTCCCGCATGTTTTAAGCGGGAATCTACACTTTTAAAGATTGGACACCTGCTTACTGCAATACGTGTGATAAATCGCACCGCTACAGTCCGCGCGCGGGAGGGACATATTTTTGTGGGGCGGCAACCCGGCGCTTTACTTTAGATTTGGTCTTTAATTTTTCCAGCCGCGCAAACTTCTTGGTGGTTCCCCGCTTCTCTTCCTGTTTCTTCTCTTTCTGGTTCAGGAATTTACCGGAAAACCGGGCTGCGTTTGGCTGGAGAAGCATCCGCTGGAGCGTTTTTTCCTTACCTTTGGCCGAATAGACCTCGGCGCCGGTCAAGGGGTCGATTCCGGTCCAATAGATACAGCCGGAAAGCGTCATGGGCAAAGGCGTGAAGTCCTGCACCTGTTCCAGAAAATGTCCGAAACCCCGGACGTATTCCCGTAAAGCCCGCATGTGTTCCACCTGGCAGCCGGGATGGCTGGACATAAAATAAGGCACCAGATATAATTCTTTGCCGGCCTGCCGGGCTGACTTTTTAAAACTATCCCGGAAAACCTGGAACAGTTCGTTGTCCGGTTTGTGCATCTTTTCCAGCACCGGCCGGCTGATATGTTCCGGAGCAACCTTCAGGTGTCCGCTGACGTGGTGCCGGCACAATTCCGGAAGGTATTCCTGACACGGGTCGGCCAGCACCAGGTCGTGCCGGATGCCGGTGCCGACAAAGACGTGTTTTACGGCCCGTACTTTCCGGCCGGAAGCGAGCGCTTCCAGGTGTTTTGCGCCGTCAAACTTGAAGAAAGAACATATTTTCGGGTAAAGGCAACTGTTGCGGTTGCAGGCCCCGGAAGGCCGCCGGCAGGTTGCGCCGTACATATTGGCCGTCGGTCCGCCGACATCGCTGATGGTACCGCGGAAGTTGTCCATTCGGGCGATACGTTTCATCTCCTCCAGAATGGAGTCCAAGGACCGGTTCTGAACAATCCGGCCCTGGTGGCTGGCCAGAGTGCAGAAGGCGCACCCGCCGCCGCAGCCCCGGTGGCTGGTGATGGAGGTCTCAACGGAAGCAAGCGCGGGCACGCCGCCCATCCGCTTGTAAATCGGATGGCTTTCCCGCGTAAAAGGCAGGTTGTAGACGCGGTCCAGTTCCGCGGTTGTAAGCGGTAAAGCCGGGGGCATCTGGACGAGAAACCGCTTGCCGGAAGGTTGAACGATGGGCCGGCCGGAACGAAAGTCCTGAAGATTGCCCGGAATGATGGGGTTCTGGTTTAAGTACCAGAGCCCGAATGATTCGGAAAATATTTTTTTATCCGCGAGTGTCTCTTCTTCGGAAGGCAGCATCAGGTTTCCTTCCGGAAGGTCGGCAATGTTTGAGGTTACCCAGACGGTGCCGGCCAGGTTGCGGATTGTCGCGGCCGGCTCTCCGGCTGAAAGGCGCCGGGCAATTTCAACGACTGTCTGTTCGGCCATTCCGTAGGCAATCCAATCGGCCCGGGTATCCAGCAGGATTGACCGCCGCGCCTGGTCTGACCAGTAATCATAATGCGCCAACCTCCGCAGAGATGCTTCAATTCCGCCCAGCAAAAGAGGAATGCCGGGGAAGGCCTCCCGGATGCGGTTGGCGTAGACGATGGTGGCGCGGTTGGGTCGCAAATCAATTTTGCCTCCGGGCGAGTAGGCGTCAACCTTTCTCCGGTTACCGCTGGCGGTGTAGTGCGCCATCATGGAATCAAGGCATCCGGCGGTAATTCCGACAAAGAGGCGCGGCCGGCCGAAGGCGAGAAACGGTTCTTTGGAATGCCAGTCCGGCTGGGCCAGGATGGCTACCCGGTAACCGGCAGATTCCAGCACCCGTCCGATTAAGGCGGCTCCGAAAGCCGGGTGGTCCACGTAAGCATCCCCGGACACAAGCAAAACATCAATCGCGTCCCAATTCCGTTCCCGGACCTCTTCCGGCGTGGCAGGCAGAAATTTATTCATATTTTTAAAGGAAGATCACAAACCTTTTAGTATTTTATTAGCCAAAAATAGTTAAACTCCTCTCCCCGATGGGGAGAGGAGAAAGGTGAGGGGGATTTCTTGCAAACTAACACCCCCTCATCCCCTACCTTCTCCCCCAGAGGAGAAGGGGAAAACTTTATGGAAATATTAAATTTAACTATTTTTAGCTAATGAAGATACCTTTTTTATATTATACACCGTTTTGCCGGGGTAGGGGAATTTTCTTCCGGATATTCGTCGTAGTTTTTAGAGAAATGTTTCTTCTGACCGGGGGAGATAAGACGTTGAAAGCAATATGCCGGTGACTGCTCTTGACAAGAGATTAGCATTGTGGTTTAATGTAGTCGTGCCCACAGTAACAGCGTTACCCGCGCAGGCGTTCTCCGCCTGCCCGGGAGCAAGTCCTGAGGCGGGGTTGCC
>JAPLMK010000069.1 GCA_026387085.1 Candidatus Omnitrophota bacterium
GGGAGTAGAACTTGACCTTTACAGTTTTCAGGATGAGGCCGGAGCCGGTTTAGTTTTCTGGCATCCAAAGGGCGCTGCGGTTCGGCGTATCATAGAAGAATATCTGATGCGTGAACAGCAGAAGCGCGGTTACCAGGTTCTCTATACTCCCCACCTGGCCGACGAGCACCTTTGGCAGGTTTCCGGACATCTTGATTTTTACCGACAGTACATATTTCCGGCCCTGGAGATGGAAAATCAGCGTTTGCTGGTAAAGCCGATGAACTGTCCCGGCCATATTCTGATATAAAAGAACCGGCGCCGCAGTTACCGTGAATTACCGTTGCGCTGGGCGGAATTGGGTACCGTCTATCGCCTGGAGAAGAGCGGGGTGTTGCACGGTCTTTTGCGGGTCCGGGGGTTTACCCAGGATGACGCTCACATCTTTTGCCGTCCCGAAGATTTGAATAAGGAGATTAAGGACGCGGTCTCTTTCGCGCTGGACGTATTAAGGGTATTTGGTTTTGCGGAATTTGAGATTTTCTTAAGCACCCGTCCGGAAAAATTTGTCGGTTCCGAAGGGAATTGGGAACGGGCCACCACCGCTTTGAAGGAAGGGGTGGAATCGGTCGGTATTGCTTACCGGGTCGACCCCGGCGAAGGCGTTTTTTACGGTCCCAAAATTGATATTAAGATTAAGGATGCGTTAGGCCGTTCCTGGCAGTGTTCCACCATCCAGGTCGATTTTAATTTGCCGGAACGTTTCGGCCTTTCCTTTATTAATTCCGAAGGAAAGGAAGAACAACCGATTATGATTCACCGGGCCCTGCTGGGTTCCCTGGAGCGGTTTTTCGGGGTGCTGGTGGAGCATTACAAGGGCGCTTTTCCGTTCTGGCTGGCGCCGGTGCAGTTGACGGTTCTGCCGATTACCGAAAAGGAATCCGATTATGCCCAAAAAGTTTTTGAACGCTTGACGAAAGACGGGTTTCGGGTTATGATTGATAACTCTGATGAAAAAATTTCCAAAAAGATCAGACGGGCGGAGCTGGAAAAAATTCCCTTTCTGGCAATTTTGGGAAAACGGGAGCAGGAAGCAGGCACGGTTTCTCTCCGCCAGCACGGAAAAGGCGAGCAGGGTGTAATGACGATTGAAGAATTAATCGTTAAATTAACGGAAATTTCTACTCAAGCAGGAGGTGCGACATAATTCCAGGAAGAAAGTTTGTGCACAGGCCGGCAAAAAGGTTTATCAGGGTAAATTACCAGATTAACGCAAAAGAGTTACGGTTAATTGACGAGGCCGGTAATGCTGCCGGCGTGGTAAAGCGCGAGGATGCTTTGGCGCGCGCGAAAGCGGTCGGTCTGGACCTGGTGGAAATTGTGGCTCAGTCGGTTCCCCCGGTCTGCCGGATAATTGATTTTCACAAGTATAAATACGAGCAGGAGAAGAAGGAACGCGAGCAACGCAAGAAACATCGGGCCGTGGAACAGAAGGAAATCAGATTTTCTCCGGTAATCAGCGAGCACGATTATAATTTTAAGAAAGAACATATCCGGGAGTTTATTAAGGAAGGCAACCGGGTTAAAGTTTTGGTGCGGTTTCGCGGGCGCCAGAATATCCATCCCGAACGGGGACGTGAAATCCTGGACCGGCTCACCAAGGAGTTAGCCGAGGTTGCGGTTGTGGAGAGAAGTTCGAGGTTTGAAGGCGGCGCAATTGACATAATTATGCGGCCGGTGTAAAATATATAGCGCTCGGTTGTCTCTTTTGCGACACACGCTGCGCGTCAGGCAAAATCTACGCAACTCGTAAACGAGGACTCGCCGTGTTTCCGCCAATAGTTCTGGCGGACCACGGCTACTCATTTACTCGTCTTGCTTGTTTTGTGGCTGACACTTCGTGAAGTTTTACGAACCAGAAC
>JAPLMK010000059.1 GCA_026387085.1 Candidatus Omnitrophota bacterium
CTCCGGCCTCGACGCCCCCCTGCCCGACATCGAAACCTGGCCCAACCAGTTCCGCACCGGCTACGAAATCGAGATCGTCAATCCCGAGTTCACCAGCGTCTGCCCCAAAACCGGCCTGCCCGATCACGGCACCTTGACGCTCCGCTACGTCCCCGACGAACACTGCCTGGAACTGAAGTCGTTGAAGATGTACTGGCTCGCCTACCGCAACCTGGGCATATTTTACGAAAATGCGGTAAACCGTATTTTAAAAGATATCATCCAGGCCACTAAACCAAAATGTGTCCGGGTGACCGGAGAATTCACCAGCCGGGGCGGGATGAAGAGCGTTGTAGCGGCAACCTATGGACTTTAAAGTTCTCTTTCAGCCGGAAGGGATTGAATCTTCCGGATTACCCGGCCTGACCGTTATGGAACTGGCCCGGCGGGCAAACATCGGCATTACCGCTTTTTGCGGCGGGCGCGGAACCTGCGGTAAATGCCAGGTAAAAGTGGAACCGGCGCCTGCGGCAAATGAATTAGAAAAGAAACAGATAACCCCGGAACGGCTCAAGGAAGGTTACCGGTTGGCCTGCCAGACAAAAATCACTGATTGTAATTTGACTGTTTTCATACCGCCGGAATCCCGTTTTTTCAACCTTAAAATACTGGTCTCCGGCCTTACCCGGGACATCAAAATACACACCTCCATCCGTAAATATTACCTGCAATTAGAGCCGCCCACCATTGAAGACCAGCGACCCGACTGGGAAAGAATGAAATCGGCGGTTGCAACCGCTTCCGGATTCAAAGAGGACGAACTTACAATCAGTATCTACCTGCTCCGGCGTTTGCCGACCGTATTGAGAACCGGCGATTTCAAAATAACAGCGGTTCTGGAGGGAAAACGCCTGATTTCCATCGAACCCGGCGACACCGCCGGACAATCTTTCGGGTTGGCTTTTGACCTGGGCACTACCACCATCGTCGGTTCCCTGCTTGACATCAGCACTGCCCGGGAAAGGGCCGTAGCTTCCCGGCTAAACCCCCAATCAGCCTACGGCGCCGATGTCATCAGCCGGATTAATCATACCATCACCGAAAAGAACGGGTCGGAAACTCTTCAGCAGGCAGTCGTCGGGACTTTTAACGAAATTATTACCGAGGTCTGTCAAAAATCCGAAGTCAGTCCGGAAAATATTTACGAAATTATGCTGGTCGGCAATACGGCCATGGAACACCTTTTTCTGAGATTGCCGGCGGCAGCCCTGGCCACCAGTCCTTACGTCGGCGTCTATCAAGGTTCCATCAGCTTGCCGGCAAAAAAACTGGGGCTGGCCGTCAACCACGATGCCATACTCCGGGTGGGACCGCTCATCAGCGGATTTGTCGGCGGAGATACGGTAGCCGGTATCCTGGCAACCAACCAGCATAACGAAAGAGCCCTGCGCCTCTTTGTTGACATTGGAACCAACGGCGAAATTGTGATCGGAAACCGGGAAGGCATCTGGTGCACTTCCGCCGCAGCCGGACCTGCCTTTGAAGGCGCCAACATTCATTTTGGAATGCGGGCGGAACCGGGCGCCATAGACAAAATTAAAATTACCGACCGCGTCCTCTGCGGCACTATCGCGGAAAAACCGCCCCGGGGTATCTGCGGAACCGGTTTGGTGGAAGCGGTCAGCGAACTTCTGCGCTGCGGAATAATCGGCGCAGACGGCCGTCTGAAATCCAAAGAAGATTTACCCGGCCTGCCCAAAGAAATCCGGGAACGATTGGAGGAGGAAAAAGGAGAGCGACGATTCGTTTTAGCTCCGGAGACCGGCATCGCCCTTTTTCAAAAGGACATCCGGCAATTACAACTGGCTAAAGCCGCCATCGCCGCCGGAATTCAGATTCTACTAGCAAAAATTCCCATCTCTCTTGCCGAATTAGATGAAATCCTGCTGGCCGGAGCCTTCGGTTCCTATATAGACCCGGAAGCGGCTTTACGGCTGGGGCTCCTGCCTTTAGTTCCCTTAGAAAAGATTCGCTTCGTAGGAAATACCGCGCTCACCGGTTCTAAGATGATGCTCCTATCGCAGGACATAAAAGATGAGGCGGAAAATATTCCTTTAATCTGCCGTTACGTGGAACTTTTTCACGAAAAGGAATTCATGGACCTTTTTGTGGATAATCTATCTTTCCCGAGTCCAAATCTTCCTTAACCTTATTCAAAATTCCGTTGATAAACCGGTAGGAATCCTCGCTACCGTACAACTTAGCCAATTCAACTGCTTCATCAATACAAACCGCCGGCGGTATTTCCTTATTTTTACTGAGCATTTCGTAAAGAGAAAGGCGCAAAATATTACGGTCAATAACCGCCACCCGGTCCAGAGACCAGTTGGTGGCGTATTGAGATATGAGCCGGTCGAAATAGTCCTGATTTTCTTTAACGCCAAACAACAGTTCCCGGGCGAATGCCTGCGTTGTTTTTTCCGCCTTTTCCTCCCGGACAATATCCGCCAGCCGTTCTTCGTCCCCGCCGGTCGGAAGCACTTCCAGCGAATAGAGGCACCGCAACGCCAACTCCCTGCTTTTTCGTCGTTTTCCCAACGCACACCTCGCTTAATAAAGAAATACTGATTCAATCAACAAAACGGTATTTAACCAGGGTCCAGACAGCGGAAATACCATCGGAAAACCTGATTTTTTTTCCTTCTTTTATCTTCCGGGGATAGTAGTGAATCGCCACTTCATCTATTTTATATCCTTTTTTCCGCACTTTGGCCGTAACTTCAGGGCAAAATTCAAACCGTTGGCACTTTAAATCCAGCTCCTGTAAAACTTCCCGCCGGAAAACCTTATAACAAGTGGGCTCATCAGTAATTCCGGCCCGGTACAAAAGATTGGTTAAAAAAGAAAGCAGTTTTCCCCCCAGGAAAAAACCAAGGGAAGAAATTCTGTTTTTACCCAGACACCGGGAGCCGTAAACAACGCTTGTCTTTCCGTCAATAATCGGCTGAATGAGCAAGGCATAATCCTGCGGGTCATATTCCAGGTCCGCATCCTGGATAATGACAATCTCTCCGGCCGCCTCCCTTAAGCCCGCGCGAATGGCCGCGCCCTTCCCCTGATTTTGAAGATGCCGGATAACCTTAATCGGATTACCGGAGTCCTGCTCCCGGCTAACCCGGTCTAATATCTGACCGGTCTTATCCGTGGAAGCATCGTCAATAACAATAATTTCTTTAGCCAGATTAACCGCTTTCACGCGCCGGATAATTTCGGCGATCGTTCGCTCTTCATTGTAAACCGGAATAATAACAGAAATCTTCATTTATTTAGACCCGGTCTCTTCCAACTGCCGCCGGCAATTGCGGCAACCAGCGGCAAAACCGGCACGTGGTAACGCGGAATTGCCAGTAAAAACAAGTGGACGAAAGTAAAATAAAATATCATCAAAACCGGTAAACAAACCAGAGCGTTTCGCGTCTTCCAGGCCCAAAAAACCCCGAAAAGAAAGAGGAGGAGCAAAAAATATTGAAAAGCAAAAACAAGTATTTTTGCCGCCGGTCTTTTGTCCAGAACCTGTCTTCCGCCTGGAACCTGCAGCCAGAACCGGCTGATTTTTTTCACGCAGAGCAACGCGTAAGCCGCCGGGTGCTGTCGGATGTTTTTCACCCCTTCCGCAAAAAACTTTTGGTCCGCTTCAATCTGCGGAAGCCCTTTAACCAGTTCTTGCGAATCACTCAAATCTTTCCAGTTATAGTCGCCATTCCAGGGAAGATAACTTCCCACCCAGAGATTGAAACCGCTCCCGACCGATACCGGGATAAAACGGTGAAACACAAGCGCGTTACGTACCGTCCAGGGCAAAATCGGAAGAGCCATCCCCAGACAAAATATGGCGACCAAAAGAACGCTTCTTGCCTTTTGAAGCGAAAAAACGAGAAACCCTGCCAGCAAAAAGAAGGGGAAAAGAATAGTAACGGGCCGGGTCAGAGTTGCCAGCCCTAAAACAATGCCTGAGAAGAGCCATACCTCTTTTTTTCTCTCTGCCTGGGCTTTTATCATCAAGAGGACAGACGCAGCCAGTAAAAACGCGGTCAGGGTTTCCGTCAGGATATAAGAAGTGGCGGCAATCAGCGAAGGAGAAACCGCGGTCAGCAACCCTCCCAGGAAAGCCGGCCTTTTGTCTCCGAAGACCCTTTTACCGATAAAAAAGACAAGCAGGCAGGTAACCGAATCCAGCAGAGCCTGAACAATCCTTACCGCCAAAAAATTGTGGCCGCAAAAAAAATAGATGCCCGCCAGAAAACCAGGATACATCGGCGGGCGATTCAGGTTGGTGGAAAAACCCAGGCCGTTTAAAAGGTGCAGGGCATAATTATCATATTCCGGGGAATCGCCCGCATCCAGCGGTAATGCGATGACAAAAACAAGGCGCAACAGCAGAGCTGAAATAAAGAGACCCCACAGGAGTTTTTTCTCGCTGATTTCTCTCATCCCTTTTTCAATTGTGTCATTCCTCGCATTAGCCGAAAAATCTGAAGCAATTTGTCATCATTGAACTCTAATTCTTAAGTGCGAGATCCTTCGCAACCACGGCTCAGGATGACAGAACAATGATACAATACGTCAGATGAATCCGACCGCTAAATAGCCTATAAAGGAAAATCCGACAACATCACTTTTTTATTTCAGCTACTTTTTCCTTCCAAGCGCCATCTTCACTCTGAATCCATTCACCCTCTTTGGCCAGTTTCCGATTGGCCTTAGCAGCAGCCGCCTGGATATTCTTAATCTGTTCCGACGGCATATTATTAATCTGAACTATTTCCCGATAAATTGCCATTCGGTCGCTATTCTCCTCTTTTACCATCTTTTGAAGCGCCGACGCTTCTTTTCCGTCCAATCCGGCGGTTGACCGTATATCCAGGAGTCCTTCCTTACTCTCACCAAGAATCTTTTTATCTTTGTAACCCTGGATATCGGAAAGGCGCTCTATCCGCCTTGCCTTTGCCTCGGCGATGACCGGAGACGTGGTCTTCACTTCAGAATTAACAACTGTTTCCGCCGCGCAAAGAAGCGTCGGCTCCAGAAAACGCCAGGGGCTTAATCGGCTTTGCTTGAAAGGGACCGGAGAAACCGGTTGAACTTGCAGTTCTAATCCCTCCATCGCCTTATCAAGCTTTTCTTGGGGAAAAGTAACAAAAACATTAACCGACAAGCACCCGACTAACAACAAAGCCAACCCAACAATTAATCCGATTTTTCGCATTGTATCCTCCTTCGGTTCAAAAAAAGATTGTCATTCCTGCGGATAGTAAGCAGGAATCCATAAATCATCGGAGTGGATTCCCGTTTACCACACACGGGAATGACACATAAATCGTGTCAGTTACTGAAAACCTGGTTAAGGCGCTGTTTTAAATCATCCAGTTTTATCGTGTTGCCCCTGGGGTCCATCGCGATGTTAACCGTATAACCCATGGTGGTTCCCAAAAGAACATAATCCCGGCCTTTCTCTTTCCGGGCAAGACCCTCAATGCTCAGCAGGCCGTCCTGATAAGTAACAGCCGCTTTTAATTTTCGGTATCCATAATCGTTACCGGTCAAAAATCCAACCGGAGAACCGGTGCTTATCGCCAGCAACGCTTTCAGGGCGCGGACGTTCAGATACTGCCGGACACCCTTTACCGGCACAGTCTCAAGCAGAGCACGCCAGGACTCAAGACCGCTTTCCCCGGTCTGAAAAATATAATCAAGGTTGGCAATTCCGGAAACCTGCGCGCCGTTTCCGTAGGCAGATGAAAGAGGGGAAAGGTCAAGTCCGGCTAAATTCAAATGACCGGCAATTAATGGTTTTCCGCTTTCGGAGCGCTGAACCGAAATGTCTCCGCTTCCAACCGCTTTATAGAACGAAAATGAAAGATTGGAACCAAGGATTTTTTTTTCGGAATCGTAGACCGCCTTGCCCGCAACCTTTTCCATCTTTAATCCCATCTTTTCCCGGACCGGAGCCGGCAGGGATTCAATCAAATCCTCCAGATAAAGTCCGTCGGAAGCAAAAGAGAGGTCGAAACCTTTCGGGGTTATGTTCCCGGAGAGTGATATGCTGCCGCCGGATTGAGTTAAAATGCGCGCGGAACTTATCTGGCCGGAACCGGTTGCAAAATCGTAAAACCCCTGGGCCTCTCCGGAAAGAGGCAAAATTTTCTGTTTTTCAAACCGGAAATCGGAAAAAAGAACCCGGCCGTCAAGGCGCTGGGCTTTCCACTGGCCATCCGGACGCGCCATGGTCAGCACAACCTGTCCTTGCAAACTGCCCTGCGTCGGAAGCGTTGTCAAGCCAAGCGATTTTTTTAATTCCGTCAGGGAAAAATCGGCCAGATTTATGGAAATCCGGCTGCTCTCCGTTCCTTTTGTTTCAATGCGGCCGGAGACAGAGATTTCACCGATATTTTCAATCTTTACCTTCAGGTTTGAAACTTCATAGGAACCGGTCAGGAAATTACCGGTTATCCGTCCGTTTATCTTTAACTGTTCCGGATTAGAAGAACCGACCTTTCCTTTTCCGGCCAAGGCAATTAAAACCGGCTTAAAACCGGGGTTAGCGGTCAGGTTTTGAACGGTAATATCCGTGACGGAAAGCGAAAACGGCGGCTTATTCCAATCGCTGAAGATTATTTCATCTACTGCCAGGCCCGGCCCCGAACACACGACCGGATTCAATAACTGTACTTTGCCCTTGCTGCCTGACTTTACCCGCCAGGCAAGATAATTACCGGACAGTTCCGGAAGGTAATAACCGACAAAGAAAGCGACCAAGCCAATCAGGCCGGCCAGGAACAGCAAAAACGTTCTGTTTCTCTTTTTCATCTCCGGATAAATAATAACACATCGGGCAGAAGAGAGGCAAAATTGCCGGGTTGAAAATTCGGGGTTTACATACCGTCATTTAATTTCTTCAACCGTCCAGGTAATCCAGCCGGCATATCGTTCCCGGGGCGGAACAACCACTAATCCGGACTCCTTCTTGAATCCCTTAGAATACAGATTAGGCGCATCAGGCGCACAGGTCAGGTTTTCTACGCACACAAATGGTTTGCCCTCCGGCGCGTAAGCGATCATATGGGTCAACTCCGGCGATGCGTCTATATTGAGTTGAATTCCTTTTGCTTGCCACTGAACGCCGCCTCTTTCATCCGGAATCCTTCCGTAAAAAACATTGTCAATGTTGTTCCCGTCTATGCTCTTCCAATCGCGCAGGTCCAGCGGAGTTCCTTCCACCGGTTCCGTCTTACCGGTTGGAATCAGATTCATAAGTTCCATCTGATACTGACACGGAACTTTGATGGCGATATCTTTTCTTTTACCTTCCAACCGCCAGAATGGATGGACACCGAAACCAAAGGGCGCGGGAGCCTGCCCGCGGTTTTCAAAATTAAAAGAGATGCGGAGACCATCTTTTATAATTTCATACTTTACCGCAAAATAACAGGGAAAGGGGTACCCTTCATGTACCGGATGCTGCGGTCCGATTTCAATCGATGCTTCAAGAAAATCGTTTCCTTGTCTGATTTCAAAAGTTTCGTCACGAATCAGCCCGTGAATAAAGATATCTTCTCCGCTCTTTCGCTGTAAAATTTCCCGGCCTTCAAATCTATATTTTGAGCCCGCCAACCGGCAGGGTGTTGGAAACATCAGAAAAGATCCGGTAAAATCCCGTTTCGGAGAAAAGAACATCTCTTCGGAGAAAAAAAGCATTTCCTGCCCGTTTATTGAAAATGATTTCAGTTGAGCGCCCATTTGGGGCAAAACCTCAATCTTTATTTTACGCTCCGATTGATAATTCTCCAATACTACCTGTTCCACTGACCCTCCTCACACCCAAACCTTCCGGTCCAGGGCCCGGTACTGAATGGCCTCGGAGATGTGCTCCACTTCTATCTTATCGGATTTATCCAGGTCCGCGATGGTCCGGCCAACCTTTTTCAATTTATCGTAAGAACGGGCGCTTAGGGAAAATCGCTCCATGGCGGACTTTAAGAGGTTATCGGCTTCCGGCGTAAGCAGGCAGTATTCTTTAATCTGCCGTCCGGTGAGGGAGGCGTTTGTGCGATAAATCGCACCGCTGCAATTACGATAGCGCTCGGCCTGAACCTGACGGACAAACTGAATCCGGTCGCGGATTATCCGGGAACTTTCGCCGGAGGGACGGTTATCGCTCAAGTCGGCAAAAGGCACCGGCGGAACCTCCACGTGCAGGTCAATCCGGTCCAGAAGCGGACCGGAAAGTTTACTGCGGTATTTGGCAATCTGCGCCGCCGGGCAACGGCATGATTTCCGGGGATTGCCAAGGTTGCCACAAGGGCAGGGATTCATCGCGGCGATCAGGATGAATGAAGCCGGAAAAGAGACCGACCCTTTAGCCCGGGAAATATGAACCAACCCCTCCTCCAGGGGCTGGCGCAAAACTTCCAGCACGCTGCGGTCAAACTCCGGA
Organism: Candidatus Omnitrophota bacterium; assembly: GCA_026387085.1. Lineage (GTDB taxonomy): Bacteria > Ratteibacteria > UBA8468 > MWAK01 > MWAK01 > JAHJUB01. The sequence goes on from JAPLMK010000059.1 coordinate 8,474, forward strand.
AGTTCATCCAGAAATAAAACACCGTTATGGGCAAGACTGACCTCTCCGGGTTTAGGTATGGAACCACCGCCGATAAGCGCTATGTCGGAGACGGTATGGTGCGGACTGCGAAAGGGACGGTTCCGGATAAGACCTTCTTCCGGCAAAAGACCGGCAAGACTATAAACCTTGCTGGTCTCAATCATTTCGTCAAGGGTAAACAACGGCAAAATTGACGGGACCCTTTTCGCCAGCATCGTTTTACCGGCGCCGGGCGGTCCGACGAAAACAATATTATGACCGCCGGCAACCGCCACTTCCAGCGCCCGCTTGGCAAACTCCTGGCCCCGAACTTCCGAAAAATCGGAAGGATACTCAACCCGGGTTTCAAACAGCGTGTCCGGTTTAAGCCGGAACGGCGCTATCTCCAACTCCCCCTGAAGAAAGGAGATTGACTCCGAGAGAGTTGACACCGGGTAAACTCCCAATCCTTCGACAATCGCAGCTTCGGGAGCGTTTTCCCGGGGCAGGATAATTTTCTTAATCCGATTCTCCCGGGCAAAAACAGCCATCGGCAGCACTCCCCGGACCCGGCGCACTTCTCCCTGCAGGGAAAGTTCACCTAAAATATAATACCCGGCCAGAACTTCAGCCGTCAGAGAAGGTATTCCGCTGGTAGCCACCAAGGCAATAGCAACCGCCAAGTCAAAAGAAGGGCCTTCTTTCCTTATTTCGGCCGGCGCCAGGTTGACGGTAATTCGGCGGTAGGGAAAAGGAAGGCCAGAATTCTTAATAGCCGGCTTAATCCGGTCCCGGCTCTCCCGAACCGCCTGGTCCGGAAGACCAACAATGGATATCCCGGGCAGGCCGCCGGAAACATCCACCTCAATTCTTACCAGGTAAGCATTACAACCGAAGATACCCAGGGAATTAACGGTGGAAATCATATTATATTCCTGGTCAAGGAAATCTTGGGGGTTTTTCCGGAAAGGTCAATGCCGACAAAATCAAAACGGATGGGTTGGTCAAACTCGCCTGATTTCTGCAGGTAAGCGGAGGCTGATTTCTCCCAGTGGGAAATCTTTTTCCGGGTCAGAGATTCTATCGGGGTCCCGAAGTCCGTTCCCCGGCGGGTCCGGACTTCAATAAATACAGTCTCCCGGGCTTCCCGGGCAATCAAGTCAATCTCACCGTACGGGGTTTGATAATTACGCGCCAAAATACGGTATCCCTGTTTTTGCAAGAACACCTCGGCCATCTTTTCGCCGGCCTGACCCAGCCCTTTTCTTCCGTCCTTTTTTTTACCGGGTTCTTCAGGCGTCATTTCAACAAAAATATACAGGTCTGTAACCTAGCGGGCGCTTCGTAACTCTCCTTCGCGCAAATGATACAGTTTAGCCCGTCGGCTCTTACCCGTCTTGAGAATCTCAATCTTTTTAAGAATCGGACTGCAGAGGGGCACAATGCGTTCCACGCCTTCTCCGTACGAAACCTTGCGCACGGTCATGGTGGCGCCGGTCCCGCTGCCCCGCATCGCGATAACCGTCCCTTTAAATATCTGGGTGCGCTCTTTTCCGGCTTCAACCACTTTTAGGTGTAAAGCAACCTCATCGCCGGGCTTAACCGCGGGGATTTCCTTCTTAAACTCTTTTTCGATTTCCATAATCAGGTTCATATCGCCTCCGTCATAAAAACAGTAAATTGTTAATAGTGAATTGTAAATGGTAACTGCTTTAAATCTTGAATATTTTACTGTTCACCGTTTACCATTCACCGTTCACTAAATTTCTCCCACTCGCTGTAAAGACAACCGCAATAATTCTGATGATAAAGGCCCAGTTTCCTGCTCCGGGCATGCGCTTCTTTTCCGTTAATCCGGAAATCACGGTACAGAAACGGGACTCCAACCCTCTGTCCTATTTCCAGGCCGATTTCTTTCAGGGCTTGATGGTCCTGGTGGCTGCTGGCCAGAAGCGTGGTGGTGAAACCATCAAAACCGCCTGCTTTCGCGGCCCGGGCAACCTTCTCCAGGCGATGTCCCCAACAAAAAAGACATCGCTTTCCTTCGCGCTGGGCTCCGACCAGTCCGGAGAGAAAATCAGGAAAATCCGCCGGTTCCACCAGCCAAGGTATCTTCAAACTTCCAAATAGAAAACCAACGGTCATCAGCCGTCGCTGGTATTCAGAATAGGGGTGGATATTAGGATTATACCAATAACCGGTTAGTTGGTTCCCTTCCTTATCAAGCGCTTCCTGGGGGCCCAAAACACAAGGTCCGCAGCAAACGTGAAGCAAAATACGCACTCTTTTATTTTAGCATTAGCGTATAAGAAGCGTCAATTACGGGGTTTATTCTTTCACGCCCCCTATGTTACAATGTAGGCGTGGAATGGAAATCGTTCGGCGATAATATCTCGGTGACCGGCAATCCAAGAGAAGTGCGCTCGCTAAAATTGCCGGATGCGCTCGGCAATTTCCGGCGGTACCGGGTTACCACTACCTGGGATTTGGACCGGTACGCTTTCACCCGCTCACCGGCCGTCGGACGGCTGGCCAAGGATAAGGAGGGTAAAATCGGAGCAATCGTTATGGGGCGCAGCAGCGGTTATCTGAAAATCGGTCGTTTTCCGAACCGGCAAACATTTCTTTTTGTGCCGCTGAACAGCCTCAGCCAAAAAGTAAAGAACGGCCTGCTAAAAAACGAGAATTTAGACCTCTTCACGGAAGGAAACTTTCTCTTCGCCCGCCAGCGCTCGTCAGAATTTTAGCGAAAGCGAGCTACGGCGGGTAAAGCCCGACAAAGGGAGTAACGGGGCTAAAATTTGGTGGGCAACTCTAAAAAGACCGTCGTGTGAGAACCGAGCCCCTCCCCTACATTACTGCGCGGGTCGGACCCTCCTTCGCTAAAGCTTCGGCGGGCACGGTAAATCCGACCCCTACAATCCCCCTCACCTTCATCCTCTCCCCATTGGGGAGAGGGAAAAAGGAATGGATTCCCGCTTACTATCCGCGGGAATGACAAGATTTTTTTGGGTGTTTTTGTACTTCTTCAAGCGAAGATTGTCTGGTTCGCAGAACTTAGCGAAGAGACGGAAACAAGACAAGCAGTATGAGGGTATGAGTATCCGTGGCTCATACGGAGTAGTATTGAGAACACGGAGAGCCTCATACCCGAATTGCGTAGTCTTGTCCGGCTCGCAGGTTGTTCAGCGAACCAGACATCCGAGCGCTACCACCGATAATGCGCAAACGCCCTATTGGCTTCGGCCATGCGGTGCACCTCATCCCGGCGCTTGATAGTCTCGCCTTCGCCCTTGTAAGCATCCAGCAGTTCTCCGGCGAGTTTCTCAGACATCGGTTTTCCTTTGCGCTTACGGATTATCTCCAACATCCAGCGGATAGCCAAAGACAAGGAACGGGCCGAAGGGACTTCCATCGGCACCTGGTAGGTGGCGCCGCCGATACGCCGGCTGCGCACTTCAACCCGGGGACGGGCATTATCTAAGGCCTTTTTTAAAACAGCGGTTGGATTTTCCTGGGTCTTCTCGCCGATAATCTCCATCGTCCGGTAAAAACTGGCGCGGGTAGTACTTTTTTTACCGTCATACATCATCAAATTAATAAATCGGGAAATCTCCAAACTGTTATACTTCTGGTCCGGCAACATCTCTCTTTTGCTTGCCTTTCTGCGTCTTCCCATGGGTTACTCCGCCTTTGTTTGTTTGGGCGCCTTGGCACCGTAACGGCTTCGGCTGGTCCGCCGTCCCACCACGCCTACGGCATCATAAACTCCGCGCACTAAGTGATATCGGACACCGGGCAAATCCTTAACGCGACCGCCCCTTACCAGCACGATTGAGTGTTCCTGAAGGTTATGCCCGACACCCGGAATATAAGCGATAACTTCTTCTTTGTTCGAGAGGCGCACCTTGGCAATTTTACGCAAGGCCGAATTAGGCTTCTTAGGCGTCATTGTTTTTACATAAAGACAGACACCGCGCAAGAATGGATTTCCGTCTAACGCCCGCGCTTTAGAGCGCTTGGAACGCTTCTTTCGCATTCCTCTGACTAACTGGTTTATCGTCGGCATATTAATCGCTCCTTTTGTTTTATTGTAGGGGTTCGATTTATCGAACCCGCTCGCCTGGACGGCGAAGCCTGGACGGCGGGCGCCATGAATGGCGCCCCTACATTTTTACAGGTAAAACACCTGCACTACAACAATGCGTGCGATGAATCGCACCGCTACATTACTACTTAGCGTCTAAGGGATTTATTTTTTTCTTCTTTTTTGTATCTGAATGCTTTTTAACAATATTCTCGGTATCTAACGGGTTTTTTGACTCCTTCTTTTTTGTATCCGGATGCGTTTTATCTAAAAACTCACCGTTTGCTGATTCCGCTTCTTTATCCTTCATCCGGTTCTCCCGGACTGTCCGGAGGAAAAAGCCGGTACCGGCCGGAATCAACCGGCCCAGAATCACGTTCTCCTTGATTCCCAGGAGCGGGTCATCCACACCCATCAGAGCCGCGTCGGTCAGAACGCGCAGGGTCTCCTGGAATGAAGCGGCCGAGATAAAACTTTCACTCGCCAGGGCTACCCGCGTGATACCCATAACCAGTGGTTGCAACGTGGCTTGGTCACCGCCATTAGTTTCAATCCGTTCGTTCTCCCGGGTGGCGCGCACGCGGCTGACCGCCTCTCCCTCCAGGAAAAGAGTGTCGCCCGGTTTTTCAATACGCACCCGGGAAAGCATCTGACGGATAACTATCTCAATATGTTTATCATTCAGGGTAACGCCCTCCAGCCGGTAAACCGACTGAATTTCGTTCAGCAGATATTCGTGAACTTTGTGTTCACCGCCGATGCGCAAAAGATCGTCAAGATCCACCGCGCCTTCAGTCAGTTTTTCAGCAACCTGGACAAAGGAACCGTCGCCAACTAAAAGATGTTTGTCAAACGGAATCAGGTAACTCTTAACTAGATCGGAAACAATGCTGGAAATTTTAACCACCCGCTGGTTCTTTTCGTTTATCTCGGTGGTTATCTTTCCGTCTATCTCCGAAAGGATAGCCGGATTTTTGGGCCGCCGCGCTTCGAAAAGTTCGGCAATCCGGGGTAACCCGCCGGTAATATCCTGAACGCGGCCGGTCAACCGGCGCGGAATACGCGCCAGATTATCGCCGGCCAGCACTTTCTGGCCGTCCTCCACCATCGGATGCGTATCCACCGGCAAATAATGCGAGTCGATCTTGTTGCCGGCAGAATCCCGGATCACAACCATCGGAGCAATATCTTCCTTGTGGCTGATAATAACTTTGTGGGAATGCTTGGAAACTTCATCCATCTCTTCTTTAAAGGTAACGCCGAGCTTAAGGCCTTCGTACCTGGCCACCCCGGACTTTTGCGCTACGATGGGCAACATATAGGGGTCGCGCTTCAAAAGAGAAGTTGCTTCTTTTTCCCGGGTTTTCGAATAAACAACGTCTCCGTCTTTAACCTTCAGGATGTCGCCGACCTGGATCAGGTAGTGTTCTACTTCCCGGCCGCGCTCGTCAATCAACGCCAGCTTTGCTCCCCGGTTTAAAACCACCATCTGACCCAGCCGGTTAACTGCCGAAGAAAGATCCTGTAATTTAACGGTATAATGAGCCGCCTCTTTTTTCTGTTTGCTATCTTTCTGCTGACGGACTTTTACCTCAGTTTCACCCACAATCCGGCTGGCCGTTCCGCCGATATGAAAAGTACGCAAAGTAAGCTGGGTGCCGGGTTCGCCGATGGACTGAGCGGCCACAATACCTACCGCCTCTCCCGTTTCAACCATCTTGCCGTTGGTAATATTCCAACCGTAGCATTTCTGGCATAATCCCCGTTCGGCTTTACAGGTCAGCACCGAACGTATCTTCATCTTTTCAACACCCATCTCCTCAATCCGGGCGGCGGTGGCTTCGCCTATCAATTCGTTGCTCTCGACAATTACCTCGTCGTTGACAATATCCACAATCCGGTCAACAGCCACCCGGCCGAGAATACGCTCGCTCAAAGGAACCATCAGTTTTTCTCCATCCCAAACCGGAGTAACCATAACGCCGGAATTGGTCTGACAGTCGTCCATGGATATCACCATATCCTGGGAAACGTCAACCAGGCGACGGGAGAGATACCCGGCATTAGAAGTTTTAAGGGCGGTATCAACCAGGCCTTTGCGTCCGCCGTGGGTGGAAATAAAATACTCCATGACCGTAAGGCCTTCCCGGAAATTGGCGATAACCGGCGATTCAATAATCTCTCCGATGCCTCCGGTAATCTTCTTGGTCGGCCTGGTCATCAAGCCGCGCATGGCCATCAGCTGGGTCACCTGAGTTTTGTTGCCGCGGGCGCCGGATTGAACCATCAGATAGATGGGATTAATCAAGAATTTATTTTCCAGGTCATTCTTCAACGAAGTAAAAAGATGCTCGCTTAAACGGCTGGTGCAGGAAGTCCAGGTGTCAACAACTTTATGGTAGCGTTCTCCTTCGGTAATAATGCCCTTGCGGTAATCGCTCTCAATCCGGTGCACTTCTTTCGCGGTGGTCTCCACCAGTTCCTTCTTGTCTTTGGGAATTGCCAGGTCGCGGATACCGATAGTCAGGCCGGAACGGGTGGCAATCTGAAAACCCACATCCTTGGCCCGGTCCAGGAACTTGGCCGTTTCTTCATAACCAAAACGGTTATAGATTTCTTTAATCATCTTGCCTAAAACCTTACCGTCCACCAGGGTATCCTGATACTCCATGCCGCCCGGTAAAAGTTCGTTAAAAAGGATGCGGCCCGGCGTAGTCTCAATCATCTTCCCATGCATTCGCACCCGGACCGGCTGATGATAAGAAAGATATTCCGCGTCCAGTTTCCTTAAAACTTCATCGGGTCCGGCATAAACGGCAAATTTCCCCGCCTCCGGGGAAAGGGTATTATTTTTAAGAGTCAGGTAATAACAGCCCAGGAGCGCTTCCCGGCTCAGGTTGATGATGGGCTTGCCGCTGGACGGGGAGAAGACATGCGTTGACGCATTCAGTATCAGCTGGGCCTCCATCTGCGCCTCTACAGAAAGCGGCACGTGGACCGCCATCTGGTCACCATCAAAATCAGCGTTAAAGGCGGTACAGACCAGCGGGTGCAGTTTAATTACGTTCTCCTCAATCAGGCGCGGATAGAAAGCCTGAATGCTCAACCGGTGCAAAGTCGGCTGCCGGTTAAGAAGAATCGGATGGTTGCGGGTTACGTCTTCCAGAATTTCCCAAACTTCCGGGTCATTCCGTTCCAGGGCTCTCTTGGCGCTGGAAATAGTGTGTACATACTCCCGCCGCCTTAATTCTCGCAAGATAAAGGGCGCGAACAACTCCAGGGCCATATGTTTAGGCAATCCGCACTCGCTCAACTTCAAGTCCGGACCGACAACAACTACGGCTCTTCCGGAATAATCAACCCGTTTACCAAGTAAGTTCTGGCGGAATCGTCCCTGTTTGCCGCGCAGCGTATCAGCCAGTGATTTCAGAGGACGGCTGTTCCGGCCCAGAACCTGCGGTCCGTGCCGGCCGTTATCAAAGAGGGCATCAACCGCCTCCTGAAGCATCCGCTTTTCATTGCGCACAATAATATCAGGCGCATGCAGTTTCAACAACCGTTTGAGCCGGTTATTCCGGTTGATAATGCGCTGGTAAAGATCATTAAGGTCGGAAGTGGCAAACCGGCCGCCTTCCAAAGGAAGCAGCGGTCTTAAGTCAGGCGGAATAACCGGAATAACGTCCGTAATCATCCATTCCGGCCGGGTATTGGTACGCAGCAGGCCGTCGACAATCTTCAATTTCTTAATAATTGCCCGGCGTTGTCCCTGACTGGAACGAACCTTAGCCAATTCTTTCTGCAGGAGATCTTTTTCTTTCTCCAGATTAATGCCCTGCAGTAATTCTTTAATAGCCAACGCGCCGATTTCCGCTTTTAATTTCGGAAACCGGACCAGCGTATCCCGGTATTCCTTTTCGGTAATCAAGTCCTTTGCTTTGTGCGGACTGTCAGCCGGGTCCAAAACCAGATATCGCTCAAAATAAAGAACTAATTCCAAATGGTTCTGGGACATATCCAGCAGGGTACCCATCCAGTTGGAAACCGATTTAAATATCCAGACATAACTGACAGGAGCCGCTAACGGAATATGGCCCGCCCGGGTGCGCCGGACATCAGAAGTGGTCACTTCCACGCCGCACCGGTCGCAGACAATCCCCCGGTATTTAACCTTCTTATACTTACCGCAGGTGCATTCCCAATCCTTAACCGGACCAAAAATCTTTTCACAAAAGAGTCCGTCTTTTTCGGCCTTAAACGTGCGGTAATTTATCGTCTCCGGCTTCTTGATTTCGCCGTGCGAAGAGGACCTTACCACATCCGGTGACGCCAGGGAAATGGATACCACTTCCTTTTCTCCGGGCTTCTTAACCAGTTTAATGTCAAAGCCCAGGCCCTTCAACTCGCTCATCAAAACATTAAATGACTCCGGAGATTGATAATAATCAAAATCCCGGTCCTTGACAATATTCTCATAAACTTTCTTCCGGCCCTGGATATCATCGCTCTTGACCGTCAGAATTTCCTGCAGGATATTGCTGGCGCCGTAACCCTCCAGGGCCCAGACCTCCATTTCACCGAAACGCTGACCCCCGAATTGAGCCCGGCCGCCCAGGGGCTGCTGGGTCACCAGGGAATACGAACCGACACTGCGGGCGTGAATCTTGTCGTCCGCCAGGTGGTAAAGTTTCATCATGTAAATATAGCCGCAGGTGGTCTTGACATCAAAAGGATCACCGGTGACGCCGTCGTAAAGTTGAATCTTCCCGTCTTCCGGCAAGCCCGCTTTCAAAAGCAATCCACTGATTTGCTCTTCGCTGGCGCTGTTAAAGATCGGGGTTTCCACCGAAAAACCAAGGACTTTAGCCGCCCAGCCCAGGTGGGTTTCCAAAATCTGGCCTACGTTCATCCGGGAGGGAACGCCTAACGGATTAAGAACTACGTCGACCGGCGTACCATCCGGCAAAAACGGCAAATCCTCCTGCGGAACAATCCGGGCGATAACACCCTTATTCCCGTGCCGGCCGGACATCTTATCACCCACAGAAACCGGCTTTTTAATCGCCACCTGAACCACAACTTTCCGGACCACATCATTGCCTAATTCGTCTCCCTGCTTGATGTGTTGAATCTCGCGCTTGGATTCTTTCTTTATCTCTTCCAGGCGCTTTTCAAATGTGCCGCAAAGAGTGTTTAACGCTTTCTGCTTTTCCGGGTTGGATGTCTTAAGGGACAAGAGAGCGGAAAGCGATGGTTTTTCTTTAATTTTCTGCTGCGGTAAAATTTCTTTCGCGCGCCGGGCGGCCTGCTTCTGAAGTTGCTCGGTAAGGTCCTTCCGGCGTTTTTCTGCCTCACTGATCAGGACCTGCCGCTTGCTGTCATTCTCGGTTGATTTATCTTTATCCGAAACCCGCTCAAACTTACGCACATCAACCACGATTCCGGAAATACCCGGCGGCGCGTAAAGTGATGTATTATCAACTTCCCGGGCTTTTTCTCCGAAGATTACGCGCAAAAGACGCTCTTCCGGGGTCAATTCTGTTTCACTTCTGGGCGTAACCTTACCGACCAGAATATCGTTCGGTTTAATGTGGGCGCCGACCCGGATAATACCCTCTTCATCCAGGTTGGTCATGGTCTCTTCTCCGACATTGGGGATATCGCGGGTAATCTCCTCCACCCCTAAGTCCGTTTCGCGCGCTTCCGCTTCAAACTCCTTGATGTGAATGGAGGTAAAGGTGTCGTCTTTAACCAATCGTTCGCTGAGTACAATCGCATCCTCAAAGTTGTATCCGCGCCAGGGCAAAAAAGCCACCAGAACATTCTGGCCGAGAGCCAAATTACCGCTGGCATCCACCGCCGGACCGTCAGAAATCAAATCGCCTTTCTTGATCTTCTGACCCGCCTGTACCAACGGCCGCTGGTTAAAAACAGTGTCCTGATTAAGGTGCTGGAATTTTAAAAGCTTGTAGGTCTTTTCGGTCTCCAATTCTTCCGGTCTGTTTTTATCGGCGGAAATTACAATTTTGGAACCATCCACGTAGGTAACCACACCGTCTTCTTCGGCCTTGACGATTACGCCGGAATCCCGGACCACGACGCTTTCAATGCCGGTTCTAACCAAAGGTGAAGACGGCCTTAACAAGGGCAGCGCCTGGCGCTGCATATTCGAACCCATCAAGGCGCGGTTGGCGTCATCATGTTCCAGGAAAGGAACCAGAGAGGTAGACACACTCACTACCTGACGGGCCGAAACATCAATAAAATCGACTTTCCCTACCGGAAATTTCGGAAAAATACCGCGGTAACGCACCAGAACTTCTTTTTCGATAATCTTACCGTCTCGATCTAACTGGGTGCTGGCCGGAGCAATACGATAATTATCCTCTTCGTCAGCCGAAAGATATTTGATTTCATCTATTACGACGCCGTTTTTTACGACCCGGTAAGGGGACCGCAAAAAGCCGAGTTTATCCACCCGGGCATAAGTAGCCAGCGAAGTAAGAATACCGATATTGCCGCCTTCCGGAGTTTCAATCGGGCAGATACGTCCGTAGTGGGTATAATGAACGTCGCGCACTTCAAATCCGATGCGTTTACGTTCGGAAAATACACCTTCGCCGATAGCGGTCAAACGCCTTTTATGAGTCAGTTCCGCCAGGGGATTGGTCTGGTCCACTAACTGTGAATACGGGCTTCGGGCAAAAAAGTCCTTGATGGCCGAGGAAAAATTGCGGCTGTTTACCAATTCCTGCGGGGTTACTTCTTCCGTTTTGGCAAAATTAAGACGGTCCTGAACCAACCGGGCGAGCCGGGATAAACCAATTTCTACTTGCTCGGAAACCAGTTCTCCGACCATCCGCACCCGCTTGTTGCCCAGGTGGTCAATGTCGTCCACCGAATAAATCGCCTGCGCGTTGTCTGTTTCGGATTTAACCGCTCCCTGTTTTATGTTAAGGTCACCGGATTCGCTGGAAGCAACATCCTGGTTTTGGTATAATCCAAAAAGGTAAGAAAGGGTTCCAATCACATCTTCTTTTTCCAGGACAAGTTCCTGCGAAGAGAGTTTTAATTTCTTGTTTAACTGGCTGCGTCCGGCTTCGGAAAGGCCGTAAGTATCGGGAAGGAAGAAAAGGTGGGTAAAGAAATCGCCGGCTTTCTTCTTGCTGATCGGGTCACCGGGGCGGAAAAGGCTATAAATCTCCAACAGCGCTTCTTCCTGTCCGGCCAACGGTTTCTTTTCCAGGGTGTTCTTCCAAAGCTCATAGCCATCCCCGCTGGCCGTTCCTTTCGGAAAGAACAGATTAGTCAATTCTGTCTTATTATTATACCCGAGCGCTGAAAAAAAGGTTGAAACGGAAACCTTCTTTTTACCAAGGTGGGCGTAAAGAATGCTCCCGCCGTCAGAGCGAAATTCCAGCCACATGCCCCGCTTGGAGACGATGCGCGCCGAATACTCCCGGGGCGAGGAACCCTCTTCCTTAAAATAAACTCCGGGTGAACGCTGGAGGCGGGAAATAATAACGCGTTCCACGCCGTTGATGATAAACGTTCCGCGTTCGGTCATCAGCGGTATTTGCCCTAAAAATACTTCGTGGCCGTGCTTTGTTTCCCGGACCTGGATAAGTTCACCGGTATCCTTATCACGCCGGATAATGCGCAAACAAATACGCAAGGCGGAACCATAGGTTAAACCGGCCAGTTTGCACTCCGCGACAGAATGGGACGGCGGTTCCAAAAGGTAATATACGTATTCCAGGCTCAAGGTTCCGTTGTTACTGACAATCGGGAAACTTTTCCGGAAAACTCCCTCCAGCCCCTCTTCCTTCCGCAACGATTGGCCTGCGCCCTTTTCTTTCGGGATTATTTGAAGAAATTCATGGTAGGAATTTAACTGCGCAACTAACAGGTTGGGGATTTCTAATTCTTTAAAATCTTTTTTACCGCAGTATAGAGATTCCGCTTTTTTCATATTTAAATTTGTTCGAATTAAAGCAGTATAGGAGGCAACCGAGAAAAAGCCGCACTCCGAAAACCGGACTCCAAAAACCTGCTGAAATACGCGGACCCCGTAGCGTGGGGTCGACTCAACGGGGCAGGGTTAAACCCGCCTTCGCTCATTTCCGCCTTGGCGCAAACCCGCCGGCGGAAACTTCGGCGAGCACAGTAAATCCGGTCCCCTACTTTAATTCTACTTTGGCACCCACTGCCTCTAACTTCTTCTTGATCTCTTCGGCTTCTTCCTTGCTGGCGTTCTCTTTAACCGGCTTGGGCGCTGCCTCTACCAGGTCCTTGGATTCTTTAAGGCCCAGGTTGGTAATCGCTCTTACTTCCTTAATTACCGGAATCTTATTCGGACCTACGTCAGAAAGGATAACGGTAAAGGTCGTCTTTTCCTCTGCGGCAGCCGGAGCAGAACCGGACGCGTCCGCAGCGGCTGCACCACCCGCCGGAACCGCCATCATTGCGCTCACGCCAAACTTTTCTTCTAACAACTTGGTCAGTTCGGACAACTCAAGCACAGAAAGACCGGCAATTGCTGAAACTAATTCTTCTTTCCCCATTTTTGCTCCTTCAGCCATTTTTATCTCCTTTTTATTCGCTTCTGTCGTTCCCGACTTAAATGTTCGGAAATGACAAGCATTTTGCGTTTCTATTAATTATCCTTTTCAGCGATCTGCTTCAGAACAGACACAAATTTCTGCGGCACCGCCTTCAGGGTAAAAAGAAATTGATAGATGGGACCTGCTACCCCGGCACAAAACTGGGATAGAATAACTTCCCGATTGGGAAGTTTTGCCAGGCGCTCCAACTGCACCCGGGAAATAAGGGCTCCGTTTTGATAACCACCGCGGAAAACCAGCGGAACCGCCTTTTCCTTATTAAAACCATAAATTGCCTTAACCAAGGAAACTTCATCCTTACCGGAGAACAAAATGATGCCGGTTGGCCCGATAATTAAATTATCGGTCTCGGGAAAATCGAGTCCTTTCAATACCCGCTGAAAAAAAGTATTTTTGACGACCTTAAAAGCGCCCTCGGCTTTTTTCACGGCGCTGCGGAAGATAGTCATTTCCGTTACCGTCACACCCGAAAAGCCTACGAAAACAATAAAATGGGCTTCTTTTATTTTCCCGCGCAACGATTCGACTGCGGCAATTTTTTCTGCTTTCATCTTTTTGTTTGGTTAGTTGTTATGGTTTAAGTCTTAATAATCAACGAAGGGCCCATCGTCGTGCTGAGATAAGCCCGCTTCAGGAATTGTCCCTTAGCCGCGCTGGGCGCGGCAGCGTGAACAGCTTCCAGAGCCGCCTGCAGGTTTTCGGAAAGCGCCTGCTCTGCGAAAGATATTTTTCCGATGGGGAGATGCACGTTGCCTCCCTTATCCATTCTGAAATCAACGCGACCGGCTTTTAATTCATTAATCGTCTTACCCACCGTAGTTGTAACTGTACCGTTTTTCGGGCTGGGCATCAATCCGCGTGGCCCTAAAATCTTTCCGAGCCGGGCCACGTCTTTCAAACAATCCGGTGTGGTAACCGCCACATCAAAATCGGTCCAACCTCCGGAAATTTTAGCTATATATTCATCTAAACCCACAAAATCAGCCCCGGCTTCCGTCGCTTCAGCCGCTTGCGCTTCCTTAACTAAAGCCAACACCCGCACCTTTTTGCCTGTTCCGTGGGGGAGCGCCGCAGTTCCTCTTACCACTAATTCACCCTTCTTAAGATCAATTCCAAGCCGGCAGGCAAGTTCCACGGTTTCATCGAATTTAGCGGCTTTAACCTCTTTCAGGAGATTAATCGCCTCCGCGCCGGAATAAATCTTCTCCGGTTCCACATTTTTGATACCTTCCTGATAACGTTTCGAATACTTTTTCATAATTGATGAGATCCTTCGCGAAGTCCGCTCAGGATGAAGTAACTTAAACCGTTACTTCACCTCTAAACCCATGCTCCGCGCTGTTCCCTCGATAATTTTAACAGCCGCTTCCAATTTATCGGCATTCAAATCAATCATCTTTATCCGGGCAATTTCAGCCACCTGATCCCGGGTAACGCTGCCAACCACTTCTTTTCCGGCCGTTCCGCTGCCTTTCGCCAAGTTGGCGGCTTTCTTTAAAAGGTCTGATGCCGGAGGGGTCTTTATTTTATAAGTAAAAGAACGGTCCTCGTAAATAGTGATCACCGCCGGAAAAATGGTTCCTTCCTTGCCGCGGGTTGCTTCATTATAAGATTTACAGAACTCCATAATATTAACCCCGTGCGGACCAAGAGCTGTTCCTACCGGAGGCGCCGGCGTAGCCTGTCCGGCCGGAAGTTGTAACTTGACAACCGTTTTTATTTTTTTTGCCATATTATTTTCTTGCCTGTTAGTTAGGTCTTCTCAACCTGCCACATATCCAATTCAACCATGGTGGACCGACCAAAAATAGAAACGCTTACTTTGATTTTTTCCTTATCTAAGATTACTTCCTCCACCAAACCGGCAAAATTCAAGAACGGTCCTTCTCTGATTTCAACCCGGTCGCCCTTGTTAAACTCAAACCGTGGGGCCGGCTTCTCTTTTCTTTCGTCAACCAGAGAAAAAACGTTAGCCACTTCGCTTTCCGAAAGGGGATCCGGCTTGGAATCGCTGCCCAGCACATCCAGCACGCCGGGTAACGTTCGGATGCTGTGGATAATCTCCTTCGACGGCTCCACCTCTACCATGATATAACCGGGCATCAGAAATTGCGTTTTGCTTTCCTTCTTTCCTTCCTTAATATTCTGCACCTGTTCCGTGGGCAGAAGAATCTGCTTTACGCTTTCCGGAAATTCCGCCTGCAGGTTTTCCAAAAAACGCGTTACTTTCTTTTCGTGATTGCTCCGTACGTGAAGAACATACCAGTTAGCCATAAATTTAAAATTTACTCAAAAAAATCTGAATTATTTTTGAAAATACGGCGTCTATAATTCCGGCAAACAAAGCCAGCATGATTGTCAACGCCAGCACAAAAAATATTAACTGTTTTAAAACTACTTTTTTGGGCCAGGATATCCGGCGAAACTCCAGTTTAACCCCATCAAAATATTCGCTGAGTCCCCGGAGTATTTTATTCATAATGTGGTTTCCAAGCTGCAGGCCTGGAGGACGGGTACCCTTACCGTTGAATCGGTAAGGGGTCGGCGCACTTCACGACGTTCGACTCGGCCCCCCGCTGGTATTGCTCCCTAATCGGTCGCAACACCTGACTGCGCTCCTTTCGACTCCCTTTGCCAAGCTGCAGGCCTGGAGGGAGTCGAACCCCCAACCTACGGATTTGGAATCCGTTGCTCTGCCAGTTGAGCTACAGGCCTATCATAAAACCAGTGTCCAGTAAACAAATAGACAAGTACACAGGAAAAGATAAAAAGAAATTTTAAAATCCCTTATTGTTCCCTGACCTACTTGTCTGCGGTATACTGTCTGCTGCCGTTATCCGTTCCCTGTATGCTCGCCTATTGTACGCTAGATACGATTACTTTCCTTCTTTATGCGCAACGTGCTTGCGGCAAGTTGGGCAATATTTTTTCAACTCCACCTTTTCTTTATGGAGTTTCTTATTCTTGGTGGAATTATAATTACGGCGCTTACAATCCTGACACGCCAGAGTGATCAATTCTCTCATGGGAATCCTTGGTATACAGCAGATGAGCAGACAGACACTCAAGGGAAAAGATAAAGCAACTTAAAAAAACTTTGCCGTTCCCTGTATGCCGTCTCCTGCGTGCCGTATACTGCTTTATTCTAATACTTCCGTTACCGCGCCCGCTCCGACGGTTTTTCCGCCTTCCCGGATTGCGAAGCGCTGGCCCTTCTCCATGGCGATGGGGGCGATTAGTTTTACTTCAATCTTGGCATTATCTCCGGGAATAATCATCTC
>JAPLMK010000114.1 GCA_026387085.1 Candidatus Omnitrophota bacterium
CGTCTGACGTCAGGGATACAAAAACAGTTTCGCTCTCTATTCCGGGAATGATATGACGGGGTCCCTTTCCGACAAGGATCGTATCAGTTATGGAGCGGTCCCGCAAATTTAAGACAGAGAGGAAGTCCGCGTCCTCATTAGCAATAATAAGGTATTTCCCTTCGCAAGAACAGCACATTCCCCGTGGTGTCTTCATGCCTGGAATATCGTACGTTTTTCCAAGGCTCCCGGCATCAATGGCCGAGACGTTTCCGGAATGCCAGTTTAAGACATAGAGATATTTGCCATCCGGAGAGAAAGTCAGCACTTTCGGTGTGGTGCCGGTTTTAATGAAGGGGATTTCACGCGCTTGTCTTATCCCTGAAATGTAATTCTTGACAACTACCTTCTTTGTTGACGGAAAAACGCGATCCTCTTCTTTCAAATCGTAGACGATGATGCCGCCGGCGTTGTGAAGCGATGCAAAAAGATATCTTCCATCCGGCGAGAAAATACATTCTACCGGTTTTTCCTGAAATGAAGGGATCGGCCTCTCGTTCTGGTAATCATAACCCGTGCCCGGAGTTCTGATGAATTGGATGCGTCTTATGACTTTTTTCGTCCGCGTGTCAAAAATACGAATATCTCCGCCCTCAAGATTCGCTACTGCCGCGTAATTGCCATCGGGGTTCATTGCGACGCTCTTGGGCGACCACCCCGTCTGCACGGTCCGGCTCCTTTCAAGAAGGATTGCGCTTTCTACTTTCGAATTGCCAATAAAAAGCAGGGCGGCGAGGAATAGAACCAGGAATTTTAAAAAACGAGATGGATTCATCTCACCTCAATTTCAGCCAAAAAAGGGGTCCAGTGTATGTCTTCAGAAAAAGTAGACAAACTTCCTTAATTTAGGTTTGCGATTCGAGATCGGTCCGGGCCGTTGTGTTGGGTAATCTTCCTGCCTTCCAGATTGTACTTCTGTCTGCGTTCCGGGGTCAACTGTTTAAACCAAAACTAATGGCAATTGGATGGTAGGGTGATTTTACCCGATGTTGAAGTAAAACAATAGTGAGTAGCAGGGTAGGGTAAATTTGTGATAAGATAAATCTAGGCTCGTAGCGCTAAATCAGGTATGCAAACATACTCGGTTTGTCGCTTTAGGATAGTTCTAACGTTGTCCACGATGCCACGGCCGGTATGGCATCAACCACCTACGTTCAGTTCCTGAAGGGTGGCCTGCTGATAATCTTTTCGACCGTTTTAGTGGTGGCGGTCTGCGTCCGCGGGTTTAACACCAGGCCTGACCAGGGCGGTAGGGTGCCGTTCTATGATTACAAGACGCTTGCTGTTCAAAAATCCGGCGAGAACCTGATTGTGTCGGAGCCGGGTTGGAAAGTTGTCGAAACCCATGAGGTTAAGGCTGCCCATGCCACATTTGCCCTGTTGGCCAATGCCGAAAAAGAGACCTGGTGGCTCCTGCAGGAAGTTGACGGCGCGCTCACGCTGAAAGAAACACAGTCGGTTGCGGAAACCAGCAGCGGGCAGAAGATTATCAACGGGAGTCCTGCGTCTGAGACCAATATCCTTCGGCAAGTTGGCAACATTGAGTTGTTAAAAGGGCAGAAAACGGCAACCCGGGGAAGCGTTTCGCCTTTCGGAATGCTTGCGGCCATGGCGGATAAGGATACGGTGGTGCGACGCTGGAAGGACGCGAAACTTGAGGGAAATGACGGGTCCAAAGTTACAGTTTACTTTCCGACCCTAACCCACGGCAACCAGCTTATGCGCCCGGGTTTGAAGTTTAAAGTCCAGGGAACACCTTTGCAGAAGATTGACTTTGTCTCTTTGATGCTGGCTCTGTTCCTGGGTACAGCTTCACTGCCGCATATTTTGATTCGTTACTACACAGTTTCAAGCCCGGCCAGCGCGCGCAAGTCCACAATTGTGGCTATCGCGGGTATCGGGTTTTTCTACATACTGACCCTGTTTATGGGCTTGGGAGCAATGACCGGCGGCGTTTTAAACCCGGCGGACAGTAACATGGCCGCTCCGCTGCTGGCGCGTTCGTTCGGAAATGCTCTTTTTGCGTTCATCTCGGCGATCGCTTTTGCCACGGTGCTGGGAACGGTGAGCGGATTGATAGTGGCTGCTTCGGGGGCGGTTGCGCACGATTTCTTTGACCGGTTCCTGAACTTGCGGATGGATGACCGCCATAAGATCCGCGCCGGAAAGATATCGGCGTTTGCGGTCGGCGCTCTGGCCATCGTGCTCGGAATTCTCTTTAAGGGCATGAACGTCACTTTTCTGGTCGGACTGGCGTTCGCCGTGGCCGCGTCCGCCAATCTCCCGGCGATACTGATGCTTCTTTTTTGGAAGAGGACAACAGCCGCAGGGATTACGGCTTCTGTCTTTACGGGAATCGGCTCTTCCTTGGGGCTGATTGCTCTGTCGCCTGACCTTTATAAACTCTACGGGTTGGATCCGGCTCTGGCGCCTATCCCATTCACTAATCCAGGGATTATCTCAATCCCGCTGAGCTTCATCGTCCTGATTGTGGTCTCGCTATTAACCAAGAAGAAGCCCGCGGCGGCAGCCTGACCTCGTCTTGCCGTAACATGCGAGATGAAAGCCACTACCAGAGTAAATCTTCATTGCCACTCGGTTTACAGCGACGGGAGTTTAACTCCGAGAGAAATCGCGGAACTGCTGGCCGCCGACGGAGTAATTATCGCCGCGCTTGCGGACCACGATACCGTAGACGGACTTACTGAGTTCAGTAAAGCTCTCTTGCGGCGCGAGGTAGTGAGCATTCCCGGTGTCGAGATAACCACCCGGTGCCAGTCCAAGGAAGCCCACCTGCTGGCCTACGGCTTTGACCCCACTAACGCTGAATTCCTGGCTACCCTGAAATCACTGCGTCAAGCGCAGGCGCTTGATATGCAGAGCGTCGCTGGTACCATCCGCCGCAAGGGTTCCCCCCACTCCGGCGAAACCAATCCGCGCACATCTGCTCCCGCGGGGCAGATTGATATCTCCGAGGCAATTGCGCTTGTGCACCGGGCCGGAGGACGCGCGTTTCTTGCCCATCCGCTGTTGCTTCAGCCCGACTTCCCGGAACTTGAGAAACTGCTGGTTGCGCTAAAGGAACAGGGGCTTGACGGAGTGGAAGCCATTTATCCTTTTACCGAGGAGCAGCGTCTTCGCTTGCGCGAGATGGCCCGTCGGTTAGGGTTGCTGGTCAGCGCTGGTACCGATACGCATGACCGCAAACCGCCGAACCAAGACGGGTGGGGTATGGAGATGCCTTCGGAACTCTGGAAGGAGTTCCGGGACGCGGTGTGCCATGGAAACTCCTCAGCGCCGGGTGTTGTTTCTTCCGGCGCGGTTGCGCGTCTGCAGCGCCGTTTTAAGTGGCGCGATTTTGTTTTTCACTTCATCTGTCCCACCCTCCTGGCTGTCGGTCTTTTTATCGCGGCAATCTACGCGGTCTTTTTGCCCACTTTCGAAAGATCACTGCTGGACCGCAAGCGGGAGATGATTCGCGAACTTACCAATTCTGCCTGGAGCATTCTCGCGACATATGAGCGGGACGAGAAAGCCGGTAAACAGACCCGCGCAGAGGCCCAGGCGATGGCCATATCGCAAATTGAAGCGCTGCGTTACGGAAGCGAGGGCAAGGACTACTTCTGGCTCCAGGATCTGGCTCCCAGAATGATTATGCATCCTTACCGCAAGGACCTGAACGGTAAGAATGTCTCCGGTTTTCGCGATCCCCGCGGCGTTGCTATTTTCGTGGAGTTCGCTGACCTGGTCAAGCGCGGCCGGGAAGGATATGCTGAGTATGTGTGGCAGTGGAAAGACGACCCCAGCCGCCTGGTGCTGAAAGAATCGTACATAAAAGGTTTCCAGCCGTGGGGTTGGATCATCGGCACCGGCATCTACGTTGATGACGTCAAGCAGGAGATTAAGAGAATTGAGCGAAACCTGGTACGCACCTCGCTCGTCATCTCCCTTATTGTGGTGCTTCTGCTGCTGTACGTGATGCGCAAAAGTTTACAGTCGGAGCGGGAACGCGCCGAAGCCGAAGAGGGTTTACAGGAATCCACGGAACGTTACCGCTCTCTGGTTGAAGCCACCACGGAAGGCGCCCTGCTGGTGATGGATGGTCGCTGTCGATATGCCAATCCGATATTTTTGGAGATGGTAGGCAGCGATGAACAGGAACTGAAGTTGCTGGACCTTGCGGACCTTTTTCCGCAAATGAAGGATAACCAGAAAGCCTGGGAGCGTTTAGGCGCATTACTGCATGGGGATGAAGCCACCGAAGGTTTTGACGCGGTTATGAAACGCCGGGATGGAACGCTCATTGAATGCGTAGTAGCTCCAAGCCGCATCTCCTTTGCGGAACGCGGTGGTTTCATCCTGCTTACCAAGAGCGTTCAACCTTCTCCGGAAGCAGGAGCAACCAGCGATATGCGAAATCAGCGTTGGTGGCACCTTCAACAGGTCGTGGACGATGTTCCTGTGGGCTTGTTCCGCGCCCGGGCGACCGCGCGCGGAACAATAGTGGAGTGCAGCCGGTCTGCCACACGGCTTCTGTCGGTGCGTCCCTTAGCGGACGGAACCCCCATTGTTTTGGCCGAAATATTCCGTTATCCCGCAGCTTATGAGGAGTTTCTGATGAAACTGCAGCGGGACGGCCGAGCCGAGTGCAGCCTGCACCTGTCTTCGATGGGTTCCAGCAGCCGGACCGTGGGAATTGCGGCTGTCTTGGTTAAAGATGAGCACGGTGCTCCCAAATACATTGATGGTGTAGTGGAAGACATTACATCCTATGACAAGCGTACCGCAGAGTTGGAGTCGGCAGTAGAAAAACTCCAGACCTCGTTGCTCTTTCTTCACGAAGCGGTGAGCCACGTCGGAAAGAGCGCTGTGTTTTGCAGTTTGGATGCGTCTATCAATGCCGCCGCCGTGAAGATGACCGATAATCACGGAAGCGCTGTCCTGGTGCAGTCGGAAAACGGAAGCATCGTGGGCATAGTCACAGATAGCGATATCCGGCAGCGTGTTGTTGCCGTTGGACTTGACCGAAGGGAACCGGTCTTGCGTATTATGAGTTCTCCGCTGGTGACCGTTTCTGAACGAGCCCAGGTATACGAAGCGTTGTTACTGATGGAACAGAAAGAAATCGGGCATTTGGCCGTAGTTGACGAATCCGGGCGTATTGTCGGGGTCATCCGCAATCAGGAATTGTTGCAGTTTCGAAGTTACGGGCCGATTGTCCTCACTCGTGAAGTAGAACAGGCCGGTACGCCCGAGGAAGTGGTCAGGGCTTGCGCGCGAGTGCCCGGCCTGGCAAACTCGCTTCTTAATTGCGGCGCGCATCCTCACATGGTGACCCAGATGATATCATCGGTTTGCGATGCGGCGACCGTGCGTTTGATTGCGCTTGCGCAGAAGAAACTGGGTCCGCCGCCGGTTCGTTTTGTCATGCTGTCCCTCGGCAGTCAGGGACGTCAGGAGATGACTCTCTCCAGCGATCAGGACAGCGCCATTATTTTTGAAGCTCCTACTGACATCGCTACGCTGCCTATGGTTGAGAAGTATTTCGGTGAAATGGGCATATTTGTGAGCGAGTGGCTTGACCGGGCCGGATATCCGCTGTGCAAGGGGGAGGTGATGGCTCGAAACCAGCGTTGGTGCAAACCGCTCTTTGCCTGGAAGCGCTATTTCAGTGATTGGATAGATATGGCGGAGCCTCAACAGCTTCTTGAATTTACCATCTTCTTCGATTTCCGCCCGGTTTATGGTGCCCTGGAGTTGTCACAAGAACTCCGGCGCCACGTGTTTGAAGCATTGCGCGCCCGGCCGTCGTTCTTCCCGCACTTCGCGCAGAATTCTTTGTTATTTAAGCCGCCGCTGCGGCTGTTTGGACGCATTCTTTCCGGCGGGGCGGGAGGCGACCATCAAGGCCTGGTGAACCTGAAAGATGCCCTGATGACAATATTGAATTTCGCCCGGGTCTACGCGCTCAGACAGGAAATAGAGGAGACCCGAACCCTTGACCGTCTTAAGGCATTGGTGGAGGCGGACGTTCTGCCCGAATCAAGCTGCCAGGAAATTGCCGAGGCGTACGAGTTTTTGATGCGGCTCCGATTACAGCATCAATCTGCGGCGCTGTCTTCCGGCCAGGTTCCGGACAATGTTGTGAACTATCGTAAACTCAGCCAACTCGAACAGACCCTTCTCAACCAGTCGTTCGCTCAGATTGCTGCTGTTCAAAAACGCATCAGTTTTGATTTTCTAGGCGGCGCGGTTTAAAGCGAGGCGGACACGGAAGATTTAAAGTGAGAATCCGAGACGGGCGGTAGCTGCCCGGTGAGATTGCCGGCGCGATGAATAAAGAGCGCCGTTTGGCAGGTCCGTCGAGCAGGTGAGGCGGACATGGAAAAATCAAAGTGAGAATCCGAGACGGGCGGTAGCTGCCCGGTGAGGATTCGAACCTCAACGCCCAGCTTCAAAGGCTGGTGTGCTACCATTACACAACCGGGCAAAAAATAATTCAATGGATATTTTTTTCCTGAACGCTATCTAAAAATTTTCTTCCCTAACCACTTTTCAGGAATTTTTCTCGCTTCATGGCTTCGGGTCGGCCGCAATATTCCTCTGTATAGATTAGTTCGCAGGGACGATGTCCTTTGGTAAAACGATAATCTCCTTTATTATGTCTGCGTAACCTTTCTGCCGGATTATTACCGCTGCCCGCATAACGGACTCCATCTTTGCTGCTTTCCAGTACATAAACGTAACACTTCATAATATCTCTGCAGCTTCCTCGCCGGAGGCGAGTGCGCCTCTGGCGCAAAAGGCTGGTGTGCTACCATTACACAACCGGGCAAAAGTTTTTAGCATTTGTAGCGGTCGGATTTATCCGACAAACAATGCGTGCGATGAATCGCACCGCTACATTAAATATTATCCCAATTAATCTTTTCTTTCAAGGGATTCTCTTGGATATACTTACGTATTTTAGTCAGCGCCTCTTCGTTTCTGATGATATGCTCGTAATAGTTCCATTCCCAGAAAGGTTTAACGCCGGTTGCTTTGCTTACCAGGGCTTTAAATGTTCTGACAATCTTACTTAAGGCAACGCTCGCATCTTCTAAAATAAATATGGCGTGTAAATGATCAGGCGAAATACTGTAAAAATCTATTGTTATACCGGAAAATCGCCGTGTTGTTTCGTGAAGCAGTCTATCAACTTCAGAATTATATTTTTCTAATAAAGGTTTTCTCAGCGCGGTGCAAACAGTAACAAAATAGTAGCCGTTACTTTTGTAATCGTAGTTTTTGATTCTAATAGATTTACGGTAAACCATACGGATTTACCGGTGCGATAAATCGCACCGCTACGATAGATTGGATTCACCGGGCAAATAAATTTAATGTCTGAAATGGCGCTGTCCGGCCATGACCATTATCATCCCATACTTTTCCGCGGTGGCCAGGACGTCGGCGTCTTTCTTGGAACCGCCCGGATGGATAATGGAAGTTGCGCCTTCTTTAGCCGCTACTTCCAGGGCGTCTGAAAACGGGAAGAAAGCGTCGGAAGCCACCGCGGCTCCGGCAACGTCAAAGCCGAAATCCTTTGCCTTGGAGACCGCAATCTTGGCGGAATCAACCCGGGACATCTGACCGGCGCCGATGCCGATGGTCTGGCCGCCTTTTACCAGGATGATGGCGTTGCTCTTGGTGTATTTAGCCACCAGATATGCAAACTTCATCTCTTCCAATTGAACCGCATCCGGTGACTTGACGCTGACTACCTTCATTTCGGAAAAAAGGGTGGCGTCAACATCCTGAACCAGAAAACCGCCGCCGACCTTCCGAAAATCAAACTTCCCGCCCTCTTTTTTGGGCCAGCTTAAACGCAAAATCCGGATGTCCGGTTTCTTCTTGAAGATGTTGAGCGCTGCCGCGCTGTATTCCGGAGCAATTACGCATTCCACAAAACCGGTGATAATCTCGGCGGCGGTATCTTCGGCGACCGGACGGTTGAGCGCCACGATACCGCCGAAAGCGCTGACCGGGTCACAGGCGCGCGCTTTTTGGAAGGCGGTCAGGATGTCCGGGCCGAGCGCGACACCGCAGGGGTTGTTGTGTTTGACGATTACCGCTGCTTCCGGGTCTAATTCCCGGACCAGGGAGAGGGCGGCTTCCAGGTCAAGGTAGTTGTTGTAGGAAAGTTCCTTGCCCTGGAGTTGTTCGGCGTCAACCAGAAGTCCTATTTCGGAACGGAAACTCTTTTCCCGGTAGAGACCGGCGTTCTGGTGAGGATTCTCGCCGTACCGTAAATCCGCAATCTTTTCCAGGAGCAGGGAGATTCGGTCCGGGAAAGCCGGCGTCTCTTTTTCCTGATTGAGATAGAGGGAAATAACCGCGTCGTACATTGAAGTTTTAGCAAAGACCGCGGCGCCCAACTGCCGGGAGATTTCCTTTGAAACCTTGCCTTTTTTTGTTCTCAGCTCGTTGATGATTGCCGGGTACTGGCTCGGGTCCGAGAGGACAACTACGTCCGAGCTGTTCTTGGCGGCAGCCCTTAAGAGGCTGGGACCGCCGATATCAATATTTTCGATGGCGGTTTCCAGGTCGGTCTCTTTTTTTGCCACTACTTTTTCAAACGGGTAGAGATTAACGCAGACCAGGTCGATTGGTTTAACCGATTCTTTTTCAATCTGCTTTCGGTGTTCCGGAACTTCCCGCCGGAAGAGGATGCCGGCAAAGATTTTAGGATGCAGGGTTTTAACCCTTCCGTCCAGCATTTCCGGGAACGCGGTTACATCAGAAACCTCGGTTACCGATATTTTGGCTTCCCGCAGCGCTTGGGCGGTGCCGCCGGTGGAGATAATTTCCGCGCCGGAGTCCGTGAGCGCTTTTGCCAAGTCAAGGATACCGGTTTTATCGGAAACGGAAAGAAGAGCGCGTTTAATTGTAATCATATGAATCTCCATTTTTGGTTTGTGTCACCTAAGTCGTTGGTAATCTGTCATCCTGAGTCGTAGTTGCGAAGGATCTCGCGTTTGTTAGGGAGGAGATTCTTCGGCTGGTGCCTCAGAATGACAAACAATTATTTTCCCACCAGAAGCAGGTAGAGTACTGCCATCCGGACCGCCACGCCGTTTTCCACCTGGGTCAGGATGACAGAGTTACTGCATTCCGCGGCTTCCGAACTTATTTCCAGCCCCCGGTTCATCGGTCCCGGGTGCATTATCAAAACATCCGGTTTTGCCCATCGGATCGTTTCCGCATTAATCTGGTATTGCCGGCTGTATTCCCGCGGAGAGGGAAAATAATTTTCCTTCTGGCGCTCTACCTGGATTCGTAAAACATTGACCGCGTCCGCGTCTTTGAGCGCTTTTTTCAGGTCGTATGTAACCCGGGCGCCGGTGGCTTCAATGCCGGGCGGAATAAGGGTTGGCGGCCCGCAGAGCGTAACCCGGGCGCCGAGCTTTAGTAATCCCCACAGGTTGGAGCGGGCTACCCGGCTGTGCCGGATATCACCCAGAATAGTTACGTTAAGTCCTTTAATGCCGCCTTTTTTTTCTTTGATGGTGAAGATATCCAGCAGTCCTTGCGTCGGGTGTTCGTGGCTGCCGTCGCCGGCGTTTATGAAAGATGCTTTTAATCTTTTGGCCAGGAACTCCACCACCCCGGCGCACGAGTGGCGCACGATGAAGCAGTCCATCTTCATTGCCTCAAGATTTTCCCCGGTGTCAAGGACGGTTTCTCCCTTTACCAGGCTTGAGGCGGAAGGTGAAAAGTTGACGATATCCGCGGAGAGCCGCTTGGCTGCCAGTTCAAAGGAGGTGCGGGTGCGGGTGCTGGGTTCAAAAAAGAGATTGGCGATGGTTTTGCCCCGCAGGGCCGGGACCTTTTTTATCTCCCGGGTGGAGACTTCTTTGAAGGAAGCGGCCGTGGTTAGAATAAATTCAATCTCTTCCGCCGACAGTTCTTCCAGCCCCAGCAAGTCTTTTCGTTTCCAGCTGTTCATGGTTCAATCAGTAAAATTTTATCTTCGCCGTCTAACTCGCTCAGGCGCACTTCAATAGATTGACTGCTTTCGGCCGGTATGAATTTTCCGGTGAAATCGGGCTGGATGGGCAGTTCCCGGTGCCCCCGGTCAACCAGGGCCAGCAGTTTTATCGACCGCGGTCTTCCGAAATCAACTAATTCGGAAAGCGCTGCCCGGATGGTCCGGCCGGTAAAGAGCACGTCATCCACCAGCAGTATGTCTTTCCCTTCCAGGTCAAACTGAATCTGGGTTTCGCGCACAACCGGTTGTTTTGCCGCCGTGCTTAAATCATCGCGGTAAAGGGTGATGTCCAGAATTCCCAGCGGCAGTTTAATTGATTTTTTTTCCAGGATATTTTGAAGCCGCGCTGCTAATTCTACCCCCCGGCGCCTGATTCCGATCAGCGCCAGGTTCTTAAGGTCTGTTTTTGCCCGGACTTCTTCGGCCAGCCGGGAGATGATCTTTTCGACCTCCTGTCCCGTGACGATTTCTCTTTCTTTTTTCACCTTTTAATGATAACATATATTGGGGTTGCGAAACAATAAAATTGCTTATTTGGAGTCCCGGATTTGAGGTCCGTGCCAGGCACGACGAAGGCGGTGTGCCCACTGCGGCACACGGACGAGGAGCAACGCCGCAATGACCCAAAGACGGGACTCCCTGAAAGGCCAGGTGCTTTTGGGCTGCGACTGCGTCGCTCATCGTTTGTATAGTATAACTATGCAATCTTCTTCGCTCCTTGTCTCGCTCCAAAATCGCTTCTGGCAAATAGGCAATTTTATTGTTTCGCAGCCCCTTAGGTTGTGAAACAACCGCTAAAGAAGAAAAAACGGAGGCAACTGCCGCTATGTTTTTCTTGCCGATTTCGTTATTTCTGGTTATTTTTATTCTTATCCTGATACCGGTTTTGCTCATTCTGGTTCCGGTTCGGGTAATTTCGGCGGCTTTCGGCCGGCTCGGGATACCGGCTCCGGTCGCTCTTTTCATTTTTCTGGCTTCGCTGGTCGGTTCACTCATTAACATTCCGATTGTGAAGAGCTCAATTCCGGCAAAGCCGTTTGTCGTTCAGCCCGGATTTGATATCTTCCGGCCGTTTTTTTATCAGCCGCCGCCTTCCGACCGGATGACCCTGGCGGTGAACGTCGGCGGAGCGATAATACCCGTTATAATCTGCCTGCTGCTTTTGCCGAGGACTCCTTTTTTCCCTGTAATTATCGGTGTTGTGATTTCAACCATAACGTGCTATTTCCTGGCCAAGCCGGTGCCTGGAATCGGGATTACGATTCCCACGCTTATTCCGCCCGCGGTGGCCATCCTCTGCGCTTTTATCTTTTCACCCAAAAGACGGGCGCCGGTGGCTTATATTTCCGGAGTATTAGGTGTATTAATTGGCGCTGACATTCTCCACTTGTGGAATCTTCCCTCGGGCGGCGGGTTGATGAGTATCGGCGGCGCCGGAGTATTTGACGGTATCTTCCTGGTGGGTATCCTGGCCGCGCTTTTTGCCTGATTTTTGCAGTACTTGTCATTCCCGCAGGCTTCGTCTCGCCGTAGCCCGCCTACGCTAAAGCTGCGGCGAGGTAAACCTTGGCGAAGGCGGATGGTAAGCGGGAATCCACACCACTAATCAATATAAACAAAAAATGCGCCGGCGAAATATCTTTATTTTCTTCGTAGTGGTAAGTCTCTTCGGTTTAACCTTCGGTATCTACGAGATATCCATTCCTTTTTATCTCCAGAGCCAGAAGATAAGTTTTCCCAGAATGGGCGATATCTTTGCGGTGTCGTTCCTCTTTGCTTTTTTGATGCGCCAGTATGCCGGATACCTTTCCGATATTTTCGGCCGCCGGCTCTTTTTTTCTGTCGCGCTTTTTCTGTCCGGACTGGGTAATTTTTGCACGCCGTTCTTTAATACCGTCGGTAGCCAGGCAATCTTGAAGAGTTTGCGCGAAGGCGCCTTCGGCGTCAAGGAAACGATGCAGTCGGTTATTCTTTACGAAGGCGCGGAAAAGGAGTTTTTGAATGCCTACGGAAAAAACCGGGGAATCGAGTGGATTTTTCAGGCGGTCGGCATCTTCCTGGCCGGAATTATCGCCATCCGTTTTTCCCTTTCGGCGCCTTTTCTTCTTTCCGGTATAATTCTTTTTCTGGCCACCGCGCTCTTCTGGTCTTTTTTTCAGGCCGCTCCGGTAAAAGAAGCGGTGGCGAGGCGTAACGTCCGGGAAATTTTTTCTTTCGACCTTACCGGAAAACTGCGCTACCTGACCGTCATTTATTTTATCTTATGCGTTGACACCGGACTTTCCCATGGGCCGACGATGCCCATTTATTTTCGGGACCGGTTCGGCATGTCGCTGGCTCTCATCGCTTTATTAATGGTTGCGCATCGCTTGTCGATGGCGTTTCCGATGATTTTTACCGGTCGCCTGCTGGGCAAGCGCCCGAAATTATTTTATATTATTACGCTGATTTTCGGCGGTCTTTCGATGGTGCTGACCCCTTTTATTTCCAAGGCGTCAATTGCGATACCGGTTTGGATTACACATGATTTATTGGGCGCCAGCATCTATATGCCCATCCACAATTATCTGGTTCAGAAATATGCCGGAGAGGATATCCGCGGTCTGCACGTCAGCAAGTCGTTTGCGTACGGCTCTCTGGGAATGGTGGTGGGTTTCTTTTTATCCGGCTATTTATATGATTTTAATATCGGAGCGCCTTTTTTCGCCGCCGGCCTGACCGCTTTCCTGGCTTGTTTTCTGGTGGCGCGTTTGTAAACAACGAAAGAATGAGATATGTAACCGTAAAGGAGATGAAGGAACTGGATAGCCGCGCCGTAAACCAGTACGGAATTCCGGCTTCTGTCCTGATGGAAAACGCCGGTAAGGCGATTGCCGCGGAAGCAATGAAAGCAGCCGGAAAAGGTAAAATTTTTGTCTTTTGCGGTTACGGCAATAACGGCGGAGATGGTTTTGTGGCCGCCCGGTATCTGCTGCTTAATAATTATCCGGTGGAAACTTTTCTGGCGCGGAATCCGAAATCATTTTCACCGGAAACTCAGGCCAATTACCGGGCGTTAGTTGCGATGAATCACACACCCTTCACCCTCCCCTCTCCCCTTAGGGGAGAGGACCGGTCAGGCTTCGCCGCCCAGGCGAGTAAAGGTGAGGGGGATAAAAAAGGAAATTCCTGTGCAATAAAGTTATTTGATGGCTTACCGGTTCCAGGCCTGGTTATCGATGCTATTTTCGGAATCGGTCTCAGGGGTGTGCTGGATGAATTTTACCGGAAACTGATAGACCGTATAAATGGTTTCGGTTCCCCGGTAATTGCGGCTGATGTTCCCAGCGGTTTGGA
>JAPLMK010000103.1 GCA_026387085.1 Candidatus Omnitrophota bacterium
AAAGTGGCAGCAGCCATTTGTTTAAGTTCTTCGGGCAACAATATTTTCGTTATTATTTTCACTTGACTAATTATACCATAGCAAGAAATTCACGACGCTTAACTTGCCATATCACAACACTTCTTAGGCCGCGCCGGAATTGGCGATTTCCCGCAATCCGTCACCCAACAGATTATAGGCCAGAACCGTAACGAAGATAAGCAGGCCCGGAATCAACATCCAGCCGTGGTAAAGAATCACCTCCAGGCTCCCCATCGCGGAAGAAAGAATATTGCCCCAACTCGCCTGCGGTTCCTGGATTCCCAGGCCCAGCAGAGAGAGCGCCGACTCTCCCAGAATGTAGCCGGGCACCGAAAGGGTAATGGCGGTGATGGTATAAGAAAATGTTTGGGGAATAACGTGGCGCCAAATAATGCGCCCGTCGGAAAAACCCAGGGCGCGCGCCGCCAGAATAAAATCCTCCTCGCGGATAGAGAGCACCATGCCCCGCACCACTCGCGCCAGCCCGGCCCAGCCAATCAGGGAAAGGATCACCACCACCATCAGGTAGACCTGAAAAGAAGAGAGCGTAGCCGGAAAGACCGCCCGGAGCGCCAGAATCAGGAAAAATCCGGGGAAAGCCATTAAAAGTTCCGAAAGGCGCATCAGCAGATTATCCATCTTTCCGCCGTAATAACCAGCCGCCCCTCCGAAAAAAAGCCCCAGCAGAAACGAAATACTCACCCCCACCAGACCGATAGAAAGGGAAATCCGGCTCCCGAAAAGCAGGCGGCTGAAAAGGTCCCGGCCAAACTGGTCGCTGCCCAGAAGATAGACCATCGCCGGTTCGACGCAGCCGAAAAAATAACGGTCAGACGCAATAAACCCGAAAATTTTACGTGGTCTTCCTTTTGCTCCGAAATTTATAAAATAGGGTTTGGAAGTATCCTTCCGATAGGAGAATGATTCACCGGACGGCGGCAGATAGTTGTAAACAAAGGGCCGGATGTGCCAATTCCCGTTTACTTCCCGGAAACTGATTTGGGTCGGCGGGCAGAATGGTTTGGAACGTTCCTGTTGGTCGTAGGGATAGGGAGCCAGAAAATCAGCGAATAATCCGGACGCGTAAAGAATCAGCAGCACCCAGAAGCTGAGATAGGCAACAGGCCGTTCCGAACGCAATCGCCGAAGTATACTCATATCAAATCAAAACCCCTCACCCCTAACCTCTCCCCAGCGGGGAGAGGTTAGGTGAGGGGGATAATTTACAGTTTTACAATTTCCCGTATCCCTTCCTGGCTTTCTTCCGGGCCGATTAAAGAAAGGTTAAGATTGTTGCCGGTTAAAATTTCCCGGGCAACGGCCCTTATCTCCCGGGCGGTAACCGCCGAAATTTTAGCGACAATCTCCTCCGGAGTTTCAATCCGGCGCCGGGTAATTAACTGGCCGGCCAGAAACTTCATGTATTCAGAAGTCCCCTCCAGGTGAAGTTGCATCTGGCCGATTACAAAATCCCGGGCGCGGGTCAACTCCTCCTCGGGCACCGGTTCTTCCTTTATTCGCGCCAATTCGAAAAGAATTACCTTAAGCGCTTCCTTCAGGGTTGTCGTGGAAGTGCCGGCTTCAACTTCAAAAATTCCGGCGTCCGCATAGGAAGACGCGCCGGCCGAAATCTGGTAAGCTAACCCGCGCTTCTCACGCACCTCATTAAAAAGACGGCTGCTCATGTTGCCGCCCAGGATTACGCTCATAAGGGAAAGCGCCCAGCGCCGGTCATCTTCAGAGGAAACACCGCGCCCGCCCAAACATAAGTGGACCTGCTCGGTCTCTTTGGCAAGCAAGGAGAAACTCGGACCCGGCTCTTTTTCCACCGCCGGTAAAAAAGGCGCGCCTGCGCCTTCCGCAACCGGTCCCAGGAAATCCGCCGCTTCTTTCCGGGCTTTTTCCGGATCAAAATCACCGGCAATGCTCACCACCATGGAACTCCCCCGGTAGAAACGCTGCCAGTAATCAAACAACCGGTCGCGCGTCAAACCCTTTACTGTTTCCGGCGTTCCCGCGATAAACCAGCCCAGCGGATGGCCGGGAAAGAGCAGTTCGCTGAAAAGTTCCTGAACATGGGCCGCCGGAATATCAAGGTACATCTTTATCTCTTCCAGAATAACATTCCGCTCCTTTTCAAACTCTTCTTCGGGCAAACTGGGCCTGATAACCATATCCGAAAGGACATCCAGCGACAAAGACAGGTGCTTGGAAAGAGGCATTTTAATATAGTAACAGGTTACCTCTTCCGATGTGAACGCGTTAAAAAGACCGCCGACGCCTTCTACTATCCGCTTCAATTCTTCGCAGGTGCGTTTTTGGGTTCCTTTAAAAAGCATATGTTCCAAAAAATGCGCGGAACCGTTTTCCGAATGCTGTTCATAACGGCTTCCGGTCCGCACCCAGATACCGGTGGTAACCGAACTGAAACCAGACATCGGTTTCAGGATAACCTCAATTCCGTTTTTCAGTTTTATAATTTCCATAGTTTTTTCGTGTCATTCCCGCATGTAGTAAGCGGGAATCCACACCTACGTCAACAACTCCAAACAGGCATTTTTCGGGTCAGGCGCCTGAGTAACCGGCCGGCCGACTACGATGTAATCACACCCGGCGCTAAAGGCCTCTTTGGCAGAGAGGGTGCGCTTCTGGTCATCCTCCTCACTCTTTCCCTCTCCCCACTGGGGAGAGGGGATGCAATCGTCAACTTTTCCCTTTCCCTCTCCCCTCCGGGGAGAGGTGAGGTGAGGGGTAGAACGAATCCCCGGTGAAACTACCAGAAATTCCTTACCGAAACGTTCTTTAATTACAGCCGCATCCTGCGCCGAAGCCACCACTCCGTCCAGGCCGGCCTCGTTTGCCCTTTCCGTCAAACGCATGACCAACTCCGGCACCGCGCAATTAAAACCAAGATTCTGCCACTCAATTCCGCTGCTGCTGGTAAGGATGGTAACACCTAAAATTTTAGGTGCGGCCTGATTCCTGCGCGCTGCTTCCTCCTGCGCCGCTTCCCTTGCGGCAATCAGCGCTGCGCCTCCGGCCAAAAGATGAAGATTGAAGATATCCACGCCCAGAGAAGATGCCACCCGGCTGGCTTTCGCCACTGTGTTGGGAATATCAAATAGTTTCAAGTCCAAAAAAACCTTCAAACCTTTTCCTTTCAGTTCCCGGATAATTTCCGGTCCAACCGACGTGTAAAGCTCCAAACCAACCTTATAAAAAGAGATTACGCCCGACAGGTTTTCTACCAGTTTCAGGGCATCTTCCCGGTTGTTGTAATCCAGCGCGACTATGATTCTATTCATTTTTTCCCTTCTTTTCCAATATCGTCAGTATTCCCAGAAAGAGCAGCGCCTGAAATAAAAGGATTAACCCTCCGGTCAACGGAATTTTTTCCAGAACCAGCGCCGGCAGACCCAATCCTAGCGCCAGCAAATAGATAACCACCACCGATTCCGGCTTCGTAAGGCCGAACTTTAAAAGCCGGTGCGAAAGATGGTCCTTGCCCGGGGTAAAGATTGAACGTCCCTCCCGGAGGCGGATAACCATCACCGAAAAGGTGTCAAAAAGCGGAATGGCCAGGATAAAAATCGGCGCCAGCACCGGTAAGTAAGAGAGCGCTTTCTGATAGTAAAAAGTGGCGGCTATCGAAATAACCGCCAGAAAATATCCGATAAAGGTGCTGCCGGCTTCACCCAGGAATATTTTGGCCGGCGGAAAGTTGTAACGTAAAAAACCGAGGACCGCACCGGCGAAGACCGCTAACAGCGTTGCGATGAAGAGCGCGCCGTTGCCGACCGCGTAAAGAAAAAAAAGCGCAGTGGAAATCAGGCCGGCGCCGGCGGCCAGACCGTCCATATTATCCAACAGGTTGAAACTGTTGGTGATTAACAGGACCCAGCCCACGGTCAAGACCATGGAAAAGAAAAGGTTGGGCACAAAAATAGAAATCCGCAGGCCCCAGAAGAAAAGCAATAAAGCGATTAAGCCCTGCCCTAATAACTTCCAACCGGCCTTAAGCCCGACCAAATCGTCAACCAACCCTAAAAGAAAGATAAGCGCGCCGCCGGCAATGATAATTAAAAGCCGGGGCAGGGTGTTAAAAGCGCCGGGCAGGTTTTCGATAATTCCCGGAGGCAACAGCGGCCGGAAGAAACCGATAAAGATAAAACCGAGCAAGATGGTTATCAGAAAGGCAAAGAGAAGCCCGGCGCCGCCCAGGAGCGGGGTGGGAAACTGGTGTACCTTACGCGCCGCCGGATAATCTACGATTCCGTTGGCCAGGGCGACCTTGCGGAAGAGCGGAGTCAGGAGCAGGGAAAGAACCAGACTGAGCAGGAACGCGGCGAGATAAACAAAATTCCACATTATTATTTGATGCCTACCGGCACTTTCTGCTGGCTCATAAAATCCCGGATAAGGTCAACGATGTGGTGCACCAAGCCGCCGATCAGGGGCAGGTGTTCCATCCAGCGCAGAACGATGAATAAAAAAGCGACTAAAAATGCGCCCAGAACCGTCATCCCGAAGACGATACCCAAACCGCGCACCACTCCCAGCATAAAGTTCTGCCACAGGAACTTCCTGGGGTTCTTCATCATCTGAAGAAGTTCCTGGGTATCTGAAGTCAGGGCTTTCCGCAACTGCTGAACAACCGTATCCACCTGGTGCGGCAGCAGAAACTCTATCTCTTCTTTCTTTTCCGCTTCCGGCTTGTGTTCGGTTTCGCTCATCACAACTCCCCTTTAGTCGACGGTATTTTTCCCTTCAAGCGCGGTTCCAACGAAACCGCCTCTTTTAACGCCCGGCCCAAACTCTTAAATAACGCTTCCAGAATATGGTGCTGGTTCTGTCCGCGGCGGGTTTCAATATGCAGGGTAATGCCCGAAGTTTTTACAAAAGCGTTCAGAAATTCCCGGGCGTCGCCGAATTCAAAGTGCCCTTTGTCCCGGGGCAGGCGGGGCAATTCCAGAAAAAGATAGGGCCGCCCGGAAATATCAACGGTGGTCTCCACCAGCGCCTCATCCATCGGAACAGCAGCAAAGCCAAAACGCCTAATACCTTTTTTGTCGGATAACGCCTTGGCCAGCGCCTGGCCCAGGACCAGGCCCAGGTCTTCGGTGAGGTGGTGCTGGTCCACTTCCAGGTCGCCCTTCGCCCGGACCTTCAGGTCCATCAAACTATGCTGGGTAAAGGCAGTAACCAGGTGCGCCAGAAACCCGATCGGAATTTCAATATCCGACCCGCCGGAACCATCAAGATTAAGCGCCACGGAAATTTCCGTCTCTTTTGTTTTCCGGTAAACTTTTGTTTTTCTTTTCATAATTGGCCTTTCACCCCCACCTTACCTCCCCCGTCAAGGGGGAGAATTCCCCTCCCCTGGCGGGAGGGGCGAGGGAAGGGGGATTAATTAATTTTCGCCACTATTCCGGCAACCTCCGGCTTCTGCTTAACCTCCGCCTCGAAAGCCGAATGCCTTATTTTATTAACATAATCCTTCGCCTGAAACGAATAGGTAAACTTGGTGTGCAGGTCATAACGGCCCTCCAGTATGGCAACCGCATCCTCTACAAATACCATCTCTTCATCAGTCGGAATAATAAAAACCTTGACACCGGAATCCGGGGCGGAAATGTCAAATTCCGCGTTGCGGCTCCGCGCCAGGTTATTCTTCTCCGGGTCAACCTTGATAGAAAGGGCGCTTAAGCCCTCCAGAACCATCCGTCGGATATCAGCCGAAAGTTCTCCGACGCCGGCCGTAAAAATAAGGGCATCCACCCGCCCCAACGCCGCGCAATAGGCGCCGATATATTTCTTGAGCCGGTAGGCCTCAACATCTAATGCCAGTTTACAGCGGCTATCCCCTTCGGCCGCCGCTTTCAGAACATCACGGCGGTCCGTAAATTTTCCGGTAATTCCCAGGATACCGCTCTTTTTGTTCAGAATATTATCCATCTCCTTGCCGGATAAACCCTCCTTTTCCATCACGAAAAAGTCAATGGCCACATCGTGGTCACCGGGCCGCGTACCCATCACCAGTCCCTCCAACGGGGTGAAGCCCATGCTGGTGTCAACCGAAAGACCGTTACGGACCGCGTTGACGCTCACGCCGTTTCCGATGTGGCAGGAGATAAGATTGATTTCAAACGGGTCCTTGCCCAGAAGAACCGCCGCCCGCTTAGCCACGTAAAGCAAACTAGTGCCGTGAAACCCGTAGCGCCGGACTCCATACTTCTGATACCACTCGTAAGGCAGGGCATAGATATAGGCGTGTTCCGGTATCGTCTGGTGCCAGGCAGTGTCAAAGACCGCAATATGGGGAACTTCCGGAAGCACTTCCAGCGCGCCTTCAATTCCGGCGATATTGGGCGGGTTGTGGAGCGGAGCCAGAAAAGATGTCGCCTTGATTACCCTTAAAACTTCGTCGTCGATCCGGGTGGAACAGGTAAACCGCTCGCCGCCGTGCACTACCCGGTGCCCCACCGCGGTAATTTCATTCAGATTTTTAATTACGCCGAAATCCGGGTGCTGCAGCACTTCCATGATTAAAGTAATGGCGGTGCGGTGGTCAGCGCATTCCCGCTCAATTTTAATCGGCTTCAGGTTAGTAATCTCGTGAACAATGTAACTCCCGGCAATCGTCACCCGCTCCACCATGCCCTTGGCAACCGGACGCTTCCGCTTCCAGTCGTAAAGGAGGTATTTAACCGAAGAACTTCCGCAATTTAAGGTAAGTATCAACATATCATCAATTCAAAATGTAAAACGCAAATTGCAAAAGTTAAAATTTTAGTTTTGACAGAATTTCATTTTGCAATTTACAATTTGCGCTTTGCAATTTAAAATTCCTTTGTTATCCCCGCCGTTTTAATCTCTGCGCCTGCACTGCCACAATCGTGCTCACCGCCACGATGTCTTCCACCGAACAACCCCGGGAAAGATCGCTGGCTGCCTTGCTCAGGCCCTGAACCAGCGGTCCCCAGGCCTCGGCGTTTGCCAGCCGCTGGGTCAATTTATAGGCAATGTTGCCGCTGTTCAGGTCCGGAAAGATAAGCACGTTCGCCTTGCCGGCCACCGGGCTGTCCGCCATCTTTTTAGCCGCCACTTCCGGCACCATCGCTGCATCCACCTGCAGTTCGCCCTCAATCGCCAGATCCGGCCGCTTCTGGTTGGCAAGCCGGGTAGCATCCACCACCTTAACTATCAGCGGGTCATAACCGCTGCCCTTGGTAGAAAAGGAGAGGAGCGCCACCTTCGGTTCAATCTCAAAAAGATTTTTGGCTGTATCTGCGGAAGCGATTGCAATCTCCGCCAACTGTTCCGCGTCCGGATTAGTTATCAAACCGCAATCCGCATAAATAAAAACACCGTTGTGCCCATAGACAGAGTTGGGGACCGACATCACAAAATAGGAAGAGACATAATTAATACCGGGCTCTTTCGGAAGAATTTGGAGGAGGGGCTTAAAGGTCCAGGCGGTCGGGTGGCTGGCGCCGGCTACCACGCCGTCCGCTTCCCCGGAATAGAGAAGCATCGTAGCAAAATACATCGGGTCCAAAATCAGCTTATCCGCTTCCTCCGGGCTGATGCCCTTGTGGCGCCTGACCTTGTAAAGTTCTTTCCCCAGATGACTGCCGCCGGAATCAGCGGCCGGGTTAAAGAATCCGATATCCATCAGGTTTATCCCTTCTTTCGCCGCAACCACCCGCACCTTCTCCGGGTCGCCGACCAAGAACGGTTCCACCAGGCCCTCGTCCTTAAGAATCCGACAGGCAGACAGGATACGCTTGTCCTCCGGTTCCGGAAAAAGAATCCGGCTCTTCTCCCTGCGCGCCCGCTCTTTCAACCCGTCCAAAAAAATTGCCATTTAAGATTATTATAGCACACGCTCAAACGCTTGACAAAACCACCTGTATTAAGGTATAAATATAATAACAACCACAAAGGAAATGTAGGGGAGGGGCTCCACCTACGCTAAAGCTTCGGCGGACGCAGTCTGCCCTCTCCCAATGTAGTGCGACCCTTTCAGGGTCGCCAATAATACAGCGAGGCTGAAAGCCTCGTACTACGTAGAATCGTACTACAAGATTCTTCTTTTGTGCTCAGAATGACAGGCAGCACTTGACAAGCCAAAAAAGATAGTGTTATAATTTCGGCAATAGGAAAACTCTACCCCCGGCTCTTACCGGAAGGAGAGGAAAATAAAGACCGAAAAGGAGGTGATTAAACGTAGCGCGGTCCGCTTGGACCGACCAAAAACGGCCTCTTCCGCCTTCGCAGGGAGATTTCGGGAAATGAAGAAAAATCTACCCGAAATGTGTCATTCTGAGGCGTAAGCCGAAGAATCTCGTCTTTCGGTTCAATAGAAGTAAAATTGTAGATATTGCGAATAACTGTTACATTAACTGGAGGAAACACAAATGGCAAAAAGAATCCTAACGCTCTGCCTGGCGCTGGTAATTGGTATCGCTTTTGCGATGCCGGCAGGTGCCGCGGTCAAGAGCATAAAGGTTGGCGGAGACCTCACCATCCGTGGTATCTACCGCGATAACCTTGATTTTATCGGAACAGACATAGACAAGAACCAAGCTTGGGCGATGACCGCCACCAGAATCTGGGTCGGCGCAGAACTGACGGATAACGTTTCCGCGGTTATTCGGCTCATCAACGAAAAGGACTGGGGCAATTCCATCATCCAGACCGCAGCCGGTGCGGCCGGAATCGTTGGACTACCCTTAAACACCTCCCAGAGCGTAGATATCGACTTAGCTTACATCAAGATGAAGGACCTGTTCTTCCCGGGCTTCACCGCCACTCTTGGTCGGCAGGAAATCCTGCTGGGCAAAGGTTTTGTGGTCGGCAATGCCAACGGACTTGCTGCTGCTGCTACCGCCAACACCGCCATCAGAGCTGCTGACCTGACTACTCGCAAGGCCTTTGATGCCTGGAAATTAGACCTTGAAGCCGGCACTGTCCCGCTCACCTTCACCCTCTTTGATGCAAAAATCCTCGAAGAGAATGCCAGTGTTTGGCAGACGCAACTTGGTCTCGCCCCGCTTTTCACCGGCATCGATGCAAACCTGATGGGACTTAACGTCGCCTACAAACTGGATAACGCCACGATTGAAGGTTACGTCCTAGATTTAAACGCCAGAAAGGCGAATGTAGACATCTTCACCTATGGCCTCCGGGTTGACCACAACGTGCTGGCAATGCCTGGCTTTAACTACAACCTTGAAGCCGCCCTGCAGAACGGCGACCTCACCGCCGCCATCAGCCAGAACGCCTGGGCCGGTAACGCCGATATAAGCTACACCTTCCAGAACCCGATGCAGCCGAAAATTGGCGGTTCCTGGTTCTACGCCACCGGAAACAAAGCAGGCGGAACCAAAAATGAGGGTTGGCTCAATCTTTTTGCCGATAACCTCGGTGACCGGGTTGGCCGGCTTACCCTTGCATCAGCAGCGCAGAATGTCATTTCCTTGCCGTTTCTTGGAATGAACAACTCAATTCCCAAGGTTTACGCTTCCATCAAACCAGCTGAGAAACATGCGCTCTCACTTGCCTATTTCCCGGCCAGCACCGTGGTCGTGAAACCCGGCACCACAAGCAATGTAATCGGTTGGGAATTGGACTTTGGATACAGCTACCAATACACCGAAGACGTTTCCTTTGGTCTCTGTGTTGATTTTGCCGAAGCTGGTAAAATGCTCAAACAGGCCATTGGCGCCGGATTTGATTCCAACGCAACGCAGGTTATCGGTTCAGTAG
Organism: Candidatus Omnitrophota bacterium; assembly: GCA_026387085.1. Taxonomy (GTDB): domain Bacteria; phylum Ratteibacteria; class UBA8468; order MWAK01; family MWAK01; genus JAHJUB01. The sequence goes on from JAPLMK010000103.1 coordinate 9,793, forward strand.
CCGTAAGCTTCTAAGCACAACAGAACAGTAATTAGAAAACCCCCTTAACGGAGCAATCCGCTTAAGGGGGTTTTCTTTGCGGAAAATATCTTTAAAGAACGCGAGGGACTCAGAATGACGCGAATGATAGCGCTGAAAGGAAAATCCGCATTATTATTAACCGCCCTTTTCTTACTTTTTGCGCCTGCCTCTTCTTTTGCCTTCCGCGCCCCGGACATGGATTCCCGCTTACAATCCGCCTTCGCACAAAGCTCCGGCGCGACACAGTCCGCGGGAATAAGCGTAAATATTTCCTGGCAAGGCCTCAGCAAAACCCTTTCCGGAAACTTGTTCCAGGAAGCCCTCTCTTTTTTGGAGGAAATTAAATCATCCTACCGGATGAAAGACCCGGCCCGGGAATTCAAGATCGGAAAAGTTCGGCCGGATGAATGGGGACACCAACACATCCGCCTCGACCAGACATACCAAGGGATACCGGTGATTAATTCCCAGATTATCTTACACGTAAACAAAGATGGCGCCGTTTACCGGGCCAACGGCCAATACACTCCGGATATCAATATTTCAATCACTCCTTCCGTCAGCCCGGAACAGGCAAGGCAGGCAGGACTTTCCCTCTTCTCCGAAAAGCCAAATCTCCGGGTCAGCCGGGAACCGCAACTGGTAATTTACCCGGTCGGCAACCGCCATCTCCTGGCTTACCATTTTATCGTTTCCTACAATGACGGCCAGGGTGACATCGGCTGCTGGGTCTGTTACCTGGATGCCCATACCAATGAACTCATCCAAAGGTACAATGAGATTAAATACGTAGCGGCGCCTTCAAGCGGCGGCGCGGATATAAATATCACCGGCGCAAGGTTATCCGGAGAGGACGGGAGCACCGTCAGCGTTCAGGGCTGGCACGAAACAACGGATGCGGATACCGATTACCTCTATAACAAAAACCGCTGGTGGTATATCTACAATTTTGCCGAAAACGGGTACACCGATACCAGCACCTACGCTTACCGGACCAACACTTCCGCCTGGGGAAACTCCGACCCGGTCGAAATCTCCGCGGCTAAAAACTTTTACGACACCCAGGATTATTTCCTTGCGGTCCACGGGCGCAACAGTTTCGATGACCTTTCAACTTACGCCGTCGGCAACGTCCATTACGGGACTAATTACGTGAACGCCTTCTGGGACCCGGAGAGCGGCCAGTTATCTTTTGGCGACGGAAACGGAACGGAAGCAAATCCTTTAACCGTTCTTGATATTGTGGCCCACGAATACGGACACGCCTGGACCGAATATACCTCGAAACTAATCTACCTGAATGAGTCCGGCGCTTTAAACGAATCATTTTCTGATATTATCGGAGCCAACGTGGAGTTTTACAGTCAACCGGACGGCCGCCTGGCCTATCCGAACAGCGCGCGCGGCTACGCCGACTGGCTCCTGGGTGAGGATGCCTGGCTCCCCTCCGGTACCGCTGCCCTGCGCGATATGCGTAATCCCTCAAGATACGGACAACCCTCCCGGTATCACGGAAGATACTGGTATATCAGCAGCGGAGACAACGGCGGGGTTCACTACAACAGCGGCGTGCAAAATTTTTTCTACTATCTCCTTTGTGAAGGCGGTTCCGGCACCAACGACGGGCTTCCCTACAGCGTTGCCGGCATCGGGATGGACAACGCCCGGATGATTGCCTACCAGGTTAACACCAATTACCTGGGTCCCTCGGAAACATACTGGCCAACCAGCCGGCAATGGGCCGAAGCGGCGCTGGCCATCAATCCGGCCTGGGTTGACAGCGTTAATTCGGCCTGGGCCGCTGTCGGCCTGATCGATGTGCCGGTTTCGCCTTATCAAGATTTCGAAGGCGCAACCCTGCCTTTCGGATGGACTACCGGCGGAAACGCGGCCTGGTTCTTGACAACCTCCGCCAAAATTCACGGAAGCAAAGGTCTCCGGTCCGGCACTATCAACGACGGGCAGTCAACCTGGCTTCAGTGGAAAGGGTACATTGCTGTTGCCGGACTATTTTCCTTCTTCGCCCGGATATCTTCGGAAGGCGGGAGTGACTTCCTTAAATTTTACATTAACGATGTCGAACAGCCCGGATGGTCCGGAGAGATGCCCTGGACCTCGTACTGCGCTTACCTGGCAGCAGGACCCTACACTTTGAGGTGGGAATACGTAAAGGACGGAACTTCTTTTTCCGGCTTGGATGCGGCCTGGATTGACGCGGTTTCGTTTTCTTCGGATACCATCTATACGGTTAACGCTTCTGCCGGACTGCACGGAACAATCAACCCCTCCGGCGCCGTGATAGTTCCTCCGGGCGCTACACCTGCTTTTACGATTACGCCGGATGCCGGTTACCACGTATCCGATCTCCTGGTAAACGGTTCATCGGAAGGCGCTATCACCAGCTATACTTTTGCGCCGATTACGGAAGACGGCCATACGATTGCGGCCTTTTTTGAAGCCAACCCGGCTTCAGGTGGTGGCGGTGGCGGCGGGCCAGCCGGTCCCATTGCCGTTGGAATATCCGCCTTCCTGGGTTGGTGGAAACGCCGGCAAAAAACATGAAAGCACAAATCCGCAGGCGCTTTTATCCTTTTTGTTTCATCTTTCTCTTGCTTTCCTTTTCCGGACCGGCCCTCGGACAGGAAATTCCGATTCTCCGTACATTCAACAGCGCCTGGCAGCACGCCGGATATCCCGGAGAGATTATTATTCCGGGTGCAACGGTGAATGTACGCGATTCCGGCGCCCTCGGTAACGGAACTGCCAACGACCAGCCCGCGATTTCCGCTG
>JAPLMK010000021.1 GCA_026387085.1 Candidatus Omnitrophota bacterium
GCGAAAAAAATAATTTGACTTTTCCCGTTATCGTTGGTAGGATAATAGCGGAGGCAAAAAATGAAAAAAATAATTTTTTTCGGAATAGCGTTATTAATTATTTCCGGAATTTCCCTTCTTTCCGCCCAAAATGAAACCGTTCCGTTGTCGGTTGCGGCCGAACAACCGGCTGCTACCCAGACGGGAGAAACTGAGATAATCGGACGCCTGGTCAGGATGGAGGGAACAGTAAACTTCTGGTCCTATTCCCAAAATGCCTGGAAACCGGCAACGCTTCAAATGGCAATCGGCGCAGGCGCCTGGCTGCAAACCGCTAAAAGCGCCCGGGCAATAATCTCTTTCGGCAAAGAAGCGGTAATAACCGTCAGCGAAGACGCAGTTCTGGAAATAAAAGAGGCTTCCGTGAAACCGGACGGAATTACCAGGGTAAGAACCAACCTAACACGGGGGAAAATATGGTCGCTGGTGGAAAAATTGAAGAATGAACAATCAAGATACGAGGTGGAAACCCCAACCGCTATAGCCGGAGTGCGCGGCACCACTTTTATGGTTAACGTGGACCCGGACGGCCGGAGCAGCCGAATTGGAGTTGTGGAAGGTGAGGTTGGCGTCCGCAGTATGGGTGAAAAACCCGCCTACGTCGTTTTAAAAGAGAATATGGCGGCGGTTATCGTCTACAACAAAGAGCCGCAACTTGAAGCCATGGCAGCCCGGGAAACCGCGGAATGGGAAAATTGGAAACAGTCCATCCCTTTTTCCGAAATAGGCGCCATCGGCGGAATGGCTGAAATGCACGCGATGCAGATGGAAGAAGCGTCCAAGCTAGTACGGGAGACCGGATTTCTAAAGAAGGCCTCGCAGAAAGCCGACGAGGATTTCCAGGTTTTTAAAGCCGCCTTGCTCCAATACTACAAAGATACCGGCTCTTTCCCCACTAAAGAACAGGGCGGGTTAAAAGCGCTGCTGAAAAATCCGGGGATTGATGGTTGGAACGGACCTTACACTGACCCGGGCAGTAATTTCATGGACCCTTACGGAAAGCTTCCTTATTTTTACCACATCAAAAAAACACCGAAAGGGAACGTTTACGTGGAAATATTCTCGATGGGCCTGGAAAGACCGGTCGGAAACATTATGGCCCCGAAAAAAGAAGGCGGTAATCCTTAGTAAGTCGTTAAAGAACCCGCTAAGGTTTACGTTCGGCTATCTTAACCAGGGCCTTGGCGGCATTCTTCCGAACTTCCGCGTCGGAATCATTCATCAGGCCAACCAGGGCTTCGGAAGCGCGGGAATCTTGTGTCTCACCCAGCGCCCAGGCCGCAGAACGCCTGACAAAAGGAACTTTATCCTTAAGCGCCGCAATCAAAACTTCCGTGGCGCGAATTTCTTTCAATTCTCCCAGCGCCTGGGCGGCAGTGCCCCGAACTTGCCAGTCCGGGTCCTGCAACGCATTAGATAAAAACAGCAGCGCGCGCTCCGGGCCCAACTGCTTCATCACGCCGGCAACATTCTTCCGGGAGGAAAGGTTGCTGCTCCGGGTTACCTGAAGAAGCATCGCGCACACCAGGATAATCGCAAAAAGAAACAAAAACTTGAAAGTTTTGGAGTAGTTGGTTCTAAAAAAGCGGTTCTTGTCGCGCATGTCCGAGGAAATTTCCGCCACCGATTCCACCAGTATTTTATATATCTCAACCTTATTTTTTATGTTCTTCAATTCCGTGGGTCCGAGCGAGACCACCTGAATATCTAATTTGCCCTGTACCTGGCTGTAAACATCCCGGGATATGCAAATTCCGCCCGGGTCGGCAAACGGCTCAATGCGCGAAGCTATATTCACGCCGTCTCCGATGATGTCGTCTTCCATGATAACCACGTCCCCCAAATGGACGCCGATCCGAATTAAAAGTTTCTCGTTCGGATTTTTTTTGTTATGTTGGTAACATTCATCCTGAATCTTTAAAGCGCACTGAACCGCGTTAACCGCGCTGGAAAAATCGACCAGGAACCCGTCACCGACAATCTTGAGCACCTTTCCCTCAAATTCTTTAACAATCGAGGTAATCAAGAGCGTATATTTCTCCAACAGTTTTATCGCGCTCTCTTCATTGTCGTGAAACTTCGCGCTGTAACCCGACATGTCCGTGAACATGATTGCGGACAACTTCCGCTTTCTGGGGGTATCATCCGTAGGCATAAAATGTCTCCCTTGTTTACTCATCAATCAATACCGGGCGTCATTTACCAACATCAGGTGAGTCCAGTCCAATTGTAAATCAATTATATCATAACTTCATTGAGAGCATATAATTTTAAGGGTGTGGTTATACGCGGCCGGAAACTGTTTTTGAACGGCTAATTTTTAACGGAAGGCGGACCGGCTCTTCTTTTTATCGGACCGAAGAGCGGGATTTTTGCTGCCGACTGCCACCGCCGCCGGCCGGCTTGTATGTCCCGTGGCGTTGGGCGGAAACGCCGAAACGGTGTTTACGGCGTGCTTTCTCGGGCTGGACCGACTTTCCGGTGAATGTTTCCCGGGGAAGTTCCGGATGTTCCGAGATGGGCAATACGGTTTTAATCAGTTTTTCGATATTGCGGACATTAGACCACTGCTCGGGCGTTGCAAAAGATATGGCGTGTCCTTCGTGTCCGGCGCGCCCCGTGCGGCCGATACGGTGCACGTAATTTTCAACGTATTCCGGAAGGTCATAGTTGATTACAATTTCGATATCAATGACATCAATCCCCCGGGCGGCGATATCCGTAGCGACAAGCACCCGGTATTTACCGGACTTAAAACCCTCCAGCGCTTCAATGCGCTGGGACAGAGAGCGGTTCGCGTGTATCTCGGCGGCGCTATACTTCGCTTCCCGGAGAAAACGCACAATTTTTGACGCGCCGCTCTTGGTGCGGGAAAAAAGCAAAACCGAACCGCGGTATTGGTTCAGCAATTTACGGAGAAGTTCGTTCTTGGAACCTTTTTTAACAATAAACAGTTCCTGGGTAATGCGTTCGGCGGCCGTACCGGAAGGAGCAACCTCGATATGAACCGGTAATTTCATATGCGCGGCCGCGATGGCAATCGCCTCTTTCGGTATGGTCGCCGAAAAGAGCATCGTCTGCCTTTCCTTCGGGATAATTTTCAGGATACGTTCAATGTCCGGCAAAAACCCCAAATCAAGCATGCGGTCGGCTTCATCCAGGACCAGCACCGACACAGCGTTCAAAAAGATCGTGCGCTGTTTCAGGTGATCAACCAGGCGACCGGGTGTCGCGATGAAAATCCGGGGATCTCTCCGCAACGCCTGCAGTTGCTTATGCATCGAAACCCCGCCGATAATAACGGCCGTGTGCATATTGAATAAAAGAGCGAGGTTCCGGAATGTTTCGTCGATTTGTAAAGCAAGTTCGCGGGTAGGAACCAGAATCAGGCACCGCCCTTTTTGCTGGGCAAGGCGTTGAATAATGGGAATAGCAAATGCCAGCGTCTTTCCGGTGCCGGTTTGCGCAACCCCGATGATATCCTTGCCTTCAATTGCGGCCGGAATGGCTTTATGTTGAATCGGCGTCGGGACCGTAAATTTCATGCGGTCCAAAAATTCCAGAATTTTCGGCGCAATGCCTAAACCGTAAAAAGAGGCGTTTGATTGCGGATGGACTGGTGTCATTTTTCTGTTATCGGCAAAGTATCCTGCCTGGCAAGCGGCATAACCGGCGGTTGTGTTGCCGTAATAAACTGACCCTGATGGGCATAACAATACCCATCAGGGTTGTATATGCTTAACACATGACCGCAACCGGAAACCTTACAAATCCGGCGGTCCTTATTAAACTTTATCTTTTTCGACACGAAGAAATGCGGCTATTGCTGAACAACGCGCACGTTAACGGCGCGCGGTCCTTTATCCGATTTCTCAACCTCAAACTCCACCGACTGGTCTTCGTTCAGCGCGTCAAAGTTTGCTCCCTCAGCCAGACTTGTTTGATGGAAAAATACCTCTTTGCCATCCGTGTCAGAAATAAATCCAAATCCTCTATCCCGTACTAATTTCTTTATTTTTCCCGTATGCATCCTATCCTCCCTGTTATGAACCAAAAATAGTATTATACCCTCCTTCCGCCTTGTTTGTCCAATATCCCGCAGATTTTCCCGGAACTTGTAAGGTTTATCCGGCTTTTTTTCAAAATTGACTCCGCCGCGCCCGGCAAACACTTTTTTTTAAGACAAACAGCAGCCAGCAAAGCCGGCGGGGAGACCTCGTGTCCCAAAGAAGACCGTTCTCTAACGAAATCCAGCGCACGAAAAAGCGCCGAACACGAAACCGGGTAAGATTGACCCGTCAGGCGGGCCACGTAGCGTGCGGCCCGGTCGTAGAGTTTTTTGTTGCCGGGCGATACAAAAATCATCATATTGCCCAGCACTCTTCCCATCAGAACCATGGTAAGGGTTGAAACGGTATTTAAAAACATCTTTAAAACAAGATGTTCCGGGATTCCCAGGTAACTTCCGGAAAACGGCGCCGTTACCGTAAAAAGGTTCGTTTTTACGCCGAGATTCCGGAGGTTATTCCGGAGCCGCTGCTGCTGTTCCTTTGTCCCGAAAAAAAATACGGCGGTTGCTCCCCCCTTTTTTGCCGCGACCCTGAAAGCGGAAAGATACGGCTGGAAAAAACCGCTCTTTTCTGTTTCGTCCCCGACCAGACATAGAATCAAGCCATCCCGCTTGCCGCGCATTCTTTTCTTAAAACTGTTCCGGCTGATATCGAAACGCAATATCTCTTTCCGGTCAAGTTTCGGAAATTTCTTAAGCGGGGCCGCGTTCTCCCCCAGCATCCGGTCAATCTCTTGCCGGGACCATTTTACATCATTAAAATCCCGCCGGAGAAGATTCTGCCAGGCCTTTGGGTTTGATTTTTCCGGGCGGAGAACAAAAGCCCAGGAAACCGGTGAAACCAAATCGCCGGTTTTCCGGAAAGGCGGAACCAGGAAAGTCGGCGAACGTTCGGTGGTATCGGTTATTAAATCAAGACTGTATTTATCGGCCAGGTACGTGACCAGCCCGCGTTTTTCATAGATGTTTTTTTCGAAAAGAACCAGCCGGGTTATGTTTTCTACGTTTTCTTTCGCCTGGAGTTTTTTGATTGAAGAAGAAATGACGGCCGCTATTCCGGCCGGGCCTTCCGTCAGGTCAAAACGCGGAAAATCCGCCGGACCGTAATAGACGGAAAGTATGCGCTGTACCGCAAGTTCCAGGGCGCCGCCCAAAACCGCCAGTTCGGCGCTGGCCGCCTGCATCCGGGTTGAACCGCTGACCGCCATCGGTCCGGTCGCCAGGCATACTTTTTTTATACCTTTTTCCTCGATTATTTCCCGGCAGCGTTGGATATTAATCAGGGACCGGTCGGGATTATTATAAACAAAATAAACTTTTGCGCCGGCTTGAAGTCCGGCCCAGGCGGTACCGATGACAAAACTGGTTTCTCCGCCCTCGGTAACGGCAATGACCAGGTCATTCTTACTGACCGCCATGTCTTGCATCTGTCTTTGGCCGAAAGCGATAAAATCTTCGTAACCTTCAACCGATTTTATCAGGGCAAAATCCCCTCCGGCCATAACGCTTACCACGCTGTTTTCAAAATCAGGGAAAGTATTTTTATGAGACGGGGAGGTTTCTTTTTCCTTCATTTCGCGCCAGAATCTGCGCCAGCAGGCATCAAGCAGAATAGCCAGACGGCCGGTTGCTCCGCACCCGGTAAAAAACACGCGCCCATGATTAAGGATTGTACCGGTGATTTCACCGGCTATATCGGACAGGTGCTTCCTTATTTTGGCTTTGCCCAGCAGGAGAGCAACATCCTGGTCCACAGTGAATAATAACTTTACGGCTGCGCCGGGACTGTCAAGGGCGAGACGGCTCAGTTTTTTTGTTACCGGATGGAA
>JAPLMK010000053.1 GCA_026387085.1 Candidatus Omnitrophota bacterium
GGGTGGCTCACTTTCTCGCCACCCGACGCAAACTGAGCTCCTTGTTCGTCGCTCATCGTCTCTCAGGCGGCTCTGACATCACCACCTTCGGGATTTGAACCTTGAAACTTCAGGGTAAGGGTGGCTCACTTTCTCGCCACCCGACGCAAACTGAGCTCCTTGTTCGTCGCTCATCGTCTCTCAGGCGGCTCTGACATCACCACCTTCGGGATTTGAACTTTGGTGTGAATTTGTAGCGGTCGGATTTATCCGACAGATAACACGTGCGATGAATCGCACCGCTACAACAGTCTGTAAAAAATTCCTGCTCGCCACCCGACGCAAGCGATGCTCTTTACTCATCGCATCTCGTCTCTCAGGCGGTAAGGAGAATTTTCTTATGGCCATAAAACGAATTGATATTATCCATCACAGCCATTTTGATTACGGGTATACGGACCATCAGGCCGTGTGCCGGGAAATACAGAATCGGTATTTGGATGTAGCCCTGGATGCGGCCCTGGCGACCATGCATAAAAGACCGGAGGAGAAATTCCGCTGGACGGCGGAAGCGCTCTTTTCGGTTTATGAATGGTGGAAAGAGGCCTCCGGGCAGAGACGCAAAAGTTTCTTGAAAGCGATTGGTTCCGGACAGATTGAAGTTACCGGTTTCCCTTTCAGCGTTACCACTTTTTTAACGGAAACCCAGTGGGCGCTTATGTTGAACTGGGTGCCGGAAGAACTTTGGAAAAAATTCAGAATCCAAAGCGTTATGCATTGTGACCCTAACGGAATACCTCTGGCCGGAATTATCGAGGCCGCGAAAAAAGGAGTCCGGTATTTATGGATGGGCCCCAATGATTATCTGGGCAGGACCCCTTTTAAAAAGCCGACGGCTTTTAACTGGAAATTGCCGGATGGTAAAACTGTTTTTGTATGGATAAACAACTGTTACTGCGACGCGCATTATCTTTTCAACGAAAACTGGCGCCAGGGTCCGGTGCCGGCTTATTCCGACCTTAAGTACCGGAATCCGGAAAAAGGAGATATTTTTTCGACGGAAAAAAAGGAGATGCTGAAGGCGCACCGGCGCTGCCTGGAAAGGATTCGGATTCTTGAGTCCGGAGAGGAAGGAGCCATTCCTGGGGTTGGGAATACTCATCCAAAACGCACTAACGGATACAAATTCGAAAGATTGGTAATCTCCATGACTAACCAGTGGAGGATGGATAATGACCCGCCGTTTCCGCCCCTGATTGATTTTGTGGCGAAGTGGAATGAGATGGGCCTGGAGCCACAATTACGGCTGACGACGACCTCGGCGGCCTTAAAGGAAATGGAGGCGGAAACCGTCGGGCAAATACCCGAGGTGCGCGGTGAATGGGTTGACTGGTGGGCAAACGGAATAGCATCCGCTCCCCAGGAATTGTCCGCCAGCCGAAAAGCGAAAAGAAACCTAGCGATCTGCCGGTCGGAAATATTCGGCCGGTTGGTAAACGCGGAGCATAAAGAATTAAGAAAAATTGAGAAAGAACTCTGCTTGTTTGACGAACACAACTTTTGTTCCTGGGCGAGCGTTGCCTACCCCTACCGCGTTGATTCGCTCGGCCAACTTCACGAAAAGAGCGCTTTTGCCTATCGCGCGCTCGCTCTTTCGGAAATGGTTCTTAGCGACAAAATTAAAAAAATTATTAAGAAGAAGCGCCCGGGAATTTACGCGGCGAATCCCTCCAAACTTCCCTTTTCGGGTTGGATTGAATTACCCGCCGATGCCTTGCGCGACCGTTACACGCATGTCAAGGACAAAGAGACCGGAGAAACAGGCAGCCTTTTTTACGAACCGGGCCCGCAGGATTTTGTTACACCTTCCGGTCCGGAATCATTTACCCGGGAGAATGACGCCCGCACTTTCAGCGACCACGTTCCGGAAATGAAAGCCAGGTTTTGGTCCGGCGTGATACCGCCTTGTTCTATCAAGCGTTACAGTTTGCTCAAATCAGGCGATAAAAATGTATCCGGGGGCCGGCAATTTATCTCTTTTTCCGAAAACGGCAGGAAATTGGACATAAAAACGGATTGCGTTGGCTGGCCGGAATCAGTCAAGTATAATAAAGGGAGCGTCCAACTCTTCGCGCAAGGGTTCGGTGATTTTATATCCCTGAGCCCCAAGAAGCATTTTGCGCCCCGTTCCGTGTTTCGGGAAATTCACGCAACGGAAGAAGGTTGGACGGAAAAAAGGAACCGGTTGTTGTTTGAAGAGGGCAGTACTTATCAGAAGGCCCGGGAGCAAGATGAGGGGCCGACCGTCTTTTTCGAACAGTTTTTTACACACCCTTTTCTCCGTTGGGGCGTAAGAAAATTGAGAATCTGGAAAGACCAGCCCCGGGCCAATCTGGTGGTGACGATAAATCGGCGTTCTTCACTGGACCCGCAGGTTCTCTATTGTCAGTTCCCCTTTCCGTGTAAAGGAGAAGTCCCGTTTTTGAGTAACGGCGGGCACGAATTTAAGCCCGGTCAGGGACAAATTCCAGGAACCTGCATGGACTATTATGCCATTGACGGCGGGGTCCGTTATTCTTCGGAAAAGGGCAACTGGCTCTGGTCCAGCGTTGATGCCGGCCTGGTGACTTTTGAAAAGCCAAACGCTTTTGCCCGGCTCGTAAAATTGCCGGCCAAAACAGAGGTGCTTCTTTCCATGATTTTCGATAACACCTGGGATACTAATTTTTTTGCCGACAGCCACGGCGTGATGGAATTTAATTATGATTTGCTCTGGAAACCGGATGCGGATTATAACTTTACAACCAAAGAAATTACGGACGTTATTTCCGGCCGGACGATTGTCGCGGTTTCGGTTTAATCAAGGCAGAACGGCGGCGGAGACAAACAGGGAGAGTGGTTGGATAAGAACGCAGGCGCAGGAAAGATAAGAGATATCTATGCCCTTAAACCCGGGGCGCCATTTTATCAGAAGGAGTTTGGTTTTTTCACCCTTGATAAATGGAAGTCGCAAGGGTTGATACCTCAAAACAAAACGCTGGAAGAACTTTTTGGGTTTGATTCCCCGGGACAGCATTACATTGGAGGGTTGGGCTGGTGCGAGGCGGAGTTTGACCCGTGGTTTGAAGAAAAGATAATTGAAGACAGGGGTGATCATGAACTGGTGCAGGATGTAGCCGGAAGACAGGTCCTCTTCTTCAAGGGACGAAGGAGCGGTTTTATGCCGGAATACCTTAGCCATCCCGTGAAAGACCCAAAGACATGGAGTGAACAGGTGCGGTGGCGGTTGAATCCGGCAACGCCTTCCCGCTACGCTAATTTGGGGAAGAGCATTTCCGAGGCGCAGGAAGCCGCGAATCGCGGCCTGATGATTGTGCAAAGCGTTGTCGGCGGGTATATGTACCTGCGGAGTTTATTCGGTCCCGGGGAGCTTCCTTATTATTTTTATGATATGCCGGACCTTATCCATGAATGCATGGAAACATGGTTTGCGCTGGCAGACGCGGTAACCGCAAAACACCAGCAGTTTGTAACGATAGACGAGTTATATTTTGGCGAAGACATCTGTTACAATCACGGCCTGCTTCTCTCTCCGTCCATGGTAAAGGAGTTTCTATTTCCCTATTACCGGCGGCTCATCGCCAATGTCAGGTCAAGGCAAATTGATAAAACCCGGCGGCTCTTTTTCCACTTGGACACCGACGGGTTTGCAATTCCGGCTATCAATTTATACCTGGAAATAGGCCTGGATGTGATGGACCCGTTTGAGGTCGCCTCCGGATGCGATGTGGTGAAGATCGGGAAAGAATTTCCCGGGCTGGTTATGTCGGGCGGAATTGATAAGCGTATCCTGGCCCAAGGAAAGGAGGCAATAGACCGCCACCTTGACTATATCCTGCCGGCGATGCATAAGCGCGGCGGGTATTTCCCTACGTGCGATCACGGCGTACCCGAAGAAGTAAGTTTTGATAATTACATGTACTATCGGAAACGATGTCTTGAATATTCGTGAGACGCGGCGCAAAGATTATAGGCAATGGAGGCGATACCGTGAGCGAAAAAACCGTGAAGCCCGAAGATAAATATTTGGCCCTGATGGGTTTGGCTCCTAAACTTATTCCGCACTGGGAGCATTGGTCTAATCCTGACGCCGAAACGTATATTACCGGTATCGATTATTATGAACATCCCCGGCTCTGCCGCTTGAAGATGAAGGAGTTGTATCCGCAACTTGAACTGAGTATACCGAAAGAGGACACACCGAAAATAAGGCCTGACCAGCAAGGGGACAAGACCAAGGGACGCTGGGGCGACAGTTACCGTAACCACTGGCAACAGGATGTAGCCGGCCATCGTTTCAAGTCGCGGGAAGAGATGCTGCGGTTCAGCCCTCTGGCACAGGGTGATTTTCGGGGGTGGACAGATGTTCCCGAGAATTGGGACTACCGGAGCGAAGAAGATTTTCTTAAAAATTACCGGCAACATACCCCGGCTGAATGGGGTGACAAAGTTACGGAAGGCTCCGCGCACATGACTTCATTCTACAACACGATGTTCATGTGGCCCCTGGTGATTTTCGGGTATGAGAATTTCCTATCTATTTGCCTGGAGCCGGAGTTTGACCGCATCATGGATGAATTTGCCGAGATTAACCGAATGGTCTTCCGGGCATTTACCCGGTTGCCGGTTAAATTTGTCTTGTGTCACGACGATATTGTATTATCCAGCGGTCCGGTCTGCAGCCCGGCCTGGATGAGGAAGTATATCTTTCCCCGGTACGAAGAGTTCTTTGGAATCGTTAAGGCGGCCGGTCAGGAAGTGATTTTCATGTCGGATGGCTGCGTGGATGCGTTTGCCGATGATATAATGGCCTGCGGCGCCCGCGGCATCATTTCGGAACCGTATACAAACTATAAAGTTATTGCCCTCAAGCACCAGGATTGTTTTTTAGCCGGGGAAGGGGATATACGCATCCTGATGCGTAATAATCCCGGCGAGATTCGCGCCATGGTGCAGAAGATGGTTGAAACGGCAAAGATGACCGGCGGTTATATGATGTGTATCGGGAACCATATTCCCTGGAATACGCCCCCGGAAGCCGTTAAGACCTATTTGGATATTTCGGCAGAGCTGGCGCACCGGTAGTTCAGACCCATTTTTCAGTTTGAGGAAAATCTTCCGGCAGAGCGGGACGATTATTTTCACCGTTTCCCGGAAAATATCAGGCGCAGTTTTCCGCTTCTTCGCCGGCCATCTTAGTCCATTCCCAGAGACGTTCCGGTTCATAACAAACGGTGCTGATGTCTTTCAGGACTATTTCCACGATGCAGTTTCTGGTTTTGGCGAGTTTTGTCCGAAGGTCATTTCTTGCTTCCGCCAGGTTCCAGGTGGCCTGGGCGAAACAAGCCGGGCTTGGTTTTAACGAAAAGACGTAATTAGCGCCGACATTGGTGACCGCTTCGTCAAAATTAATCCAGGGGCTCATCGATATTTTTCTCAGGTTGGGGATTTTTTTTAAGATATCGATCTTCCGGTGCAGCGGTTCGCAGCAGCCGTAATAGGTTAAACCGAACCTTTTTAACCATTTCATTTCATATTGGAGGGCAAATTCATCGTGCATTGCCGGGGAGACGGCGGAGAAAATCTGAGACATGGAGCGTCCCCAAAGATCTGCCGGGCCGATAACCTGCCGGCTGACGGTTACCGGGGGAAGGTCATCGGTGTATCCGTAACCGCCGGAAGCCGAGTACGAATTGTCATTGTTCGATAATAAAAGTTTTAGATTTTCGTATTGGTCCAAACGATGCAATCCGGTCTCTGGGAGATGTCTGTCAGCGCCTCTTCGATACCGGTCCATCTCACCAGTTCATCCCAGGCATTAAAAACAGGGTCTTTTATTCCGCCTATTTGCACCGGGATGATTCCGTCAAAAATGTCCTGGAGCGCCGCATAGTTTTGTTCCGTTATTTCCGCGTTGTGGGTAACGGTCGGCATTTTTATCTTTTCAATGTCGTCTTCGTGGCTGATTTGAATATTAAAGTGGCGGGAAACAATCGGATTTTTTTTATCGGTCTTGGCAACCCCGACGTCTTCTGTGATGCCGATGCCGGTATCGGTAATGGAAAGCGGGGAATATATGACCGGCTCTACGACCATGTCTCCCGGTAAATGTTTCCACCGGTATAAGGTCTCGCGCAAATTCCATTCGGTCTGCTTGCTCAAGGCGTCGTTTGTTTTTAAGGTGAGTTCTTCTCCCACGTTCATTTCATGCCAGGGTATTTCGTAGATACAGGTTAGCGGTTTAACTCTCTTTAAGCCGTTAAGCTGTTTCCAGGCGGTTCTGCGTTTTTCGTTTACGGGAAGGTGCGCAATTTCGGAGACTTCTTTCCCGAGTTCTTTTAAAACCTGTTTATCGTTTTTTAGTATATTCATCTCCCTTCCTTTTTGCAGGCCGTTACAAACATTTTTTCAAATCAAAAGCGATAGTGGTAATTTTCCGGTTTGATGTTTGGCGGACAGCGGTGGTTGCAAAAGGGTTAGGTTAAAGTTACAGGAATCCATCTCCTAATTCTTTTTGCCTGACTTTTTATTTTTTTATTAACCTGAACTCGTAGGTGTTGGGTGTCCAGAGGGGCACCGGTATCCCGCCGCCCAGGATGGTTGTTTTAATCAGAAGCCGGCCCGGAGCAAACGGTTTATCCGGAAACCAGCCGCCTTCGCAGGAATCTATCTTGATTGTTGCCTGCCAGACCTTTGGGTCCCCTTCGAGGGGCTTAAGTTGCAGAATCTGCGCGTCGTTGAGTTTCAGTTGAGCCATTTCGTAGGCCTGGTAAAAGGTTAAACTCACGTCTTCGGCCGGCTTGGCCAGGATGACCTTGAAAGTAACCGTATCTCCGAGTTCCAGCCGTTTCTTCTCCGAAAAAGCCGGGGAAGTTACCTCGAGGTAGCTTTCAGGCACCTTTACCATCTTGAGATACTTAAAAGTAACCTCGCAATTGGGAACGTCAATCCGGAAGTTATAGACGGCTTTGCCCGGATTGTTCTCCAGGAAAGGATTGTAGACGAAGATTCCCTTAGGGATGTAGGATGAGATTCCTATCCCGAGCAACCCCGGGGAAGCGGCGGCGCTGAAGGAACGGGATGTGTCCTCATTTTTAAAGTTGGTTATTTCCCAGACAAGATAGGGGTAGGCAGGGTCAAGGGCAAAATAACGGCCGGTAGCGTAGCGGGCAGTCCCCAAACTGCCCATCGCGTTAAATATAATCCCGCCGCCTTGCGCCTCCGTGACTTCACAGGTCGTGTTGCTGCTTTCCCAGTGGTTTAAGTTCTGCCCGATTCCGGTTTCCACCTTGATTCCGTCTTCAATCCAGAGCGTATTGGAGTCGGGGTTGTGGATTACCTTTGCCTCGGTTAGGGCGGCAAAAGAGAAGAGCGCAACCAGGCAGAAGACCGCTGATATTTCCAACCGCATAACCTTATTCATGGTCGCCTCCTTGTTTTCTGTCATTCTGAGCGATAGCGAAGAATCTGACGCACTTTGTCATTCTGAGGGAACCGAAGGATCTCACACCACTAATTACAAGATCCTTCGCGACTACGGCTCAGGATGACAAAGTGCTTTCGCTTTGTTTTGATAGTACCTAACAGAACTTATTCATACATCTCAATTTCGTAAATCTCCGCCCGCTTATCCGGCGGTGATTTGGGCATCAGTATCTTTATCTTCACCGTGGAGAGTTGCTCTGCAAAAGTAAAGGTGACCAGGGAAGTGTGGTTATCTTTAATCTCACCCTTCTTCTGCCATTCGCCGTACTTCCAGATGTAGAACTCCAACTCTTCGACATTGCCGGTGTAGATATTAATCTTCTTGAACTTCGGGGTGAAGGCAGGGAAGGCGGCTTCCAGCCGGACCGGGGTTACCTGGGCGTTATGGTTCCGGAAGCCGATCTGGTCGCATATGCCGTCGGTAAGGTCCCAGAGCCCCTTGGTGGAGAGGTAGGTGTCGGAAGCGTCCCAGTTAATCTCCCGGCCCTGCTTGTAAAGGATATTGCCCGGTTTCTTAAGTTTGGCCTTACCTGCGGCTATTTCTGCCCGCAAGGTCTCGGCGGTCTTGAGGTCCGCGCCC
>JAPLMK010000111.1 GCA_026387085.1 Candidatus Omnitrophota bacterium
AAAAGCCTGGAAAAGGTCTTCCGGCAATATTCTTATGACAAAAACAAGCCCTTGGAACACGAAATCGCCTGGAAAGAGTTATGGCGGAAAAAGTTACAAAATGGGGAAAAAATACCCAACGCCGAAATCGGTGAACTGCAGGTATTGAAAATCGGAAAAGTAGCGATTGTCGGTCTTCCCGGAGAGGTAATGGTCGAGATTGGACTTAAACTAAAGAAAGCGGTAAAAGACATTATCATAGCCGGATATGCCAACGGTATCCTGGACTATATTCCAACCAGTTCCGCCCTAAAAGAAGGCGGCTACGAAGCAACCTCCTTCTTTTACCATGGATATCCGGGACCCTACTCTTTCGATCTGGAAGAAAAGCTGATTAAAAAAGTAACCGCCCTGGTTAGGACGCGATAAAACTGTAATAAAGTATAAGAAATTTAACGCGGAAACCTGACAATTCTGCCCTATCCCCGGGATAAATTCTTTCTTTTTTTTGCCGGAGCTGACCAACGAGATTAAAAAGTTGTAATATTTCAAGAATTACCGAAGGCGGTATAAGCCCGCTTCATAACCTCTCTCCGGTTTAGTTTCAAGGTGTCCCGGCCGAGATTATCCAGACCGCCCATGAATTTATTCAGATCAAAAAAATTTTTGATAATCTTTAAAAGGAGGCGCGCCCATGAAATGCGTTCTTTTACTGGATGAAGAAAGATACGGGAAAGTATTCTTACCGGAAACCCTGGAAAAATTATCCCAAAAAGTGGAACTTATTTACCGCCCGCATCGGACAATGGACGCAGATAATACCAGGAAAATAATTGCCGGCGCAGATATTGCCATTACCAGTTGGGGCAGCGTCAAAATGGAAAAGGAAATATTGGATGCGGCGCCAAATCTTAAACTCGTCGCGCACGCGGCCGGTTCGGTCAAGCCGATTGTCAGCCCGGAGTTTATCGCCCGGCAGATCAAGATAACTTCAGCGGCCGTTGCATTAGGCGTGGGCGTAGCCGAATTTATCATCGGCGCAATAATCATGCTGGGCAAGCGGCTGAAGGAACAGGTAATCTCCGTGGACTCCGGCGGCTGGGTGGCCAAACAGGGAAACGAAGCGATTGAAATGTTTCAGGCCCGGGTCGGCATAGTCGGAGCCGGTTGCGTGGGGCGGCATTTAATGAAATTACTCGGTAATTTTGACATTGCCTCGATTTGGGTTTACGACCCCTACTTGAGAGAGCAGGAAGCAACAAAACTTGGTTCGGAAAAAAAGACGCTGAAAGAGATATTTTCTACCTGTGATTATATTTGTCTCTGCGCGCCGGTAAATAAAGAAACGACCGGCATGATCGGCGCGGACCTTATCCGGACGATAAAAGAGAACGCGGTTTTTATCAACTACGCCCGGGGATTGTTCAGTCGGAGAAAATTGGATTCAAACCTGCGGCAATCCGTTTTAATTTATCAATTTCCGTCTCGGTCAATTTCCTGCATTCCAAAGCAAACTTTAAGGCGTTTCGGTAAACTTGCTCATCTCCCGGAGGCAAGGCTGCGGTAATTCCCTGTGTTAAAGCCCAGTAAAGAGCAAGTTCCGCAAGTTCCGGTTCAACTATGGGCTGATACCAACACTTTGGATGTTGTTTCCGATCAGCGTCTTTAAGCCACGGCTGTTTTGCCATCGCTTTTAAAGCAAGAACGCCCAAGCATCTCTTTTTTGCTTCCGCAAGCACCGCTTCTTCGGAATGATTCTGGAAATGGATGACAAAGTTTATCGGATATAACAACGTGTCAAAATCAAATTCCCGCATAGCTTTTAATGCTACTTTCGGAAAATGCGTGCTGAAACCGATATATTTAATTATTCCTTCTTTTTTTGCCCGGAGAAACGCTTCAATTGCGCCGCCTTTCCCAAGCGCTGTTTCCGTATCTTTTTCGGTCATCAATCCGTGGAGTTGATATAAGTCAATTCGGTCGGTTTGAAGCTTTCGCAAAGAACTTTGAAGTTCCTCCCAGGCACCATTTTTATCTCTTTGCCCGGTCTTGCAGGCAAGAAAAACTTCCTTGCGCCACGGCTTTAAAACAGGACCAAGCTTTACTTCGGCGTCACCATAACTGGGAGCAACATCAAAATAATTAATACCTGCTTCGATGCTTTCCTGCACTAGTTTCTCGACTTTTCCCGGTCTTTCATTCATTACGACGATTCCGCCCAGGCCGATCATGGAAAGCTTTACTCCGGTCCTGCCCAACAATCTCTTGGGCATGAATATTTTCTCGCTCAATGTATGCGTCTCCGGAAATTAGCGCGGGGCAGGCCCCCGTTTAAAGCGCGCCGCGGTCCGCCTGGCATTTTCTTTCCTAATCCCGATGTGCTCACCGGTAAGACGAACTCCTTCCACGGTAACCTCGTGAAAATAATATCCGATTATCGTCCCTTCCGCGCCTGATTCCTCTGATTCAAGTCTGTCCGGAGCATATTCCCAGGTCCGGCCGGTTCGCGTATCGATCAGAAGCGTGTTCTCGTTCGGATACTGCACTTCAAAAATCTGATACTGGCCGACATCCCTTTTTTTATATTGATACGGCAGAAAAATAAAACAGACGCTCACCAAAAAACCCGACGCCACTAAAACCGCTTTCTTAAACCACTCTTTCTTAAACATTCACACTCCTTAATTTAACAGGGGTTGCGAAAGGAAAAAACCGAACAACCCGCTTTATCCCTTCGCAACCCCTAAACTTACCCGGTTCTCTTTTTTACTTTTTGGCCTTTTTCTTGGCTGTCTTCTTTTTTGTTCCGCCCCGAGCCATCTGTGCTTCGCAAACGTTTCCCTTACCGTCGATATAATAAAGAAAACCCTTCTTTCTGTCAACCGCGTCCTTGATCAAAATTTTTCCCATTTTTCCCACCTCCTTCTTAAGTGCTCTGAGGAGATTGTATCATGAATATAAAACAAAAGCAACTCTGTGCGCGTCGCCAGTTACCGCGGAAATCTAACGGAAAATCAAATCAGCCCGAAAAGTTTAAAAGAAAGTTTGCGCTAAATCTGTTTTTTTGCTAAAATTATATTTAATATGAGGGGAATATGAACAATCATAGTTTAGCCGGACTCGCCCTGGAGCAGGGTAAAGGCATTCTCCGGCTGGCGCCCGCCTGGGTGCCCCGGATTTTCTGCGTACCGGGCCGGAGAATCAAACTCCATCCGGATGATTATTACGCCTTCGGCGGGGACCGGGGCGGCATTGACGAACGCTGGTTTGCTTCCACCACGCCGGCCGATAACGGACCGAAAACCGCTCCGAACGAAGGCCTGAGCTTTATCCTCTTCCAGGAGAGCACAAAAACAGAACAAATTCTCCTGCGGGATGCGGTCAGCGAATTGAAGGAAATACTCCTGGGCGAAAGGCTCTGGAAGAACTACGGCCGCTGGCCGATGTTCGCCAAATTTTTTGACAATCAAGGCGCCCTGCCCCACCACGTGCACCACGGAGCAGAACACGCCAAATTGGTGAACCAAAACTCAAAACACGAGGCCTATTACTTTCCCACGCAGTTAAACAACCACGACGGTAATTTTCCCTATACTTTTTTCGGCGTGGAACCGGGTACAACCAAAGAACAGATACGAAAATGCCTGGTAAATTTTACCAAAGGGGACAATAAAATAACCAACTTCTCCCGCGCCTACCGCCTGGAACCGGGTACCGGCTGGGACGTTCCGCCCGGAGTGCTCCACGCGCCCGGCAGTCTCTGCACCTACGAGCCGCAGGAGGCCTCCGACGTCTTCGCGATGTACCAGTCCCTGGTCGGAGACCAGATTATACCGGAAGAATTGTTGTGGAAGAACTCGCCGCCGGAGAAAGCGGGTAATTATGACTATCTGATCGAGGTGTTGGACTGGGAAAAGAACATTGACCCTAATTTCGCTGCCAACCGTTTCATGCGGCCGAAACCGGTCTGGCCCGAGAAAGAAATGAAAGCGGAAGGTTATAATGAAAAATGGATTACCTACCGTTCGGATAATTTCAGCGCCAAAGAACTTACCGTCCTACCGG
>JAPLMK010000010.1 GCA_026387085.1 Candidatus Omnitrophota bacterium
CTTCATTCTTTTGCGCGGGCCAGTTCCACTAACTGTCGGGTTAATTCTCCGAAAGAAATGCCGACTGCGGCAGCCGCCTCCGGAAAGAGACTGGTTGCGGTAAAACCCGGTATCGTATTAACATCCAAAAGATACGGGTTTCCTTTTTGGTCAATGATAACCTCGCTGCGCGAAAGTCCGCGGCATCCCAATAACCGGTGCGCGGCAAGCACCACTTCACTTGCCCGGCTTACCCATTTTTGCGGGAGTTCCGGAGGTATCAAATGACGGCTTGCGCCCGGCACATATTTTGCCCGGTAATCATAGAAACCGCTGGCCGGCACAATTTGAATGGCCGGCAGTATCCGGGGATTCTCGTTACCCAGAATGCCGACCGTAATTTCTGTCCCGGCAATAAACTTTTCCGTCAGAATGCGCGCGTCGTATTTTCGGGCGAGATTAAGAGCCGCCGCTAACCCGGCTTTCTTTTTGACAATGGAAATACCCAGCGTGGAACCGCCCCGGGCCGGTTTGACAACTAACGGGAAATCCCGGGACGAACAAGCAGGCGGAACCGGCAATCCGGCCGAGATGAAGATATTTTTCGAGAGGATTTTGTCCATCGCCAGACCGCTGGCCATTATCCCGCTTCCGGTGTAAAACAATCCGATGGTCTCCAGAAACCCCTGAATCGTTCCGTCTTCCCCTTTGCCGCCGTGCAAAGCAATGAAAACAGCATATACGTTTTTTATCTTTAACAACTTACCGGGAAAACCCGGTTCAGCCGGGTCTAAAATAGTTACGGCAAACCCGGCTTCTTTCAAAGCCCGGGCCACACCAGTCCCGCTTTGAAGAGAAACCTCCCTTTCCGAAGAATCTCCGCCGGCCAACACCACCACCTTCTTCATAAAATTTTAATCTCCAGGTCTAAATTAACGCTGAACTTAGCGTAAACCGCTTCTTGAACCTTGTCAATTAAACCAAGAACATCAGCCGCGGTGGCATGGTCAATATTAAGGATAAAATTGGCGTGCTTATCCGAAACAATCGCGCCTCCCCGGCGCCAACCCTTGCAGCCGGCCGACTCAATTAAACGTCCGGCCGCGTCACCGACCGGATTCTTGAAGATTGAACCGGCGGAAGGATATCCCCTGGGTTGACCCTTAATGCGCTCCAAAATCTGCGCGTTGATTATCTCTTTAATCTCATCATTCCGCTCAACCGTCCTTGCCTCTAAACTTGCGGAAACAACAAACGGAAAACGGGACAAACCGGAAGAACGGTAGGAAAAAGATGCTTCCGCGGCAACCAGTTCTACTTCCTCCAGGTTCTCATCCAGCACTTTTATGCCGGCGACTACATGAGAAACCGATTTTTCCTTAACTCCCGAATTCATAAGTAAAACGCCGCCGAGTGACCCGGGAATCCCGGCCAGAAATTCAAATCCGGCCAAATTATATTTTACCCCAAAGTTAAGTATTTGCGAAACAAGAACGCCGCTTTCCGCCAGGAGATACTTACCGGTCCGTGAAATCCGGTTAAGTTTCCAGGTGGAAATAACGATACCGTTAAAACCTTCATCCCGGACCAGAAGATTACTGCCGGCGCCCAGAACAAAAAAAGGTTGGCTTTTCTCCCTTGCCTGACCGATCAGTTCTTTGACCTCGCAGAGGTTTTCCGGTTCCGCAAAAAAAGCCGCCCGCCCTCCAATCTTAAGAGTGGTATGATTCGCCAGAGGTTCGTTAGGTTTAATAACCATTGTTAAAAAATCCCGTCATTCCCGTGTGTAGTTAACGGGAATCTACACCTAAAGGTTTGGATTCCCGCCTACCACATGCGGGAATGACAACGTTTTTATGCAGAAACGACGAAACATATTCAATACTCTACCCACAACAAAGTAAGGCCGCGCGCCGGCATGGTTTTTCCGGCTTTTCTCCGGTCGCCTGATTCCAGGATTTCCCGTACCGCCTCCGGCTTGATTTTGCCCCGCCCTACTTCCAGCAGCGTACCGGCAATATTGCGAACCATCTTATAGAGAAATCCGCTGCCCACGATGGTAATGCCAACCAGCCCGGCTGCCTGAAAAAGGTCTGCGGACTCCTCCTTTACCGTCAAACTATAAACCGTCCGCACCGGGTCATTGACTTTCCGCCCGCTGGCCTGAAAAGCGGTAAAATCATATCGGCCGACCAGGTACGCGGCGGCCTGCCGCATCTTTGTCAAGTTCAATTTTTTCGGGAAAAAATAGGCGTAGGGTGAAATAAGGGGATTGGGCGCGCTCGTGTTTTGAACCAGATAACGATAGGCCTTTTTTTTCGCTTGAAACTGGGGGTGAAAATCATCAGACGCCTTCTGGGCAGAAAGAACCCGAACGCTGTCGGGAAGAACCCCGTTCAATCCCTGCCTTATGTCCTGGGCGGAACGGTTAACGCTTGTTTTAAACGCCACCACCTGTCCCAAACTATGCACTCCGGCGTCGGTACGTCCGGAAGCAATCACCCCGGTCGGCTCGCACAATATGCGCCCCAGGGCTTCTTCCACAATTTCCTGCAGGGAATTACCGTTATTCTGTTTTTGCCATCCGCAGAAATCGGTGCCCCGGTAAGAAACAACTAATTTAAAAACCGTCACAGGATAAGTATTTTTTCTGGAGCAATGATTCCCCGATCTGCACCGCATTCAACGCGGCGCCCTTACGCAAATTGTCGGATACCACCCAGAACGATATTCCGTTTTCGCAGGAAAGATCTTTGCGAATGCGGCCGACAAAAACCTCATCCCGGCCCGCGGCCAGAATTGGTAACGGATATAATGACCGGTCCGGATCATCAATAACCGATATTCCGGGCGCAGATTTCAGGATTTCGGTTGCTTCCGCAGCCGAAATTTTTTCGGAAAAATCAACGGTCACCACCTCGCTGTGACCGATATAAACCGGAACCCGAACGCAGGTGGCGGTAATCATCAGGGAATCATCGCCCATAATCTTCCGGGTTTCATTAACCATCTTCATCTCTTCTTTGGTATAGCCATTTTCCAAAAAAACGTCTATCTGGGGGATGAGGTTATGAGCAATCTGATGCGGAAACACAACCGGCTTTACCGGATTTCCTTCCGCCAGGTCCTTAATTTGAGATTCCAATTCCACGATTGCTTTCTGTCCGGCGCCGGAAACCGCCTGATAGGTTGAAACAATAATCCTTTTAATACGCGCCCGCAGATGCAGCGGATAAAGCGCGCATACCATTTGAATCGTGGAACAGTTCGGGTTGGCAATTATCTTTTTTTCCAGCCTTAACGCGTCTGAATTTACCTCGGGCACCACCAGGGGCACCGCTTCTTCCATGCGCCAGCAGGAGGAATTATCAACTACAAAAATTCCTAATTTTGCCGCAATCGGCGCATACTCGCGACTGATAGCGGTGCCGGCGGACAAAAAAAGCAGGTCAATATCGCGGCTAAACGAATCCGGGGTTAAACGCTCAATCCGGACCGGACTGCCCCGAAAAGGAATAAGATTCCCCTCTGAGCGCCCGGAAGCAAAAAGGCGCAGGGTCTCCACCGGAAAATTACGCTCTTCCAGAACGGAAACCATTCGTCTTCCTACGGCGCCGGAAGCGCCGACCACACCAACTGTTAACTTAGCCAAGTTATTTCTTCTTCCTTAAAATTACCCTGTAGTCACGGGGACCGCGGGCCGGCACCTTGGCTTCCCGCACAATTACATGCCCTTCCCGTGCCAGCCAGCCCAGGCTCATTAAAAGATAATCACGCGGGTCGTCAATATCCCGGCAGAGTTCCTTAAGCGAGGCGCCTTCCGGCTTCTTGTCCAGGTACTGCCAGATATCACCAGCCACAAAACCGATCTTAGTAATCATGCGACCTCCTAAGTATAATGATGTCATTCTGAGCCAAAAGCGAAGAATCTGAGATCCTTCGGTCGCTAACGCTCCCTCAGGATGACACATTAACGTTTTATTTCTTATTCAAATTACCGCAGCGCGGACACCGTGAAAAACGCTCGGCAATGCTGTCAATATATTGATGCAAACACAAACCGCAGGCCCACTCCCGTATTTCCTTTGAACTTAAATCAGCTGCCCGGCGCCGGCTTTCGCTGACCACCCAGAGCAGAGATATAATTCCAACCCCGATTAACAGATAGAGCCCCAGCGCCAAACTTAAATCGATTGGTATCATGAATTGCCTGATATTTATTTTACCTCAATCTTTACTGATTTGTCCATCGCAATAAATTACAAAATAATATGCTATAATAATGGCATATGACAAAATACGGCTTGAAGGAAGCAAAAAAAGGTCTCACGGAAAAACTACCCGTCATCGAAACCTGGCCCAACCAATTTCCCGGTTACGAAATCACGATTGCCTATCCGGAGTTTACCTCAATCTGCCCCAAGACCGGCTTGCCGGATTTCGGCATCATAACCATCTGTTATCAGCCGAACAAGCAGTGCTTGGAGTTAAAATCACTGAAACTTTA
>JAPLMK010000087.1 GCA_026387085.1 Candidatus Omnitrophota bacterium
CACTGATGAGTGGTTCCAGGACGGTTTCCAGATTATCAAGATTGGCGGAAACGATTGGTAAAGAATCAGGATAACTCTGGCGGTAGGCATCATTCAGGTAACAGACGACCGGTTTCCCGGAAGCCATTGCCTCCAGGGCAAATATCCCAAATGTACCGAGCAGGAGTTGGTCGATAACAATATCGGCTTCATTTATTATTGACCGGACCTTTTCGTGGGGCACCCTTGATAAGAGACAAAAGTCAAAATCATGTTTTAGTTTAAGATTTTCAATTGCCCTTAAGATATATTCCGGCCCTTTGACCAGCTGGAATGAAGGAACATGGATTATCAGGGGCCTTGTTTTAGCCGGGGACGGAAAGGAGGGCGGGTACTGGCTTGTATCGATAGCCTGGGGCAGCAGGATGACTTTTTTAAAAAAACCCTGAAGGTACGATTTTAATTCTAAATCGGCCACAAGGGCGGTCGGGATAATTTTAGCAACCCTTCTTATCCGGGCCATTCTCCGCCGCTCCCTTTTTAAGTTTAAAGTAAGAGACCGGGACAGGAATTGGTTTTTTTTAAATGCCTGGCTGTATAAACGGATGTCGGTGCCCCAATAATGCATTAACATCTTCCGGCCGGCCATTTTTAAAAGAAAAAGGTCCTTGTTTCCGGGAAGAAAGGTCTGTCCTGAGTAAAAATGTAAAATATCACAGCGGCGGGAAAGATTGAGGAAGGTCTTGAAAATTGTCCGTCCCCGGGCCGGCCATTTCTGGTGGCGGTCTAATAGCCCCGGGGAACTGCCGGGATAAGCAAAAAAACTGCTACGGTAAATCAGGGCGTCGGCTTTCCAGCCGTGCTGGCGCAGTCCCGCGACCAGTGTTTCTGTCTGGTTGGCGATATTTGTCGGGAGGTGAAGGACCTGAAGGCTCATCCGCGCTTTTTTAGTTTTCGGGCCGGAACGCCTGCCCAGGTTTCTAGGTTTGGAATATCACCGGTTACAACGGCTCCGGCGCCAATGATCGCGCCCTTACCAATTTTTACGCCGGGTAGGATGATTGAACCGCAACCGATATCCGCGCCGTCTCCGATGGTTACGGGTGCAAATTTAAGACCGGTCGTGATGATGGGCCGGTCAATCCGGTCGGCTAAATGTTGCGAGGTTATAATTGTGACCATCGGTCCGATACCGACCGATTCTCCGATGAAGAGCCCTCCGGCGGCATGGAGGAAGCAGTTTTGGCCGATCCAGGTGTTGGAATCAATCGTAAACCGGTTTTGATGGTAACCTTTAATAATGGTATTGTGGCCGAAATAGACATTATTTCCGATTTCAATATTTTCCGGGTGAAATACTAAAACGCCCGGTTCAAAGATGACGTTTTGGCCAATTTTTCGAAATTGCGATGGTTTAAATCGGCCATCCCCGTGGCTCGAGAATACTTGGGCCGGTTTTGTATTCATTTGCGCCTCCGGTCAGAATTTAATTGGTTTTTATCCGCAATATGTTATTTTTCAGGTTTTGCTTTAAATTTCGCGGCGCCGGTACCAATCAACCGTCTTTTTGATGCCTTCTTCAAACCGGACCATCGGTGTAAATCCGAGTAATTTTTCGGCTTTGGAGGCATCGCCTTGATGTTTGCGCACATCGCCGGGCCTTTCGCTGCGGTGTTCAATCTCGCCCCGGTAGTTCATTTCCCGGCAGATGGTTTTAATAAGTTTTGCAATACTTATCTGTTGACCGGAAGCAAGGTTGAAGACCTCGCCCCGGGACTTTTTATTTTGATAAATCTTAATTGTGCCGGCAACCGTGTCCCCGACAAAAATAAAGTCCCGGGTTTGCTTGCCGTCACCATAAATAATGGGTTTTTCTCCCCGCATGATTCGCGTGATGGTAATCGGTATAACGCCGGCATAACTTCCTTCATTCTGGCGGGGCCCGTAATTATTGAAGGGGCGGACAAGGGCCATATCGATGCCGAAAGTCCGGTAATAAGAATAGACCAGGACGTCGGATGATAATTTGCTGGCGGCGTATGGCGTGTGACAGAGGAGCGGATGGTTTTCATCCATCGGTGTATACCGGGCCGAACCATAGACCTCGGACGAGGAATAGGCGACCAGGGTAATCGGCCGCGCGGCCTGCCTTATGATTTCACATATATTCTGCGTCATTTTTACGTTCTGCGTAAAACACCAGTCCGGCTTTAAAAGCGAAACTTCAAGCGGGACGACCGCCAAGTGAAAAATAACCTCAATCCGGTGCCGGTCGATTATTTTTTTAATCGCGGCCGGGTTGGTGACATCGATTTCGGCAAAGAGAAAATTTTTGCGCGTCCGGCTGATTGCCTGGAGATTAGATTTTTTCCCCAGGAAGAGGTTGTCAACCGCTACCAATTTTGCCACGGACTGTTCGATTAATTGGTCGCACAGGTGGCTGCCGATAAAGCCCGCTCCACCCGTAACCAGCACATTTTTATTCCGTAATGAAAGCATCCTATTTCCTTTTTACCTGACGGTAAATATGTTCTTTCAGTTTGTGGGCCACGGTCTTAACGTCATTTTCCGCTAATCCGGGGTAGAGGGGCAAAGCCAAAGAATGCCGATAAAGGTAAAGAGAGCGCGGGCAGCGGTCGGTGCTGTGGTATACGGGCTGAATGCAGGCCGAATAGGTTCCGATCTGGGTTTCGACGCCTTCTTCCCGGAGAGAGAGGATTAACTTGTTCCGGTCGATGGCCGGTTTCAGGACAACCGCGTAAGTTTGGTAAACATGGAAAGCCGCTTTTGGGTGAAACGGAACGGTCAGATACGGGCACTCTTTTAAAAGAGTGTCGTAAATTTTTACCAGCGCCAACCGTCGTTTAGTAAGAGAGGGGTATCGTTTAAGCTGGGCGATGACAATCGCCGCATTAATATCTGAGAGTTTATAGTTATAACCGAGGGAACGGAAAGAAGGGATTTCAAATTTATGTTGCCTCTGATAGGCCGGTTTAATGCCAAAACAGGAGAGAGACCTTACGCGGTCGGCGTATTTCTGATTATTGGTCAGGACTGCGCCGCCTTCTCCGCAGGTGATATTTTTTCGGGCGTGGAATGAGACGGCAGCAATATCGCCGATGGAGCCGGCCGGTAAATTTCTGTAACCGGCGCCCAGGGCGCAGGCCGCATCTTCAATAACCTTGAGCCGGTGCGCTTGGGCTATTTTCATGATCGGGTCCATATCCGCGGTCTGGCCAAAAGCATGGACGACCATGATGGCTTTGGTTTTCGGGGTGATTTTTTTTCGATTTGTTCCGGGTCAAGATTGTAAGTTTCGAGTTTTACGTCGACGAATCTTGGTTTTGCGCCGCAGTACATTACCGCGTGAGCGGAAGCCGGAAAGGTATAATCTGAAACCAGCACTTCATCGCCCGGTTTTATCCCGACGGCAAGAAGGGCAAGGTGGAGGCCTGCGGTGCAGCTACTGACCGGAACGGCATGCCTGGTTTTCGTGAAAAGTTTGAGATTTTCAGCCAGTTCGCTATTTTTAGGACCCTGACCGGCGACCCAGCCGGAAGCAAGAGTTTTTTTAATTTCTTCAATCTCCTCTTTGCCGAAATACGGTCGGTTTAAAAAAATCATTTTTTAGGAACCGGTTTTTCTCTGATGCGTCGGTACTCTTTTTTGGAAATGGAGGTAAATTTATGGCAGGATTCGCATTTCATTCTGACCGTTACTTCTTTTTCTGCGGCGGTTTTTAACCGGTGGCCGCATTTACAAACAAAACCAATAATCCGGCCGGGGTTTCCTACGACCAGAGCATGGTCCGGAACATCTTTAGTTATGACGGAGCCGGCGCCGACCATGGCATACTTTCCCACGGTATTTCCGCAGATGGTGACGGAGCCGGCGCCAAGAGAAGCCCCCTTTTTGATCAGGGTAGGCACTATTTGCCAGTTTTTATGGAAAGACCTGGGATAGAGGTCATTGGTAAAGATTGCATGCGGGCCGATGAAGACATCGTCTTCAATCGTCACTCCCCGGTAGACAGATACCCCGTTTTGGATTTTGACATTATTGCCGATTTTGACCTGGCAATCAATATAAACTCCCTTGCCCAGGGAGCAATTTTTGCCGACAACACAATCTACCCGAAGCTGGGTTAAGTTCCAGATTTTTGTTCCCCGGCCGATTTTAGCATTGGCAAAGACCTCAGCCGTAGGGTGGATGTAGGTTTCATTCTTAAAATTTTTCCCGTAAAGGGACATTTCTAACCTCCTTCAAGATGTTGATTATGCGGTTGGCGCAATTAAGTTTCCATGAAAAGTATATCTCTTTCTTGTTCATTCCGTCAAAACATTAGGGGCGACCGTATCTTTCCGTAACGATATATTTGGCGGGTCAGGTGTTTGAACGTACCGGCAGGTCCGGCAGGATATCCTTCAGGAGGATAAGGCCGACGTAAATATCGCCCTCGTCGGTTGCCTCCAGCACCGGGAAAGCATAGCAGCCGCAGCCCCGGAAGACCTCAATCGCCTTTTCCACCGGTTCGTCGCGGTAGAGCACCGGTATGTCCGCGGAAAGCAGGTCAGCGGCGATGACCAGGTGGTCCAGTTCCTCGCTGAGAATTAGGTCGCGCAATTCAGAGAGCCGCAGCACTCCCCGGTAGATGCCTTTCTTATCCACCACCGGGTAGACGGAAATTTCCAGGCCCCGGATATGTGTCATGATGGAGAAGAGCGGTTCGTCGATTTTCAGGGGTTGGAAGTCAAGGTTAAGGTACTCCTCCAAGTCGCGGTAATCTTCCCGGTGCCTGGAGCCGGGGAACAGGAAGAGCCGGCTGGCGATCGGCCCCAGAAAAGTGGTCAAGATAGAGATGAGGATGATGTAGCCCAGAAGGACCGGAGTCAAGAGACCGGCTTCATATCCGATGATGGCGGTGGCCAGGGTGCTGGAAAGGTGGGGCGTGGTGGCGAAACCGAAGCCGAATGATTCTCTGGCTCCGAACTTTTCCCTGCGGGCGATTAAATATCCGGAGATTGTTTTTACGGCCAGCAGGAGCAGGAGCATGCCGGTAAAGTAGGCCCAGTTGAAGCCGTGCTGGAAAATGCGCAGGTCTGTTTCCACGCCCGCCATCAGGAAGAAGATGGGAACGAATATTCCGGAGGAGAGAAAGTCAATGTTTTGGATAACCCGGCGGTCAATTCGCAGGTTGGCCAGGGCGATGCCGGACAGAAAGGCAGCGATGATAACCTGGACTTTCAGCCCGGCCGCCAGCCAGACAATCGCCAGAATTGCGGCAATCAGGATTCGGCTCTGGTCTTCGACGGAAATTTTTCGGACACCGGGGTGGCTGACTGCTTTGCGGGCAAAGAACGGGAGCCCGTAGAGGACGAGAAAGATGAAGGCGGTGATGCCAATTCCCATGGTCAAGAAAAGGATAATGTCGGGTTTTTTGACATAGAAGATGAAGAGCGAGACCAGGAAGAGGCAGACAATTTCCGCCAGCAGCGTTCCGCCGGCCAGGCCGGAGACGAACGTGCGCACGTGGCGGGAACTCCGGTAGGAAAATTCGTGCAGGAAAGGCACCACGACTTCCAGCGATGAAGAGGTGAAGATGGCGCCGAAAAGAAAGACCATTCCGATTGTTGTCCCGGGTTGTGCCGGGAACAGGAAAAGGAAAAGGCCCATCACGATTCCGGTTGCCAGTCCGTTGAAAAGAAAGATGTTAAATACAGCGTGTTGGTTTTTTTGAATTTGGGGTTTTTTTATCTTTAGTCCCATGGAGAACATCAGGAGGATGAGGCCCAGGTGATAGAGATAACGAAGCGGCTCTGTTTCCCGAATAAGGTTTGCGCCGCTGGGACCCAGAATCAGCCCGCTCAGAACGTAGATGGAGAGGGTTGGCAGCTGCAGGAGTTTTGCCAGGGGCCGGGCCAAGAGCATGATAACCAGCGCGGCCAGAAGGAAGAGAAGGGTTGGGTCCATATAATTTCGGTTTGGATTCCCGATCTAAACATTCGGGAATGACAAGTTAATATGGATTCCCGCTAACTATCCGCCTTCGCGTAAAGCTACGGCGCGACACAGTCTGCGGGAATGACAACTACGATATTTACTAATTTGCCGGGAACTACGATTACTTTTTTAATCTCTTTGCCCTCTAACAGCGGAGCAACTTTCGGGTCGGAGCACGCCCGGGATTTAAGTTCTTTCTCTGAAACGCCAACATCTGCTTTCAGGCGGCCGCGCACTTTTCCGTTGACCTGAATTATTATTTCACGTTCGGATTCAACCAGAAATTCCGGATTGTATTCCGGCCATTTTTGAGAAAATACGGAAGGTTTGCCGGCCAGTTTTTCCCAGAGTTCTTCGGAAAAATGGGGGCAGAACGGCGCCAGCAGGAGCGCGATGGTCTTTAGTCCTTCGGAGAGGTCGGCGCCGGAAATGTTATTATTGTCTATGGCCGCGGAAAGATAGTTGCTGAATTCCATCAGGCGCGCGATGGCGGTATTGAACTGGAAGCGGGTAACTGCGTCATCGGTGACGCTTTTGATTGTCTGGTGCTGGCGGCGCAGGAACTCTTTTTCTTCCCCCTCACCTGCGCCTCTCCCCGCAGGGGAGAGGATAGAGATATTAGAAAAATCCCCCTCTACCCTCCGGGGAGAGGGTTCTTTTTCTTTATTCCTCCCCCTTGAGGGGGGAGGTGAGGTGGGGGTGAAGGGGGCAAGGTTCTCCGCCAGGTTCCATACCCGGTTTAGGAAGCGCCAGCATCCCTCCATGCCGTGGTCGCTCCATTCCAGGTCCATTTCCGGCGGGGCGGCAAAGAGGATGAAGAGCCGGACAGTATCCGCGCCGTATTTTTGAATCATCGCCTCCGGGTCCACTACATTCCCCTTGGATTTGGACATCTTGGCGCCGTCTTTGATGACCATGCCCTGGCAAAGGAGGTTTGTAAACGGTTCGTTAAAATTAACCAGGCCCAGGTCGCGCAGGGTCTTTACGAAAAAGCGGCTGTAGAGAAGATGAAGGATGGCGTGTTCGATGCCGCCGATATATTGGTCTGCCGGCATCCAGAAATTCACTTCTTTGGAGTCAAACGGTTTATCTTTCCAATCTCCGGAAGCATACCGCAGGAAATACCAGGAGGAGTCCACGAAGGTGTCCATCGTGTCTGTTTCCCGGCGGCTTTTTCCCCGGCAATTCGGGCAGGTACAGTCAACGAACGATGCGATGTTCAGCGGCGACCCTCCGGTGCCGGTGATGGCGACGTCCCGGGGCAGAATAATCGGCAGTTCTGATTCCGGAACCGGGACAATTCCGCACTTTTCGCAGTAAATGACCGGGATGGGCGTGCCCCAATAGCGCTGGCGGGAAATGCACCAGTCCCGCAGACGATAATGGATGGTCTTCTTTCCGATGTTAGTTTTATCCATCCATTCGGCAATCTTTTCTTTGGCTTCTGCG
>JAPLMK010000123.1:0-10253 GCA_026387085.1 Candidatus Omnitrophota bacterium
ACGTTATCCCTGGTGATAATTTCCTGCGGGGTAACGTCAAAAGTAACGGTGCGCAAACTGATCTTTACCATCCGGTCCACAATCGGAATCAGGAAGAAAAGGCCCGGTCCCTTGGCGCCGATGAGGCGTCCCAGCCGAAAAATAACGCCTCTTTCATACTCATTGACCACGCGAATCGTGTTGGACATGATA
The DNA here is from genome assembly GCA_026387085.1 of Candidatus Omnitrophota bacterium. Taxonomy (GTDB): domain Bacteria; phylum Ratteibacteria; class UBA8468; order MWAK01; family MWAK01; genus JAHJUB01. The sequence goes on from JAPLMK010000123.1 coordinate 193, forward strand.
ATCAAAAATACTACTCCCAAAAATATCCACATACCCATTCATTACCTCCCTTGTGAAAAAGTTTTACTGCCGGGTTTCACTAACGGAATCTGCTGCCGGCAGAGCAAACAGTCATCCGGCGAAAAAGTGGTTAAAGGAAGACGCAGGAGAACTTCCTTGCGCACTCCGAAATCGATGGGCTGGCTGCTCCGCTCGGCAACCGCAGCCACGGCGCAAACTTCCGCCTCCAGAGATTCAACCAGCGCCATCACCTCCCGGATAGAACCACCGGTAGTGATTACGTCTTCTACCACCAAAACTTTTTCTCCTTTCCTGATTTCAAAACCCCGGCGCAAGGTAAAAGCTCCCTCCTTGCGTTCGGCAAAGATTGTCCGGCTGCCTTTCAAACCGTTAGCCACCGCAAAAGCAATAACCACGCCGCCCAGAGCCGGACCGATTACAACTGAAACCGGCGCATCGCGGAAGCGTTTTGCCAGTTCTCCGCCCAGCAAAAGGGCTGTGGCCGGCTCCTGTAAAACAAGAGCGGTCTGTAAATACCGGTCACTGTGCAAGCCGGAAGAAAGAAGAAAATGACCGGTGAGCAGGGCCCGGCTCGATTCAAATATTTTCAGAATTTCGGATTGTTCCATATCATTATTTATGTTTATAAATCACCAGGCCACTGGGAATTTTTGGATAAAAACAAGTGCTTTTACGCGGTAAAATTACTTCCTTTTCCCAAACATCGTGAAGCCGTTGGGGCGAAAGAGGCGGCAGGAAAAAAGCGACTCCGCCCTCCCGGTGCACCTTATCCAGGAGCAATTGCGCGTCCGGGTCAAAATGAAGATCATCATCGCTCCGGCTCAGGATTTGGTTGATAATTGTCCGTTGTAAAAAAGAGACCTCTAATTCCTCTTTTTCGGGAACGGCAAAACGGAAGAATTTGCCTCCGACCGTTGCTCCGAGCCAGCCGGCAGAAAGGTTGCCCAGCAAACTCTTCAAATCCGGTTCCGGAAAAAATTGAAACTGCTCCCAAACCAAGGCAAGGTCCTGTTCTTTTACTCCGGCAAGATACCGGTGGAACGGCAGAACCGTGGTATCATCTGAAAAAGAATTCAGGAAGTAGGTTAAGACAAATCCGCAGGATTCGCTCCCCTGTTCTTTGAAATGCTGATAAGCACTGCTGTAACGGTGGTGACCATCCGCGATAAAAACTTTCTGACCCGAAAAAATTTCCGCTAACTCCGGAACCGGCCTTATCTTCCAGAGGGAAAACTTAACTCCGCGGTCATCCTCATAAGTAATAAACGGCGGTTCGCTTTCCACTTCGGCGGCAATGGTTTCTGCCGTCATCTTCCGGTCGCGGTAAAGGATGATAATCGGGCAAAAATTGGCTTCCGCCTCCCCGAGCAATTGAAACTGCTCCTGCCTGATACCGGGAATGGTCTCCTCGTGCGGATAAACCGAGCCCTTCTTCAGTTCTTCCAATCCGAGCAAAGCAACCAGGCCCTTACCGGTACGCGGAAGACCATTAAACTGATATTCCTGCCGGCACCAGTAAAACGAAGGCTCTTCCTCCTGGAAAAAGACCGGCTGCTCCAGCCAACTTTGAAAATCCCTTCGGGCCGCCGCAAAACTTTCCGGCAAAACAAGACGCACGATGTTATGCGGGCTGCGTTCCAAAAGAATCTTTTTTTCTTCCGGCGAAATCACATCATACGGCGGCGCCAGAAGTTTCTGGTGCGAATTATGTTCGGGCCGGTAAAACAACCCTTGAAAGGGAATAATTTTAGCCATAAGTTATTTGAACACAGATACGGATTTAAAGATATTTAAATAGTTATTGCAAAGTTCAAAATGTAAAGTGCAAAATTTAAAATTGTTGATTTTTTATCCGTTCATTTTGCAATTTCAAATTTACAATTTGCATTCTGCAATTCTTATATCGCTTGCGTCATCACCAGAAATTTTCTTCGTAATCATCCCCCGGAACCGTCAAGTTTAAACTTTTCTGGTGAGGGAATCTTTGCAGGATATGGTTATCCCGCCGGACTTCAAAAAAGAACTCAAGACCGGAACCGGAAACCAGTTTCAATTCCTGCCAAGGGAAAGCAACTTCGATAATCGTCTCCTGCGCAACCGGGAAAAGAAAACTTTGTGAAATTATTTTACCATTTCCCGCCCTAAAACTCCATTGCCCGGCCAAACCGAAATTCAGACAAAAGAGAAAACCGTCCTCTTCAACGCAAACCGGATCTAAATCACACCTGAGGTACAAATTATTACGATCCCAGCCAAAATAAAAATCCGTAACCACAACCCTCTGTTGCTGATGCATCGCCCCGGAAAGAGCGCCTTCCGTCAGATGACCGGCGCCCAGCCACTCATAATAACTGGTTACCCGTCCGTCAATCTCCGGCTGAATCGGATTTTTGGGAAGACGGACTTTTTCTGCCTGTAATTCTTTGGTAAAATTTTGTAAATCTTCCGGCTCCTTTTCGCCCTGAAACCGGTAGAAATTAATCAAAAATAACCGGAATAAATCATCAAATTCCTGGTCCCTTCCGGAACAATGCTCCGGTGATAACCACCAGAACCAATCGCTCCCCTCGGCAGCTAAAACAGAACTCCGGGCCGGTTCGCCGAACTCCTCAATCCGCCGCGCCTGCCGCGCCCGCGCCACCGCCTGCCAGGCAAAATCAGCCGCCGGATAACCGGACCAGATATGTAAATCCTGATTAATCCAGGAACCGGTATGGATACGATTCAAGGGCAAAGTTCTGGTTTCGGACAAAGATTGGCTTGCGGTGTAAGTTTTAAATTCTTTCCGCGCGCTAAGGGTTGCATACAAAGTCGTCAGAAACGGTACGCCGTTTACCGGGTACGATTCCCAGGCGTTTTCACCGTCTAAAATAATATGCACCGCTCCCGGACCGTCTCCCAGCAGACGCTTAACGCGCGAAAGATCCGCGCAAAGATTTTCCGCAGCGGCTTTTGCCTCTTGAAATTGATAGGCAAAACCGATCTTGTCGGAAATATGCTGGTCACGAAAAATCACTTTAATCTGCCCGGCGTCCCCCTGATAAGCGTAGGGCTGGTAAATACCATCAGCCGGCAGTTCGCCGCCATCCCAGGAACGCCTCAAAATCCCCTCATCCGTAGCGGTCCAGAGAAACCCTTCCCGGGTTAAAAGGTTAAGTGTTTCATTGCTCACCGCGCCTTCCGAAGGCCAGCAACCGGCCGGTTCGCTCCCAAAAATATCCCGGCAGAATTCCCGCGCCATCCGAACCTGCAAAGCCGCATCTTCGGGCAGGGGCTGAGGACCGGAAAGAAGCAGCGGCAGGATGGGATGATAATAAGGGGAAGTTGAAATCTCAATCTGGCCTTCCCCTGACATCCTCTTCCACAAAGGAATGATTCTGGCCATAATTTCATACTGAAAATCAAGCAGGGCCGTCTTCTCTTCTTCGGTATAATTACGGCCTTTCCGAACAAGATCCTTCAATAGGCCTTCTTCCTGCCGCAGGGTTGGATGAAACCAGGCCAGGTTAAAAAGCACTTGAAGGTCGCGCCATTCCGACACCGAAAAATCACGCACCCTCTCCTCTAATTCTGCGCCGGAAGCGGTCCGGCCCCTTTTAACCAGGAGTTGCTGATAACGCGGAAACAACGGAACCATCGTCTCCCAGTTCAGGGAAAAAAAGTCACGCAGCAGGAACAATTGCTCTTCGGAATCCAGGGTGTCGGCCGAACGGTAACTTAAATCCAGAAATTTGTCGGATGCCCGGCGTTTCAGAATATCAAGAATCTGCGCAACTAAAACCGGCGTAAGGTTAAACGTGGCCTTTATCTCCGGAAAGCGGCTTAAGGTGAGGGCGAAACCGTAATAATCCTTAATGGCATGCAGGCGTACCCAGGGCATCCGGTAAATACCGGTAGCGTAATCCAGGTAGCAGGGCTGGTGGAAATGCCAGACGAAGACAACCGGCAGAGGTTTGGACATCGTGGTATTTAACGTCTATTTACATCCCCCTCACCTTACATCCTCTCCCCGTTGGGGAGAGGAAAAGCATAGGGACGATCAATTTACTCCCTCTCCCCGTTGGGGAGAGGGCGAGGGAACAATCATAGAACGATACAGCGCCAAATACTTTTGGGCGGAGTTTGACCAGGAAAAATCAGAGGTAAAAGCGTTGGAAACCAGTTTTGCCCAATCCTTTTTGCGGCGGTAAACAGCGCCGGCCTTTTGAAGAACATCCAATAAGTTCGCGGCTTGAGCCGGAACAAAACTGAATCCGTTTCCAACGGTGCCGTTAAAATTAAAGACCGAATCAGCCAATCCGCCGGTTTCACGCACAATCGGAATAGTGCCATAGCGAAGGGCTATCATCTGTCCCAGGCCGCAGGGTTCAAACAGGGAAGGCATCAGAAAAAAATCGGCCCCGCCGTAAATCAGGTGGGCCAACTCTTCGTTATAACCGGGTCGGAAACCGAAAACACCTCTGTATTTTCGGGCGGCTAATTCAAAAAATTTCTCATACTCCGGAAGCCCGCTGCCCAGGATAACCAAATTAAATCCCTGCTTTAAAATCTGGGGCAACGCTTCTTTTATCATCTCAAAACCCTTGGGCGGCACCAGACGGCTCACCACACCCAGCAGCGGATTATCCGACGCCTTCAAAGAAAACTGGCGGAACAATTCCGCCCTGTTTTCCGACTTTCCGGACAACCGGTCTTTTCCGTAATTATGCTTAAGCAAAGGGTCCGTTTCCGGATTCCAATACTGGTAATCAATTCCGTTCAAAATACCGGTAAGGTCCTGCGCCCGCTTGCTTAAAATTCCTTCCAGTTTCTGACCGAACTCTTCGGTTTTAATCTCCTGGCTGTAGGTGGGACTGACCGTGGTAATCCGGTCCGCCCAGACAAGTCCGGCTTTAAGCAGATTAATCTGGCCGTAAAACTCCAGCCCTTCCGGGCCGAAAAAACGGTCCGGCAAAGAAAGCGCCGGCCATTCATCTTTCGGAAAAAGACCCTGATAGCCCAGGTTGTGAATAGTCATAATACTTTTCATTTTCCGGTAAAAAGGGTCCGTCAAAAATATCTCCTTCAAATATACCGGCAATAGACCGGTATGCCAATCGTGGCAGTGCACAATATCCGGCTGAAAATTAAGGCCGGGCAAAGATTGAAGGACAGCGTAGGAGAAGAAACCGAAACGGACGATATTGTCCGGATAATCTTTAGCAGCGGGTCCGTAAATAGTATCCCGGTCAAATAATTCCGGCTGGTCGCAAAAAAGATACTCTACCTTTTTCTTTTGCAGAGAAAGAATCCGGAAGGTGCGGTCTTTTCCGGCAAAATCAAGCGTTGATTCCAAAACTACCGCGCATTCCTTTTCAAAATTAGCCAGCCGGCGATAAAAGGGCAGGATGACCTTCACTTCTACATCCAAACCGGATTCCGGGGAAACGGACTCAGCCAAAAATTCCGGCAGGGAACCGATTACATCCGCCAGTCCGCCGGTTTTGAAAAACGGTACGGATTCTGCCGCCGCAAAAAGTATTTTTGTTTTCATGATGCTTGTAAGTTTATCATAAATAAGCCGATTTTGACAAAACAATATCATGCGGTATAATGAATATTTAAAACTGGAGGTGTAAATGGTTAAGTTAGGCGAACGGATACAGGAAGCGGATTGGAAAACGGAAAAGCACGTTCCGGTAATTGACGGCCCGGATGAAGTAAAAGCAAACGAACTGCTTGAAGTGAAAGTTCTCGTAGGAAAGGAGATTGCGCACCCGAATACCACCGAACACCATATCCGGTGGATTACGCTCTTTTTCCACCCGGAAGGTGAGAAATTTTCCGTCCAGGTCGGCCACTATGAATTCACCGGTCACGGCGAATCAGCCCAGGGACCAAACATGGGACCGGTTTACACCCAACCCGGAATCACCACCTCGCTCAAAATCAATAAACCGGGCACGCTTTACGCGCTGGCCTTATGTAATATTCACGGGTTATGGCAATCCGCCAAAGAAATTAGGATAAATAATTAAAAAAATATGGCTAACGTTAAAAATGTAGGCGAAGTTTACAGATGTGAAGTTTGCGGCAACACTGTTCAGGTGCTGGCAGTGGGCGGCGGAGAGTTGGTCTGCTGCGAACAGCCCATGACGTTAATTACCGAGAAAAATGAATAAGACGCGCATCCTGATTCTTTATTACAGCATGTACGGAAATACCTTTCAGATGGCGCAGTCGCTGGCGGAAGGTATCAGCGAGATTCCGGAAGCAGAAGCGCAGTTGCGGCAGGTCCCGGACCTTCTGCCGGAAAAGATCATCCTGGAAAATGAAGGGGTCCGAAAAGCCAAGGAGATGCAGAAAGATGTTCCGGTGGCAACCCTGGATGACCTTCGTAACTGCGACGGCCTGATTCTGGGCGCGCCCACCCGTTACGGCAATATGTGCGGCCAGATGCGTAACTTTCTGGACCAGACCGGTTCGCTGTGGCAGGAAGGCGCGCTGGTAGGAAAACCGGCCGGGCTATTTACCTCAACCGCCACGATGCACGGCGGTCAGGAAACAACTCTGATTTCCATGTCGTTCACGCTCCTACACCACGGAATGTTGATTGTCGGAGTTCCTTATACCACTCCGGAGTTAATCTCCACCACAACCGGCGGCACCCCATACGGGGCCAGCCATGTAGCCGGAATGGGTCTTGCGCCCTTAAGCGCAGCAGAAAAAGAGATTTGCCGGGTGCTGGGAAAACGGGTGGCGGAGATTGCCCGGAAACTATCCCCCTCACCTTCGTCCTCTCCCCTGTAGGGAGAGGAAATTAAAAAGGAAAACAATGGATAAATGGCGATGCCTGGTCTGCGGATATGTTTACGACCCGTTGCTCGGTGACCCGGAAAACGGTTTTAACCCGGGAACCTCTTTTGAGCAATTACCGGAAACCTGGTCCTGCCCGGAATGCGGCGTAAGCAAGGACCAATTCGAAAAGATTTGATGGAACAAAATGAGGTTGCTTTTAAGATTGCCGGGGAAGCCGGCCAGGGGCTGAACGTTTCCACCCTGAACCTGGCAAGAGCATTCACCCGGAAAGGTTTTCACGCTTTTCTGCTGACCGATAACCCCAACTCCATAAAACTGGAGCCCGCCTGGTCTTCCCTGAGGGTGAGCACCCACCTGGTAACCAGCCAGACCGAAAGAATTGATGTCCTGGTGGCCTTAAAATCTGACGCCATTTTACGACACCGGACAGAAATGTCGGAGAACGGTTTTATCATCTGCGACGAAGATACCGTAAATCAGAAAGGAGAAGAGCCGTTTGCCGGAATTAAATACCTGCCGGTCCCTCTTTCCGGGATAGTCAAGGAGATGCATGCCCCGGATTTAATACGCAACACTATTGCCCTGGGCGCGTTCCTGGCCCTGATTGACTACCATCCGGCCGGGATGAAGGAAATCATAACCGGGTTTTTTGCGCGCAAAGGCGAGGCGATTATAAATCAAAATATTTCGGCGCTGGAAGCCGGTTTCAATTTTGTGCGGAACAATTACGGAACTTTTGTCCGGAAATACCTGCCGGAGGAAAACGGCCCGGCCCGCCTCTTCCTGAACGGAAACGAAGCGCTTTCGCTCGGAGCCATTAAAGCCGGGTGCAAGCTACTGGCCGCTTACCCGATGACGCCCTCCTCATCCATTCTTCATTACCTGGCTTCCAAGGAGCGGGAATATAATATCGTAGTCAAACATACCGAGGATGAAATTTCCGCCATAAACATGGCTATCGGCGCTAATTTTGCCGGAGTGCGGGCCATGACCTGTACTTCCGGCGGCGGATTTTCCCTGATGGTAGAAGCGCTGGGAATGGCGGCGCAAAGCGAAACACCGGTAGTGATAGTAGTCGGCCAGCGGCCCGGACCAAGCACCGGCCAGCCCACCCACACCGGTCAGGGAGAACTACAGTTCTTAATCTCCGCCTCGCAGGGTGAATTTCCCAGAATTATCCTGGCGCCCGGCGATGCGGCCGAAACCTTCCGGGAAACCTTTAACGCCTTTAATCTGGCGGAAAAATTCCAGGTCCCGGTTCTAATCCTGACCGACAAATACCTGGCTGAAAGTTACACCGGCTGGTCGGAACTTAAAGATGATGACTTGAAAATTGACCGCGGCAAGTTATTAACCGAAGCGCAACTACCCGCGGAAAAAAATTATGAACGGTATCAAATTACGCCGGACGGAATTTCACCCCGGTCCGTCCCTTCCCAAAAAAACGGAATCCACGTAGCCACCAGTTACGAGCACGACGAATCCGGCTGGTACCAGGAGGACCCGGCCGGAGTTAAAAAGATGTACGACAAACGGTTTGCCAAAATACCATTTATTTTAAAGGAGTTGCCGGAACCAAAACTTTACGGACCGGATGAAGCGCAAATCACACTCCTGGCCTGGGGTTCCACCAAAGGTCCGGTCCTGGAAGCCCTGGAACGCCTGGCAAAAGAAGGCATAACCGCCAATCTGATTCATCTGATTTACCTGTGGCCGCTGCCCATTGAAGCGTTGTCCGGATTGATTAAAAACGCGCAAAAAACAATGATGGTTGAAGGCAATTATACCGGACAATTAGCGCAGGTCATCTGCCGGGAAACCGGCCTTAAGATTGACCATATCTTGACAAAATATGACGGACAGCCCTTTTATCCGGCTGAAATTTGCGCAAAAGTAAAAGAGGTTCTTTAATGGCTACAACGCTGGAATTGAAAACGGAACATAATCCATCCTGGTGCCAGGGCTGCGGCAATTACGGAATCCTCAACGGCCTGAAAGCAGCCATCAGCCAAGCCGGGTTTGAACCGCACCTGACGGTGCTGGTATCCGGCATCGGCTGTTCCGGGAAAGACCCCCACTTTGTCAAAACTTACGGTTTCGAAGGTATCCACGGCCGGGTTCTGCCGGTGGCCACCGCCATCCGGCTCGCTAATCACCGCCTGAAAGTAATCGGCTGTTCCGGAGACGGCGATGCCTACGGAATCGGCGGCAACCATCTCCTGCACACGATGCGCCGGAACGTTGAGATAACCTACCTGGTCCACGACAACCAGATTTACGGTTTAACCACCGGACAAACTTCACCGACCAGCATTAAGGGATTCGCCACCAAATCCACACCTTTCGGTGCCATTGAAGAACCAATTAATCCCGTCAGTCTGGCGATTGCGGCCGGCGCCACCTTTGTGGCGCGCGTTTTTGTGGGCGAGTTTAACCACTTTAAGCAGGTTTTGGCGCAGGCCCTGAAACATAAAGGGTTCGCCCTGGTTGATATTCTTCAGCCCTGCGTCACCTTCAACTACCTGAATACCTACCAATGGTTCAGCCAGCGCGTTTACAAACTGGACGATGAAATCGGCTCTGAACCGCCGGACCGGATAAAGGCGTTTAACCGGGCGCAGGAATGGGGAGAACGGATTCCAATCGGAGTTTTTTTTCAGGAGACCAAACCAACCTACGAGGACCAACTGCCGCAGTTAAAAGAAGGACCGCTCGCCGAACAGGACATCTCTTCCGTGGATATTAAAAAAACACTCTCGGAATTCATTTAATTTAGAAAAATGTATTATGTTCCTGCGTAGCGCGACCCTTTCAGGGTCGCTAAAAAAAGCGAGGCTGAAAGCCTCGCACTACGAAAAACAAAGCAACTACTTCGAACAAGCCCCGTTAGAAATCTTAATTTCTAACGAGTAAACTCGACAACCACGATACCGGGAGCCAGAAAAAATTTGGCCGCCGGGCCCTTATTTTTTCGTAACTCTTAAAGAACCAATCTTGCCTTGAAGTGTCCCCATCGGACAGATTACGCACCAGGCTCTTTCCCGGGTAAATACGCCCAGCACAATGGCAACGAAAGTGGATAACAGGCACATCTGAACAAAAATAAATCCAATTTTAGGGAAAGTTTTTTCCACGGTTACGAGCCGGAAAATCATAAATCCGATAAAAAACACAAAGATAACCCAGCGAAACCATTTTTTCAAAAACAGGCGGGGAACATTTCTTTTTAAACTTGCCTGACT
>JAPLMK010000123.1:10263-12653 GCA_026387085.1 Candidatus Omnitrophota bacterium
ACCGCGCGGACAGAACCGGCTGCACCAGAGCCGCCCCTTAAAATAAGAAAGAACCAGGAAAAAGAGCATCATTAAGAAGACCAGGTAACCTATCGGCGCATAAAACAACCCTCCGAAAATTATCAGGGGTAAAAACCAAACCATAATTTTTTGAGCGCTCTTTTTTTTCATAATTATTTAAAAAATCCGTAGGCAATCCGCCCCAGCAAAAAACCAACGCCGCAGGATACGGCACCAAACAATAACGTTTCCATACCGCTAAGCAACCAGTGTATCCGGGTAATCCTGGCCTTGGTGGCGCCCAGCAAAAAAAGGAATGACAAAACCGAAACCGCCGAAGCAACCATCGCCCGGGCAATCGTATCAAAGAGAAAAAAAGGCAGAATTGCGGGTAAGGCGCCCACCAGAAAAGAACCGGCGGAAATTACTCCGATCTCATAGGGATTGTCAATCATGCCCGGGCTGATGCCGATTTCCTCCTGGACCATAAAGGCAAGCCATCTTTCCTTGTCGGAGGTAATCCGCTTTACCGCAACCTGCTGTTCATCTTCCGTAAATCCCATTTCGCGGAAAATGGTTTCTATCTCTCTTGTCTCCTTTTCCGGCATTTGCTCAATTTCCCTCTTTTCCCGCTCAATCTGATTTTCGAAAAAATGTTTTTGCGCCCTGGTGGAAATGTAAGAGCCAAAAAAAATCGCCAGCGTTCCAGAAGCAATCTGGATTAAGCTGGCGAAAATAACCCGCTCCCGGGAAACCAGGGAAACAGAGATGCCGGCAATAAACGAAACGGTGGTAACCAGGCCGGTATCAACCGCGTAAACAATATCCCGGATTATCCGTCCCCGGGCCGTGTGCCAATCCTCACCGTGCCAGGCCTTAAGACGATACTCTAAAGGACTCCTGGGTAAAACAGCCCACAACCTTTTCCTCACCCCGGTCCTTTTCTTCTGGCTAATTTCCGGTCCATCGCGGCAACAGATTCGGACCCGGATTTTCCTGATTTAAATCCGGCGATAATCCGGGTGGCGTTCTCTTCCTCCTCAACCTGCTCCTTGACAAACCACCGGAGAAAAACGGCGGCTTCGCTATCGCCGACTTCATCGGAAATAACGCCGAGCCGCTTAATCATCCCGGTTACTTTTTGTTCATGCCGGTAGACCTGTTCAAATAGGCCGAGCGAGGAAGTAAACTTTATCGGCGGCTGGTCAATCGCCTTCAAAATAACCTTTTCTCCCCGGCCGACCAGAAAATCATACAACTTCATCCCGTGCGCCCATTCCTCGTGAAACTGGACTTTTAACCAGTGCGCGAACCCCGAGAACAGCATCGAATCACAATAAGCGGCCATGGATAAATAGAGATATGCCGAATAAAATTCTTTGTTTATCTGGTCGTTTAAAGCGTCCCGTAATTTTTTATTCACGAACCTTCTCCCTTTTGGTCCTGATTCTGCTTGACGGAAGAGGCAACCTTGACACCCAGTTCAAAAACTTTTTCCAGGCAATCAAGGCGTTCCAGCACCCGGCCTTTTTCATCAATGCCCCGGCAGAGAATTTCCTCCCGGTAGTTGGCGTCAATGACCGCAAAAAAGTTTTTAACGATGGAACGGGAGTTTACAAAGAAATCTTCGCGGTTTGAGGCCTCCACGGAAATAAACGCGCCCACTTTTTCTTTTTTCACGATGTTCTTTTTTAAGATAAACTTAGCCCGCCAGAGGCACTGAAACCGGTCAATCATTATCTTTGTCTGGGCGGTAATGCTTCCGAAAAATACCGGCGAGGCCACAATAACGGCATCCGCCTCCAGGATTTTCCGGTATAAACCCTGCATGTCATCCTCGATTATGCAGGAACCATCGTCCTTGAGGTTTTCACATTCCTGGCAGGGAACAATTTTCAGGGTATTCAATATTACTTTTTCCGTTTCCGCGCCGACACTCCGGGCTCCCTCCAGGGCCTTGTCAAGCAGAATATCCGCGTTTCCGCCTATCCTGGGGCTTCCGTTTATCCCGATTATTTTCACTTTGCTCGCCCCGCAACCATCCCCCTGACAAGCGAACCGTACATGCTGCAAAAAGCCGTAACCTCTATCTTATTGCCCAAAACGACATTGGGTAGATTATACTTTGCTTTAAGTCCGTCACGATTAGTTTGGCCCGGAAAAAGTTGGTTAAAAACTTCTTTACCGTTAACCGTAACGATTACCTTGTTAATAAAATGCATCTTGAGGTTTCTGGTCGGATGAAGCACGTTCACCTGGAGCAGATGCGTTGCCGGATTAAAACCGAGCAGAATATTTTTAGGCGGATCAGCCAAGGCTCGGCCCGCAAAAAACGCCAAGAAAAGAGCCAGAAAACCGGCCGCCGCCAAAACTTTACTTTTCATCTTCCT
>JAPLMK010000123.1:12674-23195 GCA_026387085.1 Candidatus Omnitrophota bacterium
TCCTCTTGCTATCCCTGCGTTTTAAGATAAATAATTATTCCGGCGTGCATGGTTGCAAGAATAATAGCCAGCAAAGCCAGTAATTTGTGATGCTTAAGTTTTAGTTTAAGTTTGCTCCGGAATAAACCGCTTAAAATAGCTGCCAAAACCAGAATATAAGTTAAAACGCCCAGAGGTATCACCAAACGGCCTAAATCCATATTTTACGCTCCCTTACATTCTAAAAACAGAACGCTTCTTCACCTTCAAAATATTAAAAATTAAGTATATCATTTTTGGGGGGTGCGGTCAATTTACGGCCGGCCGGAAAAATTAAGCCATTGGATTCGTTTCTCTTTGCGGAACCAGGTCATCTGCCGTTTGGCATAATTCCTGGTCTTCTGCTTGATGATTTTTTTTACATCCGGCAGGGATATTTCTCCGGAAAGATACGCGGCCGCCTCCCGGTATCCGATCGCCTCAAAGGCCGGCAAAGAAAAATCATAACGCTCGCGAAGCGCTTTTACTTCCGCCGGAAATCCGGCCCTAAAAATTTCCTCAACCCGCCGCTCAATCCGAAGGTAAAGTTCCTCCCGGTTCCGGTAAATACCAAACAAACGGAAAGGATAGGCAAACCGCATATCCTGTCGGCGGAAAGTTGAAATAGGCTTGCCGGTCCCCAGGTAAACCTCCAGCGCCCGGCCCAGGCGGTAAGTGTCGTTTGGATGAATCCGGGCGGCCGCCTCCGGATCCACCCGCTGCAACCGGGAAAAGAGTTCTTCCGGACCAACTCCGAGCAATTGCTTTCTGGCTTCCAGAACCGCGGCCGGTTCCGGAACTTCAAAAAATCCATCCAGAACCGCCCTCAGATAAAGACCGCTTCCGCCCACCAGAATCGGAACCTTTTTACGTCTGATAATCTCCGGAACTAACAAACGAACCTTTTCGGCATACCAGTGCGCGTTCGCATTTTCTTCCGGAGAGAGACAATCAATAAGATGGTGGGGAATTTTATTTCTTTCCAAAACGGTTGGCTTGGCGGTCCCCAAATCAAGGCCGCGGTAGAACTGAAAAGCGTCGGCGGGAATTATCTCTCCGCCTATCTTTTCGGCCAGAATCAGACCGGCATTGCTCTTGCCGGAACCGGTGGGTCCGCAGATAATCAGAACCAACCCGGCTTCATTCATATAACTGTGCTGCCTTGCGCTGTTTTTGAATCCAAAATCGGTATCACCTTTTTTCCGCCTCCAAAAGTTCTTTTCCGTATTCAATGCCGGAGATAACCGCAGAATCATCGCTGCGTAAAGTCCTTCCTTTACCGCTTTCCGGGCTGAAAAAAACCCTTTCCTGATAAAGTTTCAAAAAACGTTTCTTAAAATCTTCAAAACTGGAACCGTAAATATGATAGGAATCAGTAATGTCAACGTAGGACCCAACCGATACCGGCTGCTTTAATTTTTTTTGAATTTGAGCCGCCAACACCTTCTGAAGATCAGTCAACCCGTAAATATTCATATAAGCGGCCCGATAGGCATCCCGGCTGCGCCAATGGGTGTGCATCTGAAGATTATACCCGTCTCCTTCCGGAAAAAGCCGGCACCAGACCCGCTGTAAACAGGGCGGGTCGTCGGTTTCCGGGTCAGAAAGCGGCATCCAGGTAATCCCCTGGGCGCGGCGGCTGTAAGGCCGTTCCGATAATTTCCGGACAATATAATCCAGCTGGTTGACGCTCTTAAAAGGAAGTTTCTTGGGGTCACGGCAGGAAAGGTCATCGGTAACCAGGTAATCGGTCAAACGCTGGTGATAGGTATACGTCCACTTCCCTTCTTCCGGAGCAATCCAGTGGTCATGAACGCCGTCAACCACTTCCTGGCGATACTTTTCCAAGTCCTCAATCCCGCCGCAAAAACCCAGGTGTATTCTGGGTTCGGCAAAGGGCTGGCGCACTACCATTACCATCGCCGCGTCTTTGGCCGGCGGGTCGGTTGACTTGTCATATTCGGTTCTAATCTGCGTTCCCTTCTCCCACAACAGAACCAGACTCTTTTCCCAAACCTCGGCAATCCCATCACCTTCCACAGAAAGAACCGGCGCTCCCCCCATATCATCACCCCGTTATCATGTCAGCGTAAACGTATTTTACGCAAAATTCCTGTCATTTATGATACCACAGAATACTTAACGCAAGAAAGACGCCAAATTTCAAAATATGGTAAAATAAACAATAAGAATGATACTTGTTGAACAGCACCATCCCAAGATGTTTATCTTCTGTCATCCTGAGGTGTATTTGCAAAGGATCTGTACTTAACTGCGAGATTCTTCGCTACCGCTCAGAATGACATTTACCCAGCTTACTTTGAAGTTGGACAACGGAATAATATTTTAACGGTGTCATCCTGAGCCGTGGTTGCGAAGGATCTGTCTTTAACCGCGAGACCCTTCGCGCTTCGCGCTCAGGGCGACACTTGAAGTGTCGTTTCGGGGCGTAGCTCAGCCTGGTTAGAGCGCTTGGTTTGGGACCAAGAGGTCGCTGGTTCGAATCCAGTCGCCCCGACTGTAACTCATATCTTATTTTTGCTTGATGGCTCAAGCGTTTTCATCGGTTTATCAAAAACCCTTCTGTGGTATAATAATTAAGAAGAAATATTTGAGGAGGAGCAGATGAAACTAACGGCGGTTTACCAAAAGTTTCCAAAGGGATACGTTGCATTTGTTGAGGAACTTCCCGGCGCTAATACCCAGGGGAAAACCTTAAAAGAAGCCAAGCGAAACCTTATTGAAGCGGTGGATTTAGTACTTGAAGCAAATCGGAAACTTACCGAAGAAAGTTTGGTGGGCCAAAACGTCATCCGGGAACCGTTTCTTCTTCCGGTCTAATGAAACGACGCGACCTCATTCAACATCTTGAACGTCATGGTTGCGAATTTCTTCGGGAAGGCGGTAACCATACGGTGTATGTAAATCAAAAAACCCGTAAGTGTTCTACTGTTCCCCGGCACAAAGAAATTATTGATTTTCTGGCGCGTAAGATTTGTAAAGATTTAGAGATCCCTACTCCAATAAAATAGAATAAGGTGAAATTTCCCCGCCGAATCTTTTGTCTTTACTCATTAAGGCGCGTCATTCTGAGTGCAAAGATCGCGCAGAAGGTCAAGTTGGTTTTCAAGTTCGGTCGGATTTGACAGTAACTGGAAAGCGGTTCGAATAGCGTCCAGTTGCCCCGACTTCGGCCGCCGTAGTTTTTTAACGAAGGCGGGCTTCCTCCTTCGCCAAGGTTTACCTCGCCGCAGCTTTAGCGTAGGCGGGTTTCAGCAGACACGTCGTCGGGCAAAATCCAACCGTTTTAAATATGGAAAAGAAAGAAGAAAAACTAATTTCCAGGGCCCAGAACGGAGACCGGGAAGCTTTCGAGATACTGCTCAAAAAATATGAGGCCCGGACCTATAGCTCGGCTTACCGGATTCTGGGAAACCGTTCCGACGCGGCCGACGTTCTCCAGGAAGCATCTATCAGTGCTTTCCAAGCCCTGCCGAAATTTTCGGGCCGGTCCACTTTCGGCACCTGGTTCTACCGAATTGCCATCAACCTCTGCCTCCTGAAACTACGCAAACAGAAAGAGGCGCCGATTTCGCTGGAATCAATGACAACAATCCGGAAAGACGACGGTGCAGAACAACCGTTTGAAATTACGGACTGGTCTCACAACCCGGCCGCTTCGCTGGCTAATACCGAATTAAGAGAACTCCTGGAAAAAAAGATTGCGGGACTGCCGGATATTTACCGGACACCATTTGTTCTTTACGAAATAGAAGACCTGCCGGTCAAGGATGTCGCCCGGATACTTAAAATCAGCGAATCAGCGGTCAAAACGCGGCTCCACCGCAGCCGTTCACTGCTCCGGGAGAAACTATCGCACTACTTTCAGCATCTAAAGAGTCATGGGGCTGCTACATAATAAAATATGATTATCATATGCCGTCGTTACCGGATTTCATTATCCGCCTACCTGGAAAACGAGCTTGACGAAACCCTGAGCCGTTTATTGGAAGAACACCTGATTGACTGCCCGGAATGTGCCGCGGTTTTGGAAACTTTCCGCAAAACGATTGCGCTTTGCCGGGAGCTTCCGCTCTTCCCGGTGCCGGACGAACTGCATTCCCGAATTATGCAACTGCTGGAGAGAGAATTTCAACCAGAACCCCCTAGGCTGCATTTAATAATAAGAAAAACGACCAAAAAAAAGAGCCGGGGAAATAAAAACAAGTAAAGTCACGAAGGAAATCAAACAAATGCCGATATACTGTTACCGTTGCGCTGATTGCGGATTTGGTTTCGAAAAATTGGTAAGGGCATCCGAAGAAGAACCGGAATCCTGCCCTAAATGCCGCGGTATATCAAAGAAGGAATTTGCGCCTTTTTCCATCGGACGGGGCAGTTCTTCTTCTCCGGCGTCCACCGGGTCTTCCTGCTCCGGCTGTCGCTCCGGCGCCTGCAGTTCCTGCACTTCCTGCAGTCACTAAATGGAAATCAAGGGATTCACCCCGGCCTCCTTCATCGATTATCCCGGAAAAGTAGCGGCGGTAATCTGGACGCCCGGTTGTAATTTTCGCTGTCCGTTCTGTTACAACGTTGACCTGGTCCGGAACCAACCGTCGCTGCCTGCCTTTTCGGAAGCAGAAATTTTAAAACACCTGCAAAAGGAAAAAGATTTTCTGGATGGGCTGGTTGTCACCGGCGGCGAGCCCACCCTGCAGCCGGACTTAATTGATTTTCTGATAAAAATAAAAAAAGAAAACATTCCGGTAAAACTGGACACCAACGGCTCCCGGCCGGAAGTTCTGGAAAAATTAATAAACCAAGGCCTGGTATCTTATATTGCGCTTGATATCAAGGCGCCGCTCCAAGCGGAGCAATACAGCCGGGTTTCCGGAATTGATATTGAATACGGCAACCCGGTCCTTTCAAAAGTCATCGCCACGATTGACTTGCTGGCTGATTCAGGGGTAGAATATGAGTTACGCACCACCATCGCTCCGGGACTTTTAACGGAAGATGATTTCCTGGAAATCGGACGATTTTGCAAAGCACGAAAAAACCAGGACGTCTTTCCCGGTTGTTATGTTATTCAAAATTTCTTTCCCGCTCCGACTCTGGACCAGGAATTTTCCGCTAAAAAATCCTGGGAAAAAGAACGGCTCGAGGCGCTACGAGAAAAGATGCGGGTTTTTTTCCGGGAAGTACAGATACGCGGCCGGTAAGATATTGCCAAAAATAAAACGAAATACAGATATACCACGGAGACACGGAAGAATAGAAACACGGAATAACAAGCGTTTAGAGTTAAAGAGTAATAATCTGAACTTTTCCGTGCTTCCGTAGTTTTCTGTGTTTCCGTGGTTAAGTTTGATATTACTTTCGAAAAATATTGGGGGATAAAATGAAAAAGAAATTTATCAGTTTGGGTTTTGTTATATTAATAATGCTCGGATTGTTTCTGTGGGCAAAACCGCTATTGTCTCAGGGTGGTCTGCTCGGAAAACCAGCGCCTTCTTTTACCGTAACCGCGCTGGACGGAAAGACCATCTCCCTGGAATCCCTCAAAGGAAAAGTGGTCATCCTCAATTTCTGGGCAACGTGGTGCCCGCCCTGCCGGTCTGAAATTCCGGAATTTGTTCAGTTCTACCGTGATTATGAAAAAAAAGGTGTCATGATAATCGGAATAGGCGTGAACGACAGCGACGCCGCTTTGCAGGAATTCAGCAAGACAAACCGGATTAATTATCCGGTCGCCAACGACAAGGGAAACCGGGTATCTTCTTCATACGGAGGAATACGGTCAATTCCAACCACCTTTGTCATCGACCGTAAGGGTATCATCCGTGATATGCGGGTCGGAGGCATCGACAGGCAGGAACTGTTGAAAATAACGGAACCCTGCTTAGCCGGGGACAGCAAATAATAATACCTTAAATGGAAATAAGCGTTTCCACGTTTATCTGCAATAAAGAAAAAATCCTGGATGTGCTACCGGCCTTCGCCGACAGCGCAATCAAAAACTTAGAATTATGGGGAGCATTTGACTTCGGAAGCGAAGACCACTTCCCTTACTGGGAGAACGATTATCCAAACCGCCTTAGCGACGAATTAAAAAAATACGGCATAAAGGTCAGGACCATGCACGCGCCGTTCAGCGAAACCCTGGATATTTCCTCACTTGACGAGAGTTTACGAAAAGAAGCGATAAGCGAAATAAAAGCGGCTGTTTCCGTTTTCAGCCGGTTACCCGGGGCCGAAACCGTAATCATCCATCCCGGCGGAATCCTAACCAAGCCCGAAGAAGAAAAAATGCGGCTGAAACAGAGCCGGAAAAGTTTAGTGGAATTAGACCAGGCCCTATCGGAAAACAAGATACGGCTGGCAGCCGAAAACATGTTGCCCGGTTTAATCGGCTGGCAGCCATCCGACCTTTCTTTCCTGATTGAAGGACTGCCTAACACCGGCATTTGCCTGGATACCGGTCACGCCCACATTTCCGGCGTGCTGGAAATAATCCTGAAAACGCTGAAGGATAAAATTATCGCCTTTCATCTTTCCGATACCTACGATTCGATCGACCGGCACCTGATTCCGTTTGAAGGAACCGTAAACTGGCCTAACTTCAAAAAGGAATTCCTAGGGGAAAAAGAGCCGGAATTTTTGACTTTTGAGACGCGGGACCGAAACAACCTGATTAAATCCCTGCAGGAAATTAAAACTGCATTCCGTAAATTAACAACATAAAGGAGAAGCAATGGAAATAATATTAAACGAAACTAATTTTGACCAGGAAATAAAAAAGGGTAGCGTTCCTTTTCTGGTTGACTTTTGGGCCCAATGGTGCGGACCCTGCCAGATGCTGGGCCCGACCCTGGAACAACTTGCCCATGATTTTGACGGCCGGGCCAAAATAGGCAAGGTGAACGTGGACGAAAATCCCAATCTGGCCGGTAAATTCGGAGTAATGAGCATCCCCACCCTGATTCTCTTTATCGACGGTCAGGAAAAAGAACGGCTGGTCGGTGTGGTCCCGAAAGAACAACTCATCAAATTGCTGGAAAATTACTTAAAAAAATAGGGGTGAACATGAAACGATTAACAATGTGGTTGGGTTTGATTATTGTTTTCGTTATTGCCATACCGGCCTTTGGCCAGCAAACCGCCCAGGAGTATTTCAATAAAGGCGTAGAACTTTACGAAGCCAATGATTATCCGGGGGCAGCCACTGCGTTTGAAAAAGCGCTGGAACTTAAAACCGACTATCTGGAATCAGAATATAACCTGGCCATAACCTACTGGACCCAAAAAAATTATCCGAAAGCCATTTCCACGCTGGAATCACTTCTCAAAAAAGCGCCCGACTCTGACATTGGCAAACAGGCCGCATCCGACCTCGAAAAATTAAAAGAGTTCCGTGTTCCGGTTATTGTTACCAAAACTACCGAAGAAACAGAAGAAACAAAAGAAACAAACAAGGAACCGGACAAAGAAATAAACGTTACCCTTAAAAGCGTTCCGGAGCTAATTGCAGATTTGAAATTTGGCCTTCTCGCCAAACGGATTGCCGCCACAAACCAACTCCGGCAAGCGCAAACCGATGAAGCAATTGAAGCGCTCTTTGAGTCCGCGCTCAACCCACACGAAAAACTGGCCGTCAAGGGCAGCGCGGTTCAAAATTTAGCCCGGATTAAGAATCCAAAAGCCCTTTCGGCTGTTGACCAGACGCTGGCCGGAACCTCCATCACCAACGAAGAAAAGTTTAAATTACTGGTAGTATTATCCAACCAGAATACACCGGAATCTTTCAAGGTAATCTTAAAATACTGGTTTTTGGCAGAATGGCCCATAGGAATGAACGCCCTGCCGCCAAACATTAAAAGGAAGGAGTGGCCCTCGGAACTTGGCGACCCGCGGATGTGGACGCTAACTAAAAAGCTGGGTAAAGAGGAGTCGCTTCCGCTCTTTCTTTCCGCCTGGCCCGGGATTATTGAAACCACCGATAACATTATACCGCCAGAACAAAGAGATTATGTTTTCTACTATAACTTGATGACCGGGTTTCTTAAGGGAGACATCAGCGTTCCGGTCCTGGTGCAAAGGCTGAAAGAAGACTACCCGGTTCCGGCTCAAGTTGCTTCGGGAGAATCACCCCCTCCCGGTGGCTACATGGTAAAAGAAGCGGCATTTCAAGGAGCTCCGGGCGGACCCCCTCCTCCCGGTGGTCCTCGAAACACCGCCGGTCAATCGACAGCTCAAGCAGCTCCAATCTGGACCGTGGAAGATGAAGTAAAACTGAGGGTCGAAATGATTGAGGCTCTAAAAAGTATTGCCGGCGAATCTCAAGGTCCTTTCCTGGAATACCTGGCGCTTAATGACCCGAAAAACGCGGTCAGGGATGCTGCTTCTGAAACTTTTAAATCTTTAAATATCAGGGTTTCCCAATCAAAAGAAAATTATAATAAGGGGTTGAAACTCCTGGAATCCGGAAACGCTGACGAAGCAATTGCCCTTTTTGAACAGGCGCTCAAAGAAAATCCTGATGCTCCCTACCGGAAAAATATCAATAAAAACCTCATTGCGGCCGGTATCCAATTCCTGGCAAAAGGAAATAAAGAGCGGGCCGCCTCTTTGCTCAGTCCACTCTACCAGTTAGTATCCGGAGTATTAGCACAGGAAACAACGGGCCCGATGGGTGGTTTCGGAGCTCCTCCGGGTCAAGGAGCAGCAGATGACGGAGGGGTAACGGTTAAAAAGATAATCAGCGACCAACTGGCAGTTTTGGAAATACCTTCCGCGAAAACGCAGGACATACAAAACATTTACGACCTCGGTCTTGCCTTGGGGATAATCAAGAAGCCCGAACCGGCATTCTTGGGAGCTCCAGGAGGACCACCGGGAGGACCACCGCCCGGAGGCGCCAGGCCGCCAAATGCACCACCGCCACCACCACAAAGGCCGCAATAGGTTAGCGGTTACGGCAGGCTACAACCAGGCTTAATCCGGCCCCAAACCGCGTAGCGCTGAAACGCCTCCGCGTATTTAACGCCGCACTGAACGCCCCGGAAAGCGCTGTGCTGTTTCATGAAATCGATGTAGTCAATGCCGTCATGGTCCAAGAGCCACCGGTACTGGCTCTGGTGGCACCGCAAGGCCTTTCCTTTCTCGTTGATTAATTCTGAAATATCCACGTAATCGGTCGGCTGAAAATTGACTGCGGCCATTGCGTCCATAAAATAGATTAGCGGAATTGATTTGGTATGGGGACTTTCCGTGCGATAGTTAGGTAACGAAGCTACAAAAGAGGCGTCGATTACCAACCTTCCGGTTGTGGAGTGGTCACACATATAATCATCCGGGTAATGAGTTAAAATCAAATCCGGTTTTGCCTGCCGGACTATTTCCACCACTTTCCGGCGGCTCTGGCTGTCAGCGTAAACTTCCAGGTCCGGAAAGAGACCGAAACTAACCAGGGTTGCTCCTTCCGATTTCGCCGCTTCTTCTGCCTCCAGGCGCCGGATACAAGCCAACTCTTCCGGTCCGATTTCATAGTGACCCTTATCGCCGTTGCACAAAACAGCCGTAAAAATTTCATCGCCCCGGCTACGAAACTTCATCAGCGTTCCGGCACAAAGAAATTCAATATCGTCAGGATGAGCGCCTACCGCCAGTATTCTCATTCATACCTCCGCTGTCTTGTCATTCCCGCGGATAGTAAGCGGGAATCTACACCCCCCGATTAAAACATGCGGGGGCAAGCTTAAAAGATTGGATCCCCGCCTAAAACATGCGGGGATGACGGTTACCCGTCAGTTGCAATCCGCGACCAGCGGTCCGGCCAGTTCCTTCAAGAAAAATAAGCGGCCGGGCAGGGTCGGCATAAAACTGCTTGGAACCCACCGGTCGGTTCCGTAGCGCAGGGTGACCCACAAACTCATTCCCTGCCACATCATTCCCCGGCCCAGAGTTCCGTCGCAACCGCCGATAATTTTATCGGCCTGCAAAAATATCCCCGGGCCGATGGTGTTAGCAAAGCAGGGTACTAAAGTAGTCCGGCTCTTAAAACTGGTAATCGCGTTCTGTTCTACGGTAAGCGGATGTAACTTCGCCCCTAAGCGGTAGGCCTGTTTTTTCCATTCCGCCGTGCTGGAAAACTCCGCGGCAAAATGCGGCTACCAGAACGCGATGTGAAAAACCCGGCCGATGCCGAATATCAGCACCATCTTCGCGCCTTCCTTGCGCAGTTTTTCAATTTCCCCCGGATAAGCGGGAAGTAGTTTTGGGGTTGCGAAGTGGCGCTGACTGACCGGTATGGTCAAAGACCCGAGCGGACCGTAAAAAGCGCCTTCCATCGCATTCTGAAAAGCGCCGGGATTATCCGAAGACAGGGTCTTTCCGTTCCGGTCACTCCACTCGTCCATATTAAAACCGTGCACGTGCCGGCAGTCAACGTTCCATTCCTTCAAAAAATAAACAGCCCATTTATACATCCCCATCGGCCCGACC
>JAPLMK010000006.1:0-4360 GCA_026387085.1 Candidatus Omnitrophota bacterium
CCTCGAGTCGGCCCCCCGCTGGTATTGCTCCTTAATCAGTCGCAATCCCTTACTTCGCTCCGTTCAAGTCCCGATGAGCTTAAAAGTGGCGGCGTGGGGACTTGAACCCCAGACCTAGCGGATATGAGCCGCTTGCTCTGCCAGCTGAGCTACACCGCCTTAAATGGTAATGATAATCAGCTTTTAAAATTAAGAATATACCGGCATCAGTTTAATGTTTGCAACTTTAATATTATACTCAAAAAATGGATGCAAACACAAACAATCATTCTGAATTTTTGCTGTCCGTTCGGTTATTGTAAGGTGGCGTATCATTAAAAGCGGGAGTTAATCTTAACCGCATCTTCCGGAAACCCTTTCAGGGTAAAGACAAAATAAACTTCTGTTTCGTCCTGATCCCGATAAACACCAAAACGGCTCTCCCAGCAGTGCAGGTCGCGCCCGATGCTTATCTCTCTTCCTTCAAGTTTACTGCTCTCCAAATTATAAGTGGCATAGCTGTCAATTTTCCATCTCTTGCCCAACGGTGTCGATATGCCCGGGGTGAGAGTTTCACCTTCATCCCGCTGGTAACTATGGTTAAACCAAAAACGATAACCGTTTTTATGCCAGTCAAAGGAAGTGGAGACCGTATTCCATTTTCCCGCGTCTAAATTAAATTCGCCTTCACTCCGAATGGTCAGGTTGCGGCGCGGGTTAAAAACAAACAGGTTTCTCAAATTCCCAAAACGCCCTTTCTTGAGAGAATAATCTGCTTCTAAATTAAAACGCAATTCGTCCAAAACACCTTCCGGCTGATTTAATTTAAGGCGGTTTAATAATTGGAATCTCAGCAATTGGTCCGAATTCATCCGGTCAAAATCATCATACGGAAATAATTTTTCCGGCGCCAGGGAAACGTTCCTGGTTAAAAAAGTAATCCGCGGCTCCAGATAATGAACCAGATTTGAATTATCTTTTTGATTAAAGGTCCGGGCCAATTTCCAGCCCAGGTCGAAACCTCCTTCCGAAAAATAACGGGTTTTTTCCTCGCCCAACCGGTCCTGCGAATAATAGGCGATACCCCCGGCGACAAACGGCCGGAAAATTCCGCCGGCCAGCGGATAAAAACGGGATACTGTTTCCGTAAAATAGAAACGGGTTGTTTCTTCCGTTTTGCCGGAAAATTTATTCGCGAGAAGAGTTAAAGCGGCTTCTTCCTGCCAGTAGGAACCGGCTATTTTCCGGAAAGGAGCGGAAAAGGTTAGTTCCGGTAATCTTTTAATTAAATTACGGTAATCATCCAACTCGCCATCCATTAAAAAACCGGCATAATAATTTTTCCGGTTTAACGAATAAAAGAGGAAACTGTTTCGCTCTACATCTTGAACGTATTCCTTCCAAAAATAATCTTTTAAAAAACCGTTATCGGAAAATTTATGAATCTGGAACAGGAAATTATCCTCTCCCGACCCTCTTGGAAAATCGGAACGGTGCCAGGCCTCCAGCCGGTAACGGTCCCGGTCCTGCTTCAAATCCCGGATGAAATAAGTTTTAATATCGGTTTGCCCCCACCGGCTGCTTTTCAGGCCCGGCCCCAAACCAAAACCCTGCATACCGCGGTAATCAAGGTCCAGCGTATAACGTTCCTGTGGATTGTTATATCGCAGCGCCGAGCGCAAATACCTCAGCCGAACCCAGCGACTGGGAAAATTCCGGCAGGTGAAAAACCGGCACTTTTCCCACCATAAAGGTCGCCGACTTAATCTTTATCCATTCATTTTTTTTCAGCGAAGCGGATTTCAGGGTAACCCGGTAATGGGGGGGCGCAAGGTCGCAGGTAGTAATATATCCGTCCCGCAGCAGAAGATCTTCAGAATTTTTTATCTCAATCCGTTTTGCCTTCCCAAACCAGGGCGGATTGGCAAAAATAGCCTCGCCGGTAAATCCGAAACCGTTCGCAAAACTATAAAAAGCTTCATTCGTATCAACCGTCCCGGCCCGCAGCAAAAGCCGCACTTTTCCGGAAAGGACCGCCTCCTGCTTATCCGGAAAATAATGCCCTTCCTGGGCTGTAATGGTCTGGTCTTCCGAAACAAAGGAGATATTCCCCTTAAGAATTACTTCGGCAACTGAACCATCGGACGCAATAACCGCCTCGGAATTATCCGCTTTCCAAAATACCGGCCGGGAATCGGCGCGGGTAATCTCCGGAAAAAAAACGCCGCAGACCAGGCAAATTAACGGAAAAATGAATAATACGGTGCGGCGCGGAACTAACATTATTCTTCAAACCCTTTATCGGCAAAACGGAGTGTTTCCGCCCAGGACCGGATACCAGCCGTGGCTCCCACCTTACTGGCCGCAAGGGCTCCTACGGCATTAGCCAGTCGGGCCACCCGTGGCAAAGGCCAATCCTGCAGATATCCGGCCAGAAAACCGGCGACAAAAGCATCGCCGGCTCCGGTGGTATCTTTTACTTCAACCGGGTAAATCGGCACAAAACCATCTTCCCCGAGCGCTGACTTGAAATATGAACCTTCGGAACCCATCTTCAGCGCCACTACTTTTACGCCTTTTTTTAAGAAAAAATCCGCAATCTCCTCCGGATTTTTTAATCCGGAAAGCATTCGGGCTTCCTCTATGCTTGGGAGGAAAAGGTCTGTGTAGGGCAATATCGGGTCAACCGCCTTCAGCCATCGGCCGGTTGCATCCCAGGCGGTATCCAGAGAGGTAACCAATCCCGCCTCCTTTGCCTGGCGCATAACGGATGCGGCCGGCTCTCCGTCAAAAGAAGGAGTTAACAGAATTCCGGCCAGATGCAGGATTCGATAGTCAGCAAATAATTGAAGGTCAAAATCCGCGGCGCTGTAATTCCGGTTTGCGCCCAGAAAGTGGAGGAAAGAACGTTCGCCGGTTGGCGAAACCATTACGGCTGTAGCCGAAGTCCGCTCTCCGGCAACCATCTTCAGGCCGGACGTAGAAACCCCTTCCCGGGCCAGGTTCTCCTTTAAAAAACTGCCAAAGCCATCTTGTCCCACCCGGCCGGAAAGTCCGGAGTTAATCCCAAATCGGGCCAGTCCGATTGCGGTATTAACCGCGCAACCGCCGCAATGAAGTTCAATCTCATCCACCAGTTGGAGTTTTCCTTCTTCCGGCAAGCCGGTTACCGGTTTTACCACTACATCCGCGACCGCGATACCCGCGCAAAGCACTCCTTTCGAAATTTTATCCATAATCCAAGAATTTTACCGCAAGGCCGCCCGAATGGTCAAATTTGACTTTCTGACAGAATTCAGGATATAATTATTCGTTAAGGGATTAAACAGGAAACCAACCAAAAGGGGGTTCATGGCCCGGAAACTTGGTAAAGGGAAAAAACCAGCTCGCACCACCAAAAAGGCGGTAACGGTAAAAAAAACTATTGTGAAAAAAAAGAAGATTGCCGTTAAAAAACCGGTGGCCGCTAAAAAGATTGTAGCTGCTAAAAAGATTATTGTTAAAACAAAAAAAGTTAAAAAACCCGGGAAAAGTAAAGAAAAGGTTCTGACTCCAAAAGAAAATAAATTTGTTGCGCCCGCCGTAAAAGCAAAACCGGTAATTGTCCTCCGGGAGTGTCGGATGAATATCCGTTGCCGGAGCTGTTCTTCCGTTGATGGTTATTTTGACGGAGAAAAAGTATGCCACAACTGTAAAAAAGAAATTTACGAAATTGATAAAATCTGAAAACGTTGTTAATCGAAGGGGGTGACGCATTGTGGCTGGAGAAGTGAAACGAAGAAGCAGGCCTGCTGGCGAAGATTTTGAAAAAATATTTAAGCGTTTTAAACGTGAGGTAGAACGGGAAAAAATTCTCCAGGAGATTAAGGGCCGAGAATTTTTTGAACCGGCGAGTCGTCAACGCCGTTTAAAAAGAATCCGTAAAACAAAAACTCGTCTGTAGCCGTCCCTTAATTTTAAGGGGTTGCGAAAGAATAAAATTTCCTATTTGGAGTCTCGGATTTAAGGTTAGTGCCCGAAGCGACGACGAACTATACCCTCTGCGGTATGGAGAGGAGGAGCAACGCCGCAATAACCCAAAGACGGGACTCCCCGAAGGGTCAGGTGCTTTTGGGCTGCGACTGTGTCGCTAATTGCTTGTATAGTATAACTATGCAATCTTCTTCGCTCCTTGTCTCGCTCCAAAATCATCTCTGGCAAATAGGCAATTTTATTTTTTCGCAACCCCATGGATATTTACACGCTTACCGCTAACCCAAGCGTTGATTTTTATCTGGAAGTTTCCGAAATTGTTCCGGAAGACATCAATCGGCTGATTGCAATCAGAAAAGATGCGGGTGGTAAAGGCGTAAATGTTGCATGTGCCCTGAATGAATTCGGA
>JAPLMK010000006.1:4416-7060 GCA_026387085.1 Candidatus Omnitrophota bacterium
CTGAATGAATTCGGAATTAAAGGAGTAGCTTTAGGTTTTATTGCCGGCAAAAACGGGCAATGGATTAAAAAGCGCCTGGCGGAAAGAAAAATTAAATATCGTTTCCTTGAAATTAACGGAGAAAGCCGGGCAATTTATAATATCCTGGAAAGGAAAACGGGCCGGATTTACCGTTTTAACGAATCCGGCCCGAAAATTAACCGCAGAGATCTTAAACGCCTCAAAGAATACATCCTCTCCTACCCGTACCCGAAAGGTTCTTTTTTTGCCATTTGCGGAAGCGCCCCGCCCGGTATCCCGGATAATTTTTACGCCATCCTTATTTCTCGTCTCAAAAAAAAAGGGCTGACCGTTATTCTTGACAGCGACAACCAATTTTTGTCAGAAGGCCTGAAATCCGCTCCCGATATCATAAAACCAAACCTCTTTGAATTAAGCCGGTTGACCGGAAGAAAGTTCAGCGAAAAAATACCGGAAATTACGCAATCAGCCCGAAAAATTATCGCCGGAGGCGTAAAAACAGTCATCGTTTCCCTTGGTTCTAACGGCGCCCTGGCCATAACTGAAAAAAAAATATTTCAGGCCCGGCCGCCCAAGCTTAAAATGCGCAGCACTATCGGCGCCGGTGATGCTCTCCTGGCCGGCCTGTTGGCCGAACTTTCCCGCGGCAAAGACCTGGCCGACGCATTACAGATGGGCGTAGCAGCCGGTTCCGCTTCGATCATTTATCCGGGCACTTCCTTTGCGCCTTATGCTAAAATTTCCGAAATCTATTCCCGGGTAAAGGTAATAAAAATATTATGATGCTGGAAACAGGCAAGATTCGGGAAAACCACAAGGCGGCTCTTCCGTATTACTATCGCATGGTAATAGAAGTTCCGGAACATTTTCAAGCGCTGCCGGGTCAATTCCTGCAAATCCAGATTGAGTCAAAAACAACCGACCCGCTCTTGCGAAGGCCTTTTTCCATCGCCGGTCTTTCCCGGAACAGAGTAACCGTTTTCTACCAGGTAAAGGGAAAAGGGACCATTCTTCTCAGCCGCTTGCAAGCCGGCGACTCGATATCCTTGCTTGGTCCGCTGGGTAAACCTTACCCAGCCGTACCGGGTCCAAAAATTATCCTGGCCGGAGGATTAGGCGCTGCCGGTCTTTTATTTCTGGCGAAAAATCTGTCTCTTGGTTCACAAAACAAAAAATCGGTTGTCCTTCTGGGATGTAAGACCAAAGAAGACCTTTTTTTGCTTGATAATTTTCAGGATTTAGGCATCCCGACTTATTGTGCCACTGAAGACGGCTCTTTCGGATTCAAGGGTCTGGCCACTTCGCTCCTCACTCAAAAAATCAAAAAAATACCGGGGAAAGGCACTCTTTATGCTTGCGGTCCAAACCCAATGCTGGCAATGGCAGGAAAAATTGCGGCAAAGCACGGGTGGTCCGCCTACTTTTCCATGGAAACAATGATGGCTTGCGGAATCGGCCTTTGCCGCGGTTGCGCCGTAGCAACCATAAACGGATACCGCCTGGCTTGTGTTGATGGGCCGGTCTTCCCGGCCGAAGAAATTATATGGGGAAAACTACCCCCTCACCCTCCCCTCTCCCCTAAGGGGAGAGGATTAAAGTGAGGGGTGAAAAAAGAAATTCCTACGAAAAAAGAAATTCCTACACTATGGAATTAAATTTTGCCGGAATTAAACTGCGCAACCCGCTGGTTCTTCTTTCCGGTACCGCCGGATACGGTAAAGAGTTAGAAGAGATAATCGATATTTCCCGGCTCGGCGCACTAATCTGCAAAACAATAACCATCCTTCCCCGGGAAGGGAATCCGCCGCCCCGAACCGCCGAAACAGCTTCCGGATTGATTAATTCCATCGGATTGGAAAACCCCGGCTTAAAAACATTCATCAAAGAAATAACGCCGTACGTTAAAAACCTGCCTCTTCCGGTCCTGCCCAGCATCGCCGGAAATAAGAAAGAATTAGCGCATATGGCGAAAAAACTGGAAGAAACAGGTTTAGCCGGACTGGAATTAAACCTTTCCTGTCCCAACGTTTCCGGTTGCGAATTTAATCCGGTTTCACCGGCTGACTTATATAAAACGATAAGAGCCGTGCGTCAATCCGTAAAGATGCCTATCCTGGCCAAACTGCCGCCCGACCTCTTCCGGATTGAAAGCCTGGTTAAAGCAGCCGAGGATGCCGGCAGTAACGGACTGACTATCGCCAATACCTTCCCGGCCCTTCTTTTTGACGTCCGGAAAAGAAAACCGGCTCTGGGCGGAATTACCGGCGGTCTCTCCGGTCCGGCAATCCTGCCTCTTTCCCTCTATCTTGTATTTAAAGCGCGCCAGGTAACCAAACTTCCGATTCTTGGTTCCGGCGGAGTTTTTGACGGTCCAAGCGCTCTATCCATGCTCCTGGCAGGTGCCAACGCAATCGGGCTCGGCACCGTCAACTTTTACCGGCCGGATGCCTACCAAGAAATCCTGCTTGCTCTGAAAAAACACGGGTAGGAACATTGTCATTCCCGCATGTTGCAAGCGGGAATCTACACCTTAAAAATTGGATTCCCACTTACTATCCGCCTTCGCGCAAGGCTACGGCGCGACACGGTCCGTGGGAATGACGGAATGAAAATAAAACATTTT
>JAPLMK010000006.1:7101-8954 GCA_026387085.1 Candidatus Omnitrophota bacterium
TTTTCGCGGTCCTGCTCTTCATCCGGCCTTTCAGTGACGGCCTCACCTATTCCCTTGCCCAAAATATTTTTCAATTTGCCGTATTCGGAGCCGTTATAATTTACGCCGGCCTAATCTTAACCCGAAGAATCAATTATCAAACTACCGGGCTGGAACTGCCGGCCGCATCTTTTTTACTGATCTCTTTTCTGGCCACCATCGGCTCTGCTTCGCCCTATCGCAGCGAAGTTGTTTATCTGCAATATCTTTATTATTTCAGTTTCTTTTTCCTTCTTTTTCAGGTGATTGCTTTTCCGCCAAATAAAAAAACGGGCATTGACGGCCACCGTTTTATACTGACTATTGTCTTAATTACCGCCGCGCTGGTCTGCCTTTACGGAATTCAGCAATATTTCTGGGGATTTAAAGATACGCTTAATTACATGACACAACAGAACATGCTGGATAAGATACCCCCGGAGATGATGGCCCGCCTTACCACCAGACGCGCTTTTTCTACCTTTGTTTACCCCAATATTTTTGCCGCTTTTCTCATTACCCTGATTCCTATAAGTTTTGCGCTTATTTTTTCCCCTCACTTACCCCCCCACCCTTCCCTCTCCCCACCGGGCCGTGCCCGCCGAAGCTTTAGCGAAGGAGGGGAGAGGATAAAGGTGAGGGGGCATCTAAATCTGTCCGGGCTTCTCTTAACCGTTCTTTTTATAGCCGCCCTTTCCCTGACAAAATCCGCCGGCGCGATAATAATACTTTTTTTGGTCTGCCTGTTGTGGTTAGCAAGCATTTGGGCGCAACGGATTTCATTAACGGGAAACAAAAATCACGGGCAGCGCCTGGCTAAAAAATATTCTCCCTATCTCGTTCTGCTCGGCGGATTCATAATTCTCTTCTTTGCGCTTCACACGCTGAAGATGATTCCCCACATCCTTTCCTTGCGGGACCGGTTATTTTACTGGGCAAGTTCTCTGGAAATTTTCAAAGAGCGGCCGGTTCTGGGTTTCGGGCCCGGCAGCTTCGGAATCCAATACGCCCGATTTAAGATTCCGGCTGCCATGGAAACACAGCACAGCCATAGTATCTTCTTTGAAATTCTGGCCGAAAACGGCTTGCTGGGCATAGCGGCCTTTCTCTGGTTTTGGGTTATGCTCCTGCAAAAATCATGGAAGGGAGCGACCACCGGCCTGCAGAAAGGAATTTTTTGGGGAATTATGGTCCTTTTTCTCCATAGCCAGGTAGATTTTGATTGGGCCGACCCTTCCCTGGCCACCTATCTTTTCGTCCTGCCGGCGCTCATCCCATTAAGTAAAGTCACTTCCGCAAAACTCATTCCTTTAAAAACCGCCGCTGTCCCGATCGACAAAAAAAGCGAACACAGACGGCGGAGTTTGACCCAAATCTCTGCAGGGCTTATAATATTGGTGCTTCTGGTGGCCGGTTTTCACCTGGGGAAAATTCATCGGGCCGAAAAGATTTATCAAAACGGCCTCAACCTGCTTTCAACCGGTAACGGTAGCCAGGGTTTAACGCTTTTGAACAAAGCAATCGAGATTAACCCCAAAAATCCGGCTTATTACGCGCAATTAGGCGCGCTTCTTTATCAAGCCGGAACAATCAGTAAAAATAAAATCTACCTGCAGGAATCCGTCTCTGCGTACCAAAAAGCCTGTAAAGCGGAACCCTACTCAGCCAGTTTCCGGTTTCGGCTGGGTCTGTCGGCGGAAAGCGTCGCCGAAATAACCGGAGACCAACGCTGGATTCTTTTGGCCGAACAATCTTTTAAAGATGCAGTTATTCTTTATCCGACTAAGGAAGATTACCGGAAAAAAATAAGATGAAAATTATAGAATTGAGGATTC